>NZ_JBWJPD010000001.1:0-391440 GCF_056393165.1 Stenotrophomonas sp. Steno-C17
CGAGCAAGCTCGACTCTACCCGCCCACCCTCAACGCGCGGTGGTTTCCTCTTCCCGCTCCGGTTCCGGCGGCGGCAACTGCTCTTCGGCGGCGCGTTCGTTTTTGTAGAGTCGAGCTTGCTCGACTGCTCTTCGCGCTTCAGTCGAGCAAGCTCGACTCTACCCATGTGCCGACCAACGGTCGGCACCTACCATCGAATCGTGCCGACCAACGGTCGGCACCCACCGCACCTACCCTCAACGCGCGGTGGTTTCCTCTTCCCGCTCCGGACCTACCCTCAACGCGCGGTGGTTTCCTCTTCCCGCTCCGGTTCCGGCGGCGGCAACTGCTCTTCTTCTGCGCGTTCGTTGCCTGGCAGGCTGGGCCGGGTTTCCATCAGCAGCGACAGCGCGGCCTTGGCCATCAGGTGCGCGCTGATCGGTGCGGTGATGAACAGGAACACGGTAATCAGCAGCTCGCGCGGCTGCGGGTCCTGGCCCAGGAAGATGTGGTAGCACACCGAACACACCAGCACGCAGCCCACGCCCAGCGTGCTGGCCTTGGTCGGGGCATGCAGGCGCTTGAAGAACGTGGACAGCTTCACCAGCCCCAGCGCGCCCACCAGGATGAAGAAGCAGCCGAACAGCAGCAGCACCGACAGCGCGATCTGGATGAAAGTGATCATTCGACGATGTCCCGCCGCAGCACGAACTTGCTCAGCACCACCGTGCTGCCGAAGCCGAGCATGGCGATCACCAGCGCCGCTTCGAAGTAGATGGCCGAGTTCAGGTACATGCCGAACAGCATCAGCTCGGCGATGGCGGTCACCGACAGGGTGTCCAGCGCCAGGATGCGGTCGGGCACGGTGGGCCCGCGCAGCAGGCGCCAGGTGGCCAGCAGCATGGCCAGGCCGACCACGTGCATGCACACCACCAGCGTGGTCTGGATGATCTGGAATCCAGTCATGGGAAGATCTCCATCAACGGGGCTTCGTAACGGCGCTTGATCGTGTCGATCAGCTCCTGCGGGTCGTCCAGGTGCAGCACGTGCACCAGCAGGAAGCGGCGGTCGTCGCTCAACGCGGCCGACACCGTGCCGGGGGTCAGGGTGATCATGCTGGTCAGCGCGGCAATGCCGTGGATGTTGGCGATGTCCAGCGGCAACCAGATGAAACCGGGGTGGATGTTCTTCTCAGGCCCCAGCACCTGGATCGCCACCCGGATGTTGGACACCAGGATGTCCCACAGGGTGACGAACAGCAGCTTGGGCACCGGCCGCAGCGTGCCGATGCGGGCGAATTCGCGATCCAGGCGCGCGGCGAACAGCGGCACCACCACGCCCAGCACCAGGCCCAGCACGATCTGGCCCAGGGTGAAGCTGTCGGACATCAGCACCCAGAACGCGACCACCATGATGCTCAGGGCGGGCGAGGGGATGATGCGGCGGAACAGCGAGCGCTGTGCGTTCATGGCTGGCGGATCTCCGGCGTGGTCGCACGCAGTTGCTGCACGTACTCGCCCGGCTGCAGCAGCTGCGCGGCGATGGCATCGGTGTGGCGCATCAGCGGGGCGGCGCCCAGGGTCATGCCGATGCCGTAGGCCAGCAGCAGGCAGGCGGCATACAGTTCGACCCGGCGCAGCGGCGCCTTGCGCGGCGGCGGCAGCGCAGGATCGGGTGCCGGCACGCGCCAGAACAGGCGGATGCCACCGCGGGTCAGGCCCATGATGACCAGCAGGCTGCTGACCAGCACCGCTGTCCACACCACGCCGGTGTACTGCGCCGGCATGCCGGCCAGCAGGGCCGCCTTGGCCAGGAAGCCGGACAGCGGCGGCAGGCCCGCCACCGACACCGCACCGATCAGGAACAGCACCGCCGGCGTTTCCTTGCCCGGCATCGGCGCCACCACTTCCTTGCGGTCGCTGGCACCGCCGCGGCGGCGCCGGATCAGGTCGGCCACCAGGAACAGTGCCGCAGCCACGAAGCTGCTGTGCGGCAGGTAGTACAGGCCGGCGGACAGCACCCGTGGCGTGCCCACCGCGAAGGCGATGAACAGCGTGGCCGCCGAGACGATCACCAGATAGGAAATCAGCACGCGCAGGCGGGTGGCGGCCAGTGCGCCCAGGCCGCCCAGCACCAGCGTGGCCACGCCGGCCCACAGCAGCCAGTCACGGCCGTAGCCGGCCATCGCGCCGGCATCCTCACCGAACCACAGCATCTGGATGCGCAGCACCGCGTACAGGCCGACCTTGGTCATGATCGCAAACAGGGCCGCCACCGCGGCCGGCGCACGCGAATAGGCCTCGGGCAGCCACAGGTACAGCGGCATCAGCGCGGCCTTGGCGCAGAACACCAGCAGCAACAGGCCCATGGTGGCCTTCACCAGGGTCAGCTGCGCCGGCGGCACCTGCGCGATGCGCTGCGACAGCTCGGCCATGTTCAGCGAGCCCAGCGAGGCGTACAGCAGGCCCAGGGCAATCAGGAACAGGGTGGAGGCGGTGACGTTGAACACCACGTAATGCAGGCCGATGCGCATGCGCAGGCCGCGGCCGCCACTCAGCAGCAGGCCGTAGGAGGCGATCAGCATCACCTCGAAGAATACGAACAGGTTGAAGATATCGCCGGTCAGGAAGGCACCGTTCAGGCCCACCAGCTGGAACTGGAACAGCGCGTGGAAGTGCGGTGCGCGCCGGTCCCAGCCCGAGCACGCATGCAGCAGGCAGGGAATGGCCAGCAGCAGGGTGGTCAGCAGCATCCACGCCGACAGGCGGTCGGCCACCAGCGCGATGCCCAGGCGGGAGGGCCAGTCGCCCAGCAGATAGACCTGGATATCACCGCCGGCGGTGCCGGCAAACAGCAGGCCCACCACCAGCGCCAGCGCGCCCAGTGCGCTCCAGGCCACCGCGCGCTGCACCTTCGGGCCATAGCGGCGGTGTTCGACGAACAGCGAAAGCGCAGCGCCCAGCAGCGGTACCAGGATCGGCAGGATCACCAGATGGTTCATGCCTGGTCCTCGCCCCGGCGCGGCGGTGCGTCGTCGTCCGGTTCGTGGGCGTCCACGTGGTCACTGTGGTTGTCGCTGCGGCTGCGCATGGCCAGCACGATGCTGACGGCCGTCATCGCAAAGGCGATCACGATGGCCGTCAGCACCAGCGCCTGCGGCAACGGGTCGGTGTAGTTGCCCAGGTGGCTGTCCATGCCTTCCTGCAGCACCGGCGCCTTGCCCTGCACCACGCGGCCACCGGCGAAGATCAGCAGGTTGGTGGCGTAGGACAGGAAGGTCATGCCCAGGATCACATCGAAGCTGCGCGCACGCAGCAGCAGGTAGATACCGATGGCGGTCAGTACGCCGATCGCGGTGGCCAGGGCCAGTTCCATCAGTGCATCTCCCCGGTCAGGGCCGAACGGCGTTGCAGATCGATTTCACCCTTGCGCGCGGTGCGGGTGCGCGAGGGCTTGATCGTGCCCATCATCGACAGCATCAGCATGGCGCCGCCGAACACCACCAGGTACACGCCGATATCAAAACCAATCGCGCTGGCCAGCGGCACCTCGCCGATCAGCGGCAGGTGCAGGTCGATATGGCCGCTGGTCAGGAAGGGCACGCCGAACAGCATCGACGCGCTGCCGCTGAGCAGGGCGATCAGCAGGCCGGCACCGATGCAGCGGATGTAGTCGAAGCCGAAGCGCGATTCCACCGACGCCGAGCCCTGGATCACGTACTGGATCAGCAGCGGCACCGCCAGCACCAGGCCGGCGATGAAACCGCCGCCGGGCGCGTTGTGGCCGCGCAGGAACAGGAAGATCGACACCGTCAGCGTCAGCGGGAACATGATCTGGGCCAGGTCGGCCGGCACCGGCAGCTTGATCGGCGGGCCGGGCATGATCTGCTCCGGCGCCATGCGGGTACGCCGCAGCAGGGCGTGCACCACCAGCGCGGCGATGCCGAACACGGTGATCTCACCGAAGGTATCGAAGCCGCGGAAGTCCACCAGGATCACGTTCACCACGTTCTGCCCATAGGCCTCGGGCAGCGAGCGCGCCAGCATTTCCCCGGCCATGGTGTTCGGCGGCAGGGTCATGGCGGTGTAGGCCAGCGCACCCAGGCCGGCGCCGGCGATGATGGCGATCACCGCATCACGGCGCTTGCGCCAGCGCGGCCGCTCCGGGCCGGACTGCGCGGGCAGGTAGTTCATGCCCAGCAGCATCAGCACCAGAGTCACCATTTCCACCAGCAGCTGGGTCAGGGCCAGATCGGGTGCAGACAGGAACACGAAGGTCAGCGCGACCATCAGGCCCACGCCGCCCACCAGCAACACTGCCAGCAGGCGCTGCTTGTAGATGCGCAGGGTGGCCACCGCGCAGCCCATCATCACCAGCCACAGCGCCCAGCCCAGCAGGGGAATGGGTTGCGGTCGGGTCCAGTTGGGCGAGCCCGGGTTGGCCACGAACGGCGCCGCACCCACCACCACCGCCACCAGCACCAGGCCCAGCAGCATGCGCTGCAGGCTGCCGTTGGCAATCCCGTTGGTCAGGCGCATGGCCAGCGCGGAAAGGGCATCGAGCTGCGCATGGAACACGTTGCGGCCGGTGCTGGTGTTCTCCACACCGTGCAGGTTGATCAGCTTGCGCAGGCCGAAGTACAGCGCCACGCCGCCCACTACGCCCACCGCGCTCATCGCCAGCGGCAGGTTGAAGCCATGCCACACCGACAGGCTGTAGTCGGGCATGGCCGGGCCCAGGATGGCGGCCGCACCGGCATGCAGCACCGGGGCGATGGTCAGCGCCGGGGCAATGCCCACCGCCACGCAGATCACCACCAGGATCTCCACCGGCACCTTCATCCAGCGCGGTGGCTCATGCGGCACGTGGTCCAGGTCGTGCGGGCCATCGCCGAAGAAGGTGTCGTGCACGAAGCGCAGGCTGTAGGCCACGCCGAACACACCGGCCAGCAGCGCGGCGATCGACACCGCCATGCGCATGGTGCCCGGGCCACCGGCGGTAAGCGCCTCGGCAAACAGCATTTCCTTGGACAGGAAACCATTGAGCAGCGGAATGCCGGCCATCGCCAGCGAGGCGATGATGGCCAGTGCGCTGGTGAACGGCATCAACCTGCGCAGTCCCCCCAACCGGCGCATGTCGCGGGTGCCGGTCTCGTGGTCGATGATGCCGGCGGCCATGAACAACGACGCCTTGAACGTGGCGTGGTTGAGGATGTGGAACACGCCGGCCACCACTGCCATCGGCGTGGACAGGCCGAACAGCAGGGTGATCAGGCCCAGGTGGGAAATGGTCGAGTAGGCCAGCAGCCCCTTCAGGTCGTGCTGGAAAATCGCGTTCCAGGCACCGATCAGCAGGGTGAGCGCACCAATGCCACTGACCGTGTAGAAGAACAGATCGCTGCCGGCCAGCGCCGGATGCAGGCGCGCCAGCAGGAACACGCCGGCCTTCACCATGGTGGCCGAATGCAGGTAGGCCGATACCGGGGTGGGGGCGGCCATCGCGTGCGGCAGCCAGAAATGGAACGGGAACTGGGCGCTCTTGGTGAAGATGCCGGCCAGCACCAGGAACAGCGCGTAGGGATACAGCGCACTGGCGCGGATCTGCTCGCCGGCGGCCAGCACCACGTCCAGGTCGAAACTGCCGACGATGCGGCCGATCAGCAGCACGCCACCAAGCAGGGCCAGGCCACCGCCACCGGTGATCACCAACGCCATGCGCGCGCCCTCGCGGGCATCCTGCCGGTGCGACCAGAAACCGATCAGCAGGAACGAGCTGATGCTGGTCATTTCCCAGAAGATCATCAGCAACAGCAGGTTGCCGGAGATCACCATGCCCAGCATGGCGCCCATGAACAGCAGCAGGTAACAGTAGAAGCGGTGGGCGTTGTCCTGGCTGCTCAGGTAGTAGCGTGCGTACAGCACCACCAATGCGCCGATGCCCAGCACCATGCCGGCGAACATCCAGGCCAGGCCGTCCAGGCGCAGGGCGAAATCCAGCCCGATCTGCGGCAACCAGGGCACCACGCTGCGTACCACCTGGCCGTCCATCACCGCCGGGGTCAGCCAGCCAAGGATGGCCAGCCCGCCCAACGGCGCCAGCGCCGCCAGCCAGGCAGCAGTCGAGCGCGAACTACGGGGGAAGGCCGCAACAGCCACTGCCATCAGGAACGGCAGGGCCAGCAGCAGGGGCAGGCTGGGGAGCATGCAGGGAATCCATGATTCACGAGCAGGTCAGTGAGTCTAACAGTCAGTCAAATGTCGCCGAAACCCATGTAACGGCGACAAACAGCATGTAACGTGCGGTATTCATGTTTTTTGCGGTGCAACAGGGGGCGTTTGCGGCCTTGCCGGGTACGTGCGGCGGCTTTGCCGAATCGGCCCCTACGCCTGCGCACGGAAGGGCGCAGGCCCTGCACCACAGGGGCTGCGGGTTCACGTGGGTCAGCAGCAGATGGGTTCAGCCACGGCCTGCGCTGCAGCGTGGCAGGCACGGCGTACAGCCGCAGTGAGCGCGCGGCCCCGTTCAGGAAAGCCGCGCGGCGCTCAGTAGCGCCAGTCCAGCTTGCGGTACAGCTTGGCCATCACCCAGGCCGGGCCGATCAGCAGGTAGGTCAGATCAGTCAGGAAGCTGGGCTTGCGGCCTTCGAACTTGTGGCCGATGAACTGGGCGATCCAGGCCACCACGAACACGCCCACCGCCAGCCAGCGCAGCGCCTGCAGGCCGATTTCCGCTTCCAGCAGGCGGCACAGGCAGCCGAACACGAAGAACTGGATGAGCATGCCGATGCCCAGCGGGCGCGACAGCTTGTTGTAGAAGCACCAGGCGCTGAACATCGCAAACGCCGCCCAGATGCCGTACTGGAACCAGGTGATCAGCGGCGGCACGCACCACAGCAGGGCCACCACCGACCACAGGATGGCCGGCACGGCGACCACATGGATGGCCTGGTTGATCGGGTTCTGGTGGTCGTCGGAATAGCTGGCGAAGTAGCGATCGACGGGGCGTGCAAGCTGGGTGGTGGTCTGCATGCGGCCAGCATACTCCCGCAGCGCCACGCGGTGATGGGGGGCGGGGAAGGGTGGGGTGACGGGGTAGAGTCGACCGTTGGTCGACTGCTCTCCATTCAGATCGCGAAAACCCCGCGCTGCGCGCGATAGTCGACCAACGGTCGACTCTACCGGGTCCATTTCATCGACCGCATTTCACGCCCCCAGCCGCGCGGGCCGGGGGCGCAGGGGCATCAATCGACGCTGATGCCGGCCAGGCGCTGCAGCGCCTCGGCGTACTTGGCGCGGGTGCGCTCGATGATCTCGGCCGGAATGGTCGGGCCCGGGGCGGTCTTGCCCCAGTCCAGCGTCTCCAGGTAATCGCGCACGAACTGCTTGTCGTAGCTCGGCGGGCTGGTGCCAACTTCGTACTCGTCCGCCGGCCAGTAACGCGACGAATCCGGGGTCAGCATCTCGTCCATGATGTACAGACGGCCATCGGCATCGGTACCGAACTCGAACTTGGTATCGGCCAGGATGATGCCGCGCTCGCGGGCGTAATCGGCGGCGAACTTGTAGATGCGCAGGGTGGCGTCGCGCACGCGCTCGGCCAGGTCCGCACCCACCTGCTTGACCATCGCATCGAAGTCGATGTTCTCGTCGTGGTCGCCCACGGCGGCCTTGGTCGAGGGGGTGAAGATCGGCTCGGGCAGCTGCTCGGCCTGGCGCAGGCCGTCGGGCAGGTCGATGCCGCTCACCTTGCCGGTGCGCTGGTAGTCCTTCCAGCCGCTGCCGATCAGGTAGCCGCGGGCGATCGCTTCCACCGGCACCGGCTTCAGCTTGCGGGTCACCACGGCGCGCTTGGCATACAGGGCCGGGTCCACGCCCTCGGGCAGCACGCTGGCCACATCGATGCCGGTCAGGTGGTTGGGCATCAGGTGCGCGGTCTTGGCGAACCAGAAATTGGACACCTGGCAGAGCATCTCGCCCTTGCCCGGAATCGGGTCGGGCAGCACCACGTCGAACGCCGACAGGCGATCGGTGGCCACCATCAGCAGGTAGTCGCCCGGCGGGGTCCCTGCCGGCAGCCGCTCGCGCGGGATATCGAACACATCACGCACCTTGCCGCGATGGCGCAAGGGCAGGCCGGGGAGATCGGATTGCAACAGCGTGGTCGGCACGGGCACTCCTGGGGCTTTGTCGATACGGCTGCCCAACGGACCCGGCGGGCCCGCTGACCAGCGGGCGGCCTAGTGTAAAGCGGTCCGGGCCCGCTGTGACGTAAAATGATGGTCCATTTCGTCGGTCACCCCCGGAACGCCATGCGCTGGTACGGAAAACTGCTCGGATTCATCGCCGGGGCCCTGCTGTTCCGGCCCAATCCGCTGTTCGGGGCGGTGGTGGGCCTGCTGCTGGGCCACGCCTTCGACAGCGACTGGTTCCGCCTGAACAAGGAAAACCCGTACCGGGAGCTGGGGCTGACCTCCGAGGCCACCGACGCCGAGATCGAGCGCGCCTACCGCAAGCTGATTTCCCAGTACCACCCCGACAAGCTTGGCGGCGCCGCCCCCGAGCTGCAGCAGCAGGCCGAACAGAAGTCGCGGCGCATCAACGCTGCCTACGACCACATCAAGACCCTGCGCAAGCGCTGAACCCCTTTCCCCTCGTGCCCAAGGCCCCGGCCATGTCCAACTGCCTCATCGCCCCGTCCATCCTGTCCGCCGATTTCGCCCGTCTGGGCGAGGAAGTGGACAACGTCCTGGCCGCCGGTGCGGACTGGGTCCATTTCGATGTGATGGACAACCACTATGTGCCGAACCTGACCATCGGCCCGATGGTCTGCCAGGCCCTGCGCAAGCACGGCGTGACCGCGCCGATCGACGTGCACCTGATGGTCGAGCCCGTGGACCGCATCATTCCCGATTTCGCCGAAGCCGGTGCCACCTACATCAGCTTCCACCCGGAAGCGAGCCGCCACGTGCACCGCACCATCCAGCTGATCCGCTCGCTGGGCTGCAAGCCGGGCATCGTGCTGAATCCGGCCACCCCGGTGGACATCCTGGACTGGGTGCTGGACGACCTGGACCTGGTGCTGCTGATGTCGGTCAACCCCGGTTTCGGTGGCCAGGCCTTCATTCCGTCGGCGCTGGACAAGCTGCGCGTGGTGCGCCAGAAGATCGATGCCAGCGGCAAGGACATCCGCCTGGAGATCGACGGTGGCGTGAAGGCCGACAACATCGGTGCGATCGCCGCCGCCGGTGCGGACACCTTCGTTGCCGGTTCGGCCATCTTCAACGCCAAGACCAGCTACCAGGACGTGATCGCGCAGATGCGCGCGAATGTCTCTGCGGCGCGGGGCTGAGCCATGGGCACGGCGGCCGTGTTGAACATCCGCGCGGCCACCGTGGCCGACGCCGGCCTGATCCTGCGCTTCATCCGCGAACTGGCCATCTACGAGAAGGCCGAGCACGCGGTGCAGACCGATGAGATCGGCATTGCCGAGAGCCTGTTCGGCGCCGATGCCAGTGCCCGCGCGCTGATCTGCGAAGCCGACGGCGAAGCCATCGGCTACGCGGTGTACTTCTACAACTATTCCACCTGGCTGGGCCGCAAGGGCATCTACCTGGAAGACCTGTACATCAGCCCGGAAAAGCGCGGCGGCGGTGCCGGCAAGGCACTGCTGAAGTACATCGCGCGCCAGGCCGTGGCCGAAGGCTGCGGCCGTTTCGAATGGTCGGTGCTGGACTGGAACACCCCGGCCATCGAGTTCTACACCGCCGCCGGCGCCAGGCCGCAGGACGAGTGGACCGTCTACCGGCTGCAGGGCCAGGCCCTGCACGATTTCGCCAACGGTTGATGTTTGTGGTGGGTGCGAACCGCAACCCGGTGGGTGCGAACCGCAACCCGGTGGGTGCGAACCTTGGTTCGCACTGCTTGTGCACCCCAAAAAAAAGCCGCGCCAATCCCCGGCGCGGCTTCGCTGCATGCGTGGGAGGCTGATCCTGCCTCCATCCATCATCCCTGCTATGGCCTTCCATTCTCCGGCTCATCGGTGACAGCCTGATGACAGGGGGTCGCCAATGCCCCTGCGGCGAGCCGTGCACGGGCACTAGAATGGAGCGATGGAAAATGATGCGGATGTTGTTGCGCTGCTTGAATCCTGGTTTCAGTTTGCGGCAGAAGATGCACTGGTCATCGACCCTGGCTGCATCACTGCGGAGGCACGAGGGAATCTCTGCGCGTTCTCCCCACCGCCAGACACCTTTCTGGACGTTGCACCAGTCGTAGCCTTCGTTCACCGGGTTGCCGCGTACCGCGCCGCGCAGGTCGCAGGCCACGCCATGACGTTCTACTGCTGGCACGACGCCATGGTGCGCCAGCTGCGCCTCAGCCTGGTGTCTTCCCAGCACGGGCATCTGCCATTCGGCTGCCACCATGTGGCAACGACGGATGTCCGCAGCATTGTGCAGGCCATCGTGGTCGACGATTGGAACAACCCTCGATACCTGTGTCTTGAAGACCACGATGGCATCGACGCAGCCGGTGCCAACGCAGACGGCCCGATGTACACCGAGGAGCGGCCCTTGAGGGTCGCGGTCATCCCGCTCGGCTGAACGGCTTCACCGGCTTCACCGGACCCGACATCGGGCGCTGCTAGCCTTGGGCGTCCCCCCTCCCGGAAGCACTGCATGACCACCCCGCGCTGGCGCATGATCCTCAACGGCAAATCCGCAGGCGATGACGACCTGCGCAGTGCCGTCGGCCATTGGCGGCAGCAGGGCGTACAGCTGGAAGTGCGGGTGACCTGGGAAGAGGGCGACGCCGAGCGTTACGTGGCCGAAGCCATCGACCATGGCGTGGACGTGATCGTGGCCGCCGGCGGCGATGGCACGCTCAGCGCCGTGGCCGAAACCCTGGCCCATCGCGATGAACCAGCCGAGACGCTGCCCTCGCTGGCGCTGGTGCCGATGGGCACGGCCAATGATTTCGCCACATCCGCCGGCATTCCCACCGAACCCCAGCAGGCCTTTGCATTGATCGGGCAGGCCCCCGCGCGCGCTGTGGACCTGCTGCGCGTGGACGCCGACGGGCGGACCTGGTGGTGCGCCAACCTGGCCAGCGGTGGCTTCGGCACGCAGGTGACGGTGGAAACCGATGCGGGCCTGAAGAAAATGCTGGGTGGGTTGGCCTACGTCATCACCGGCATCGCCAAGCTGGGCCGCATCGAGCCGATCACCGCGCGCCTGACCGGCCCGGATTTCGAATGGGAAGGCGGCTTCATCGCCCTGGGCATCGGCAACGGCCGCCAGGCCGGTGGCGGCCAGCAGCTGTGCCCGCAGGCACTGATCGATGATGGCCTGCTGGACGTGACCGTGGTGCCCGAACTGGAAGGCGAGGTGGCTGCCACGATCGGCCAGATGCTGACCGGTGGCAAAGAAGCCGCGCTGGAGCGCGTGGCAACGCGCGCGCAGTTGCCGTGGGTGCAGATCGAGGCCACGCAGGCGCTGACCTTGAACCTGGACGGTGAGCCAGTGCAGGCCCGTCGCTTCCGCATCGACTGCGTGCCGGCCCGGGTGCGCATGCACCTGCCGGCCGACTGCGCGCTGCTGTCCGGGGCAGGGGTAGCGTCGGCTGGGTAGAGTCGACTGGGTAGAGTCGACTGGGTAGAGTCGACTGGGTAGAGTCGACTGGGTAGAGTCGACTGTTAGTCGACTAACTCGCGTAGCGCGGGCATTTCCGCCACCGATGGAAGAGCAGTCGACTAACAGTCGACTCTACCGGCCTCCGCCCCGGTCATTGCCACCGGTCGTTGCCCCGGTCATCGCCACACCGGTCGTCGCACCGGTCTCCGCCCCGGTCATTGCCACCGCTACCGGTCTCCACCCCGATCCCTGCAACCGGCACCGCGCTTGCGGTGGTTCAGTTTCGCAGGGTTTCCCTGCCGCCGAACCTGCGTTACAGTCAACGGGTGTCCAGCCTGACGACCCCGCATACCCTTTCTTCCGCACGCCGTTGGTGGCGATGGTGGCCCGTTGCCGTCGTCCGCCCCCATAACGCTGTGTCCCGGAAGGAAAGTCGTCTTGAACTCGCACGCTCAGTTTCAGCAGCAGGCCGCTGAAGGCCACACCCATATCCCCGTTGTACGCGAAGTGCTGTCCGACCTGGACACGCCGCTTTCGGTCTATCTGAAGCTCGCCGACGGCCCCAATACCTACCTGTTTGAATCCGTCGAAGGCGGCGAGCGCTTTGGTCGTTACTCGATCATCGGCCTGCCGGCACGCCGCGTGTACGCCTTCCACGGCCACACCCTGACCGTGCGCGAGGATGGCCAGGTGGTGGATACCCGCGAGGTGGCCGACCCCTTCGCCGAGGTCGAGGCGCTGCGCAGCGCCCACTCGGTGCCCAAGCTAGACGGCCTGCCGGGCTTCACCGGCGGCCTGGTCGGCTGGTTCGGCTTCGAGTGCATCGGCTACATCGAACCGCGCCTGGCCCCGCCGGCCGGCCGTGATGAGCTGGGCACGCCGGATATCCTGCTGCTGGATTCCAACGAACTGGCGGTGTTCGACAACCTGAAGGGCCGGCTGTACCTGATCGTGCATGCCGACCCGCGGCTCGACGGCGCGTTCGAGCAGGCGCAGGCGCGCCTGGATGCGCTGACCGCCAAGCTGCGCGCACCGGGTGCGGGCTATCCCGCACCGCTGAACAGCGATGTGCTGGACGAATCCGATTTCGTTTCCGGTTTCACCCGCGAAGGCTTCGTCGATGCGGTCCAGCGCAGCAAGGAATACATCCGCGCCGGTGACATCTTCCAGGTGGTGCTGAGCCAGCGCCTGAGCGTGCCGTTCAAGGCGCGCCCGGTGGATGTGTACCGCGCACTGCGTGCGCTGAACCCGTCGCCGTACATGTATTTCCTGGATGTGGGCGACCTGCAGGTGGTCGGTTCGTCGCCGGAAATCCTGGTGCGCCTGCAGGATGGCGAAGTGACCGTGCGCCCGATCGCCGGCACCCGCCCGCGCGGCGCCACGCCCGAGCTGGACCTGGCGCTGGAAGCCGAGCTGCTGGCCGATCCGAAGGAGCGCGCCGAGCACCTGATGCTGATCGACCTGGGCCGCAACGATGCTGGCCGTGTTTCCAAGGCCGGCACCGTGGAAGTGGGCGAGCAGTTCGTGATCGAACGCTACAGCCACGTCATGCACATCGTCAGCGAAGTGACCGGCCAGCTGCAGCCGGGCCTGAGCTACGCCGACGTGCTGCGTGCCACGTTCCCGGCCGGCACGGTCAGCGGTGCGCCGAAGATCCGTGCGCTGGAAGTGATCCGCGAGCTGGAGCCGATCAAGCGCAATGTCTACGCCGGCAGCATCGGCTACATCGGCTGGCATGGCGATGCCGATACCGCGATCGCGATCCGCACCGCGGTCATCAAGGACGGCCGCCTGTACGTGCAGGCCGGCGCCGGCATCGTCTACGACTCGGACCCGGACAAGGAATGGGACGAGACGATGAACAAGGGCCGCGCGCTGTTCCGCGCCGTCGCCCAGGCCGCCAAGGGCCTGTGAGTTTCCCTGTGCCGTGGCCTGCGCCGCGGCACCTTCCGCTGTTCCCACCCAAGACAAGGAGTACCGCATGAAGCTGCTGAGCGCATTGCTGTGGTCGTCGCTGCTGGCCACGATGGCCCCGTCCGCGTGGGCGCAGGCCAATACCATTCCCTCACAGCCGCATCTGCTGGTGAAGGGGCAGGGCACCCGTACGGTGATGCCCGACCGCTTCGGCCTGCAGTTGAACATCGAAGAGACCGACATGGACGCCGATGCGGCGCGCCGTCGCGTGCAGGACAACGTGGCGCGCGCACTGGCGCTGTTCAAGCAGCACAAGGCGGTGGACGGCAGCGTGCGTGCGGACAACCTGCGCATCGGCCCCGCCACGCGCTATGAGGACAGTCGACAGGTATTCATCGGTACCCGCGTTTCGCGCCAGTTGCGTGCCAGCTTTGCCAGCGTGAAGCAGATGCAGGACGTGCTGGCCGCGCTGAAAGCCAATGAGCATGTGCAGGTCAGCAGCGTGGCCCCGACCTACTCGGGTGAGGTCGCACTGCGCCGCGAGCTGAAGACCGAAGCAGCGGCCCAGACCCGTGAATCGGCGCAGGGCCTGGCCAAAGCCTATGGAACGTCGCTGCGCGGTCTGTACAGCATTTCCGATGTGGCACCGGACTTCGCCTATGGCATCCAGGCCGGGCAGTGGCCCCAGCTGGACGAGGATGGCCAGAATCTCGACCGGGTCTCGGTGACCGCCAGTCACGGCTACGCCGCAGCGCCTGAGCCTGGCACGCGCGAATCCATCGAAGCCGGCCCCATCACCTACACCGAAAACGTGTACGCCATTTTCCTGATAAGCGACGGAACCTGACCATGTTGTGGATGATCGACAACTACGACAGCTTCACCTACAACCTCGTGCAGTACCTGCAGACGCTGGGCGCCGAAGTGAAGGTGGTGCGCAACGATGCGATGAGCGTGGACGAGATCGCCGCGCAGAAACCCGAGCGCATCGTCATTTCGCCCGGCCCGTGCACGCCCAATGAAGCGGGCGTGTCGCTGGAACTGATCCAGCGGCTGGGGCCGACCACGCCGATCCTCGGCGTGTGCCTGGGCCACCAGAGCATCGGCCAGGTCTACGGCGGTACGGTCATCCGCGCCGGCAACATCATGCACGGCAAGACCTCGCCCATCCGCCATGAAGGCAAGGGCGTGTTCGCCGGCCTGCCGGACCGCTACCAGGCCACCCGCTACCACTCGCTGGTGGTGGACAAGACCAGTCTGCCCGACGCGCTGGAAGTGACCGCCTGGACCGAGAACGAGGACGGCTCGATCGAAGAGATCATGGGCCTGCGCCATCGCCAGTTCCCGGTGGAAGGCGTGCAGTTCCACCCCGAATCCATCCTCACCGAACACGGCCACGCCCTGCTGCGCAATTTCCTGCAGCGCCCGGCGGCCTGATCCAAGGAGCATTCCGATGAGCTTCTCCCCCCAGGAAGCCCTGCAACGCACCATCGAACACCGCGAAATCTTCTTCGACGAAATGGTCGACCTGATGCGGCAGATCATGCGCGGCGATGTCTCGCCGATGATGACCGCCGCCATCCTCACTGGCCTGCGGGTGAAGAAGGAAACCATCGACGAGATCGCCGCAGCCGCTACCGTCATGCGCGAATTCGCGCTGGCCGTGCCGGTGGCCGATACCACCCACCTGGTGGATATCGTCGGCACCGGTGGCGATGGCTCGCATACGTTCAACATCTCCACCTGCGCGATGTTCGTGGCCGCGGCCGCGGGTGCGCGGGTGGCCAAGCACGGCAACCGCAGCGTGTCGTCCAAGTCCGGCAGCGCCGATGCGGTGGAAGCGCTGGGCGCGGCCATCGAACTGCAGCCGGCGCAGGTAGCTGCGGCGATCGAGCAGACCGGCATCGGCTTCATGTTCGCGCCGATCCATCACCCGTCGATGAAGGTGGTCGCGCCGGTTCGCCGCGAAATGGGCGTGCGCACCATCTTCAACATCCTCGGCCCGCTGACCAACCCGGCCAGTGCACCGTCGGTGCTGATGGGCGTGTTCCATCCCGATCTGGTGGGTATCCAGGCGCGCGTGCTGCGCGAGCTGGGCACCGAGCGCGCCATGGTGGTCTGGGGCCGCGACAACATGGACGAGATCTCGCTGGGCGCCGGCACCCTGGTGGGCGAGCTGCGCGACGGCAAGGTGCGCGAGTACGAGATCCACCCCGAAGATTTCGGCATTGCCATGTCGGCCAGCCGCAACCTGCGCGTGGACAGCCCGGAGCAGTCGATCCAGATGCTGCGCGCGGTGCTGGACAACCAGGCCGGCCCGGCGCTGGACATCGTGGCACTCAATGCCGGTGCCGCGCTGTACGTGGCCGGCGTGGCCAGCGACATCGGCGACGGCCTGGCCCGTGCCCGCGCCGCGATTGCCGATGGCAGTGCCCGCCAGCGCCTGCAGCAGTACGTTGACACCACCCGCGCGCTGGTTGCCTGAGCGCGCGGTTCAGCCTGACCCACCCGATGGCCGATAATGGCCGTCCTCACCGCCCCAGTACCGAAGCGACGACGATGAGCGACATCCTGCAGACGATCCTGGCCCGCAAGGCCGAAGAAGTGGCCCAGCGCCGCGCCCAGCGCCCGCTGGAGGCGCTGCAGGCCGCCGTGGCCAGTGCCCCCCCGGTGCGCGGCTTCGTGCGCGCGCTGCAGGCGGCGGTGGCCAATGGCGACCCGGCGGTGATTGCCGAGGTGAAGAAGGCCAGCCCGTCCAAGGGCGTGATCCGTCCCGACTTCCGCCCGGCCGACATCGCCGTCAGCTACGAATTCGGCGGTGCCAGCTGCCTGTCGGTGCTGACCGACGTCGATTTCTTCCAGGGCGCCGATGCCTACCTGCAGCAGGCCCGCGAGGCCTGCACGCTGCCGGTGCTGCGCAAGGACTTCGTGATCGACGCCTACCAGGTGTACGAGGCCCGCGTGCTGGGCGCCGACTGCATCCTGCTGATCGTGGCCGCGCTGGACGACACCCAGCTGGCCACCCTGTCCGAACTGGCCCTGTCGCTGGGCATGGACGTGCTGGTGGAAGTGCACGACATCGACGAACTGGAGCGTGCGCTGCAGGTGCCGGCGCCGATGATCGGCATCAACAACCGCAACCTGCGCACCTTCGAGGTCTCGCTGCAGACCACCCTGGACATGCAGAAGGCGGTGCCGCGCGACCGCCTGCTGGTGACCGAGAGCGGCATCCTGGGCCCGCAGGACGTGGCCCTATTGCGCGACGCCGGCATCCACGCGTTCCTGGTGGGCGAGGCCTTCATGCGCGTGGAAGAGCCGGGCGAGGGCCTGCGTCAGCTATTCTTCGGGGCATGACAACGCACTATCCAACGCCGCGCGAGGATGCGCCGCTGGTCGTTTTCGACTTCGACCACACTCTCTACGACGGGGATTCGGGCACCCACCTGTTCGCCTCGCTGATCAAGCGCAATCCGCTGCGCATGCTGGCCGCGCTGCTGGTCACGCCGATCGCCGGGCCGCTGGTGGCGATGCTGCCGACCCGCCGTACCGGTATTTCGGTCTATGTGTGGATCGGCAGTTTCGGCCTGCACCGGGCGCGTGAGTTCAATCGGGTGATCGATGCCTACGTGATCCGCAACGAGCAGCAGATGCGGGCCAAGCTGCTGCCGCAGGCGCTGGAGGTCTTTGCCGCGCACCGTGCCAAGGGTGACCGGGTGGTCGTGGCCACCGGCGCACCGCCGGAGCTGGCCCGCGCCATCCTGGCGTTCGTGGCCCACCAGGACGTGCCGGTCATCGGCACCGAAGTGGGCCCGCGGTTGGGCGGGGTCGGCCCGACCCGGCACTGCCACAACGAAGAGAAGATGCGCATGCTGCGCGAGCGCGGCTACGGCAACATCGACATCGCCTATTCGGACAGCACCGCGGACCTGCCGCTGCTGCTGGCGGCCAAGGCGCCGGTGGTGGTGAACCCGAAGCGCTCCAAGGTCGATTTCTTCCGCAGCGTGCTGCCGGCCGGTACCCGCATCCTCAACTGGGGCTGCGTCGACCGCGGTGGCGACAAGGCCTGACCGGCGTCTGTTGTAGAGTCGAGCCATGCTCGACTGCTTTTCGCGAAGAGCCGCCGGGCCATGCCCGGCGTGTCGTCAGCGCCCCAGGTAGCCGCCCAGCGCATGGCCGATCTGGAACAGGCTGATGCCCAGCACCAGCACGCCCACCGCCACCAGCACCCAGCGCTCCTGCACCCGCTTGACCAGGATCGCCGCCACCGGCGCGGCCATCATGCCGCCGATCAACAGGCCGGCGACGATCTGCAGGTGCTGCAGGCCCATCGACAGCAGGAAGGTGGCCGACACGGTCACCGTCACCACGAACTCGGCGGCGTTGACCGTGCCGATGGTGGTGCGCGCCTGGCCGCCGCGGGCCAGCAGGGTGGAGGTGGCCACCGGGCCCCAGCCACCGCCGCCGCTGGCGTCCAGCAGGCCGGCGAAGAAGCCCAGCACCGGAACCCGGCGGATCTCGCCCTTGGGCATCCAGCGCCCGGCCGCGCGGGCCAGGATGAGGATGGCCAGCACCAGCAGGTACAGGTAGATGAGTGGGCGGATGACGTCGCCTGGTAGTTGGGTCAGGATGTAGGCGCCGACCGCACCGCCCACCGCGCCGGGCAGGGCCAGGCGCAGAAACAGGCGTTTATCGACGTTCCCGGCGACCAGATGCGACACGCCGGACGCGCCGGTAGTGAACACCTCGGCGGTGTGGATGGCCGCGCTGGCCTGCGCCGGCGGGATGCCCATGGCCAGCAGCACCGACGAGGACACCAGGCCAAACGCCATGCCCAGCGCGCCATCGACCAGCTGTGCGCCCAGGCCGATGAGGATGAACCACCAGAATTCGCTGCTCAGTTCCATGGACCGAGCCTAGCGGAAGCGCGTGTGCGGGGCGTGCGATGGTGTGTCGCAGCTACGGTGATCCGCCGGGCATGGCCCGGCGGACATCTGTCGATCAACGGGTGCCGTACAGCACCACGGTCTTGCCGCGGGCATGCAGCAGCCCGTCGGTCTGCAGCTTCTTCAGCACCCGGCCGGCCATTTCACGCGAGCAGCCGACCAGGCGCGCCAGTTCCTGGCGCGAAACGCGCAGCTGGCTGCCCTGCGGGTGGCTCATCGCTTCCGGCTCCTGGGCCAGATCGTGCAGGGTACGCACGATGCGGTCGGTCACGTCCAGGAACGCCAGGCGGCTGGCCTTGCGGCTGGTATCGAGCAGGCGCTTGGAAATCTGCTGGCCCAGCGCGTACAGCAGGCGCGGGGCGTCGGCCGACAGCGGGCCCAGGAACAGCTGGTGCAGTCGTTCGTAGCTGATCTCGGCCAGTTCACAGGCGGTGCGCGTGCGCAGGATCACCTCGCGGCGGTCCGATTCCACGAACAGGCCCATTTCGCCCACGAACTCGCCGGCACCGAAGTAGCCCAGCACCAGTTCACGGTCGTCGTCCTCCTCGGCCATGATCGAAACGGAGCCGCTGATGACGTAATACAGGGTTCCGGCCGGGTCTCCAGGGCGGAAAACGTCGGTACGGGTGGGGTAACGCCGCCGATGGCTGTGCGCCAAAAAGCGATCGATGGTGGCGATATCCAAGGCCAATGGGCTGCTAGCTAGGCGCACGGTTGACACGATAGGGGCGCTCCCTCTGCGCATGAACGGATTCACGGGTTCGATGGCGGAGCTTAACCAGCGCACCTGTTAAGGGCAAATAGTGTGCCAGATGCGTGAGCCCTTCACGTTCCCCCGGCGGGCAGTTTGCCCCATAATTCCCCCTTTCCCATCTCACACAGGAATCGACCGCCGTGGTCAAGCCGTTGCCTCGCCTGAGGTTGCAGGGTTTCAACAACCTCACCAAGGCGCTGAGCTTCAACATCTATGACGTGTGTTACGCGCGCACCGAAGAGGAGCGTCAGCGTTACATTGAATACATCGATGAAGAGTACAACGCCGACAGGCTGACTCAAATCTTGACCGATGTCGCCGAGATCATCGGCGCGAACATCCTGAACGTGGCCCGCCAGGACTACGATCCGCAGGGTGCCTCGGTGACCATCCTGATCTCCGAAGAACCGGTGATCGACAAGAAGCAGGCCGGCAAGGAGCTGATCTCCGATGCCGTGGTCGCGCACATGGACAAGTCGCACATCACCGTGCACACCTATCCGGAAACGCACCCGCAGGAAGGCATCGCCACCTTCCGCGCCGACATCGACGTGGCTACCTGTGGCGTCATTTCGCCGCTGAAGGCGTTGAACTACCTGATCGAAAGCCTGGAATCGGACATCGTGATCATGGACTACCGCGTCCGTGGCTTCACCCGCGATGTGAAGGGCAAGAAGCACTACATCGATCACAAGATCAACTCGATCCAGAACTTCCTGGCCAAGAACATCAAGTCGCGTTACGAGATGTTCGATGTCAACGTCTACCAGGAAAACATCTTCCACACGAAGATGCACCTGAAGGACTTCGACCTGGACCAGTACCTGTTCGAGGAAAAGGCCAAGAACCTGTCGTTCAAGGAACGCATGAAGATCGAAGCGCTGCTCAAGCGCGAGATCGAAGAGCTGTTCCACGGGCGCAATCTGTCCGAGTAACACCCGTGCGCGGTGCCCGATGGCATCGCTCACCCAGGCGGGACGACCCGCCCCGTGGAACCGCGATCTTCGCAGTTCAGTGGTTCCACGGCGATGTACCGACCCACGGCCCGGTGTGAAAACACCGGGCCGTTTCGTTTTTGTTCAACAAGGTAAGGACCCCACCCATGCCCTGGATCTATCTGCTGCTGGCCGGCCTGTTCGAGATCGGCTTCGCGATCGGAATGAAGTACTCCGAAGGCTTCAGCAAGCCCCTGCCCACTGCCGCCACCGTCGTCTCGGCGCTGATCAGCCTGTATCTGATGAGCCAGGCGATGAAGAGCATCCCGGTCGGCACGGCCTACGCCATCTGGACCGGTATCGGCGCGCTGGGCGTGGCGGTGCTGGGCATTTTCCTGTTCAACGACAGCGCCTCGCCGGCGCGGCTGGGCTGCGTGGCCCTGATCGTGGCGGGCGTGATCGGGCTGAAGCTGGTGTCGCCCAATTAAGCAGTCGAGCAAGCTCGACTCTACTGTCCGGTAGCGCCGGGCCATGCCCGGCGGGTTCCCATCGATGGGGTCAGAGCCCTTTCCCGATGGGAAAGGGATCCGACCCCGGTTGCCCTTACAGCCGGTAGGCGATGGTCTTCATCACCTTCGATGCCAGTGCCATCGCGCCCGGAATCGGGAACGGCAGGCGCCGTGCGCCGGCGTGTTCGGCGTGCTCGGCGTGGCGGGCTTCGTCCTCTTTCATCACCTGGATGACCGCGCGGCTGCGCAGGTCGCCCGCGGGCAGGTCCACCAGGTGCTCGTCCAGATGGGCCTCCACCTGGCGCTCGGTTTCCACCACGAAGCCCAGGTTCCAGCCGTCACCGCGCAACCCGGCCAAGGTGCCGATGGTGTAGCTGCCGGCGTACCAGAGCGGGTTGAACAGGCTCGGCCGGCTGTCCAGCTCACCCAGGCGGGTGGCGCACCAGGCCAGGTGGTCGGTTTCTTCCTGTGCCGCTTCCAGCAGGTGTTCGCGGGTGGCTGGGTCGCGGGCCACGGCGGCCTGGCCGAAGTACAGGCCCTGCGCGCAGACCTCGCCCACGTGGTTGATGCGCATCAGGCCCGCCGCATGGCGCCGCTGCGCGCGGTCCATGCCCGGTTCGTCGGTGTCCGCGGCCGGGTAGGGGCGGGCGGCCGGCGGGTTGCCGAACACCGTGTCCAGGGCGCGCTGCGCCTCGGTCAGCAGGTGGTCCAGCGGGGTGGTCTGGCGGAGCGCGGTCATGGCAGCACGGGTGGGGCGGGGAGACCTGCGATTCTCGCCCGGCGCCCGGGCCCTGCCAACCCAGGACAGGGGGCGCTTGCACCGGGCAGGCCGGATGCGTACAATCCCGCCTCTTACGCTTCACCTTTTCACAACGCGTGGCAGAGTTCCGGCGAGCCTTTCGCCGCAATGAGCCCGACCTAACCTAGAGTTCTTCATGAGCACTTTCACTGCCAAGAACGAGACCGTCCAGCGCGACTGGTACCTCGTCGACGCCGAGGGCAAGACCCTGGGCCGTCTCGCCACCGAGCTGGCCCGCCGTCTGCGCGGCAAGCACAAGCCGGTCTACACCCCCCACGTTGATACCGGCGACTACCTGGTCGTCATCAATGCAGAAAAGATTGCCGTCACCGGCAAGAAGCTGCAGGACAAGATGTATCACCGTTTCACCGGCTACATCGGCAACCTGAAGACCGAATCCCTGGCACAGGCGCTGGAGCGCCACCCGGAGCGCGTGATCGAGATCGCCGTGAAGGGCATGCTGCCGAAGGGCCCGCTGGGTCGCCAGATGTACCGCAAGCTCAAGGTCTACGCCGGCACTGAGCATCCGCACGCCGCACAGCAGCCGCAGGTTCTGGATATCTAATCATGGCTATCACTCAAAACTACGGCACTGGCCGCCGCAAGTCCTCCACCGCTCGCGTGTTCCTGCGCAAGGGTTCGGGCAACATCACCGTCAATGGCCGTCCGCTGGACGAGTTCTTCGGTCGTGAGACTGCGCGCATGATCGTGCGCCAGCCGCTCGAGCTGACCAAGAACACCGAAAGCTTCGACATCCTGGTCACCGCCGCTGGCGGCGGCACCACCGGCCAGGCCGGTGCGATCCGTCTGGGCATCGCCCGTGCACTGGTCGAGTACGACGAAACCCTGAAGTCCGAGCTGCGCAAGGCTGGCTTCATGACCCGTGACGCCCGTGAAGTCGAGCGTAAGAAGGTCGGTCTGCACAAGGCCCGTCGCGCCACCCAGTTCTCCAAGCGCTGATCCATTGCGCCTGGTTGGGCTCCCTCGGGAGCCCGCTGGTTGGAAACGCAAAAGCCCGGCTTCGGCCGGGCTTTTGTCGTTCTGGGGATTGGGGGTCGGATCCTTTTCCGCAGGAAAAGGCTCTGACCCCGATCTCTCTCTGGGGGAGAGCCCCCTTGATGTTCAAGGGGTGCGCCGACAGGCGCGGGGATTGGGTGGAATGCGCGACCAGATTAGAAAAGAAAAGGCCTGATCTTTCGATCAGGCCTTTTCTTTTCTAATTTGGCTGCCCCGGATGGATTCGAACCACCGAATGCCTGAGTCAGAGTCAGGTGCCTTACCGCTTGGCGACGGGGCAATGTCGCGAACAACTATTCTCACATTTTTCACATTGAAAAACAACTTCAATGTGGTGGCTATGGGTGGACTCGAACCACCGACCCCAGCATTATGAGTGCTGTGCTCTAACCGGCTGAGCTACATAGCCTTGGTGAGCCCGCTATTCTGCGCATGTGTACGGGGTCTGTCAACACCTTTGTAACGTGCTTGTGGCCTGACAGGCGTCATGGGATAGTCCCAGCCAGTAGATTTTCTTAGGAGTCCGCATCGTGATCGATCCGGACGGCTATCGACCGAACGTCGGCATTGTGCTGATGCGGCAGGACGGGCAGGTATTCTGGGCACGACGTGTGCGCCGGGATGGCTGGCAGTTCCCGCAAGGCGGAATGAACACCGACGAGACCCCCGTCGAGGCCATGTATCGTGAACTGCAGGAAGAAACCGGACTGCTGCCCGAGCACGTGGAAGTGCTGGGCGCGACACCGGGCTGGCTGCGCTACAAACTGCCGGCACGGGCCATACGTCGCAACGAGCGGCAGGTGTGCATCGGCCAGAAGCAGGTCTGGTTCCTGCTGCGCCTGACCGGCGACGAATCCCATGTGCGGCTGGACCATACCGACTCGCCGGAGTTCGACCACTGGCGCTGGGTCGATTTCTGGTACCCGGTGGAGCACGTGGTCATGTTCAAGCGTGGCGTCTATGCCCGTGCCCTGCGCCATCTGGCGCCGTTGGCACGCGGGGTGGCCGGGCAGGGGGTCACGTCCATGCCCAAGAGCGCGGCCGAGGCGTGGATGCCCGGCCAGGCCGCCGGCCATGACCGCCCACGCAAGCGCCCGCGCAGCCGCGGGTACTGGCCGAAGAAGGCCCAGGGCGACGGTCCGGCCACCTAGTGGCCTGAACGGTAGCGAGAATGGTTCAGGTCCTTGATTGACAACCATTCTCGTTTGCATTGGAATAGCCACCAGGCCGCTTCCGGCCTGTCAGTCTGGTTCCTGCCCGTGTACGTCTGCATCTGCAATGGTGTTACCGACCACCAGATCCGTGAAGCCGCCTCGCAGGGCGTCACGTCGGTGGGCGAGCTGACCATGCGTACCGGTTGCGGCGCCACCTGCGGTTCCTGCCTGGACATGGCCGGCGACCTGCTGGCCAAGGCGCTGGCCACGCACGACCTGCCGCTGCCCGTGCTGGGCCTGCAGGCGGCCTGATCCGCCTGTCGCGCGGCACTGACGCCACGCTCACTCCTGCTTCACCGCTGGCTGCACTGGCCAATGCGCACGATTCGCGTTCCTTCACGCCCGCGCGCAAGGCGCTACAGTGCCCGCGTTTTCAGCGTGCAGGAGCATCCCCATGAAGGGCGACACCAAGGTCATCGAATTCCTCAACAAGGTCCTCTACAACGAGCTGACCGCGATCAACCAGTACTTCCTGCACGCCAAGATGCTGAAGAACTGGGGCATCAAGGAGCTGGCCGAGCATGAGTACAAGGAATCGATCGACGAGATGAAGCATGCCGACATGCTCGCCGACCGCATTCTGTTCCTGGAAGGCCTGCCCAACTTCCAGGCGCTGGGCAAGCTGCGCATCGGCGAAAACCCGACCGAGATCCTGCAGTGCGACCTGTCGCTGGAACGCGACGGCGTGGTGACCCTGCGCGACGCGGTGGCCTACGCCGATTCGGTCGGTGACTACGTCAGCCGCCAGCTGTTCGTGAAGATCCTGGATTCGGAAGAAGAGCACATCGACTGGCTGGAAACCCAGCTGGACCTGATCGAGCGCATCGGCGAACCCAAGTACCTGCTGAGCAAGCTGGAAGAGTGACTGCCACCGGCCCTTTGTAGAGTCGAGCCATGCTCGACTGCTCTACCCGCGGTTTGTAGAGTCGAGCTTGCTCGACTGTTTTTGCCTGAAGCAGTCGAGCAAGCTCGACTCTACCGAGGGACCAAGGCAGTCGAGCAAGCTCGACTCTACCGAGGGGCCAAGGCAGTCGAGCAAGCTCGACTCTACCGAGGGGCCAAGGCAGTCGAGCAAGCTCGACTCTACCGGTTACCGGTGCTGGCCCAGGTAGCCGGTCAGCGCCACGCGCGCACGGGCGAATTCGGCCACCAGCAGCGCCACCGCCACGGCGGGGCGCTGCAGCGTACCGCTTCGGGCTTCGCGTTCGATGCGGGTGGCCACGGCCGACAGTGACAGCGCACCTACATTCGCGCTGGACGATTTGAGGCTGTGCGACAGCGCTTGCAGGCGCTCGATGTCCTCGCCCTGTGCGGCCTGCTGCAGCTGCTGCACCAGTAGCGGCGCATCTTCCAGGAACACGGCCACGATCTGCGTGGCGGCGGCGCCGATCACCGACTGCAGTTCGTCCAGCACGCTGCGGTCGAGCACCGGCTGCGGCTGAGTGTCTTTGTCGGGCGCTGGTAGAGTCGAGCTTGCTCGACTATCGCCATGCCTATCGCAGTCGAGCAAGCTCGACTCTACGGGGGGCGGGCAGCCGAGCACGCTCGACGCTACCGGCGCGGGTGCGCTGCCCCAGCGCTGCAGCAGGGCATGCAGTGTTTCGCGGTTGATCGGCTTGGACAGGTAGTCGTCCATGCCTGCCTGCAGGCAGCGCTCGCGATCGCCGGCCATGGCGTTGGCGGTCATGGCGATGATCGGCAGGCGGGGCTGTCCGGTCTGTGCTTCCTCATGCCGCCAGTGACGCGTGGCGCTGTAGCCGTCCAGCACCGGCATCTGGCAATCCATCAGTACCACGTCGATGCCACCGTCGCGCAATGCGTGCAGTGCCTGTTCGCCGTCGGCGGCATTGCGCACCTGGCACTGGAAAACCTTCAACAGTTGTTCGGCCACCATGCGGTTCACCGCATTGTCTTCCACCAGCAGCACCCGCAGTCCCAGCGGGGGCAGCGCGGCAATCGGTGCGCCGCCCTCGGCAGACAGCAGCGGAGCCGGTCGCGCAGGCGCCGCCGGGGCGCCCAGCAGCGCATGCAGCGCGGCATCGGTGAAGGCTGCCGGCAACTGCAGCTGGCGCGGCCGCGCCGGTGCGGCGTCATCCTGCAGCCACAGCACCTGCAGTGCATCATCGTCGCCGCGCTCGGCCAACGCGCGTTGCAGCGTGGCCTCGCCCTGGCGGCGCTGGCGCGCGTCCACCAGCAGCCACGCCGGGGCGGGCTGGCCGGGCCGAGGCGCGCTGCGCAGACGCTGCACCAGCGCGTCCAGCTCGGGCAGTGCCTGTGCCTGCAGGCCGTGGTGCACGGCGATGCGTTCCACCCGCGCCTGCAGCACCGGGTCGGCGCTGTACAGCAGCAGTGCGGCCGGGCCGCGGGCAGAGGCCGGCAGGTCGCCGGGCACTTTCAGCAGCGGAATCTCGAACCAGAACGTGGCGCCCTGGCCGGGCGTGGACTGCACGCCGATCTGCCCGTGCATCAGGTCGATGATGCGCTTGCAGATGGCCAGGCCCAGGCCGGTGCCGCCATACAGGCGCGTGGTCGATGCATCCGCCTGGCTGAAGGACTGGAACAGGCGCGCCTGCAGTGCCTGGTCGATGCCGATGCCGGTGTCGACCACTTCAAACCGCAGCTGGTGCTGGGCCGGGCCTTCGCCCAGCCGCTGCACGCGCAGCTGCACGTGGCCGCGCGCGGTGAACTTGATGGCATTGGCCAGCAGGTTGCTGAGGACCTGGCGCAGCCGTACCGGATCGCCACGCACCGACAGGCGTACCGCCGGGTCCAGCTGCAGGCTTACTGAAAGCCCCTTCGATTCGGCGGCACGCTGCATCAGCTGCACCACGCCATCCAGCAGTTCGCGCAGGTTGAACGTGGTGATTTCCAGTTCCAGTGCCTGCGCTTCCAGCCGCGAGTAATCCAGGATGTCATCGACGATGCGCAGCAGCTGCTGCGAACTGGCCGATGCAGTGGCCAGCATCTGCCGCTGGTCCTCGCCCAGCGGGCCGCGGGCGATCAGTTCCAGCATCGGCAGGATGCCGTTGAGCGGGGTGCGGATCTCGTGGCTCATGGTGGCCAGGAATTCACCCTTGGCCAGCACCGCGGCTTCGGCGGCCTGCTTGGCCTGCAGCAGCTGGTGTTCCAGCTGCCCCTGGCGTTCGGTGGTGCGTCGCAGCTGGTCGCGCTCGCTGGCCAGCACGGTGCGCTCGCGCTGGCTGGCGGCCAGCTGCCGGCCGCGCGTGCGCAGGCGCAGGGCCAGTACCGCCAGGCTCACCGCAGCCAGGCCCAGCGCCGCAAGCAGCGCGACCGTCAGCGGCACTCAGAGCACCGCGTTCTGGAAGTCGAAGTTCAGGTCGCTGCCGGCCGACTGCACCATGTTGCCCTGGATGTAATCGACACCGCCCACCCACATGGCCGCTGCGGCCTGCGGATCTTCGATCTGCTGGCCGATGATCTGCAGGCCAGCGGCATGCGCCTGTTCGATCGCCCGACGCAGTTCCTCGCGCGTGCCCGGGTTGGAATGGCTGCTGGAAAAGCGCGCGGCCATGCGCACGAAGGACAGCGGCAGCTGGGTCAGCAGAGCATCGGCTTCGCTGCCGGGCTCGAACTGGCTCAGGCAGAAGCGCACGCCGGCGCTGGCCATGCGCTGGCAGAACTGCTGCAGCGGCACGGTGTGGATCAGCGCGTCGGGCAGGCGCACGTCGATCACCAGCGCGCTGCCCGGCAGCTCGCGCTGTTGCAGCGATTCCAGCAGCCAATCGGCGAACGCATCGCGCTGCAGGGTACGCAGCGACTGCGAGACGAACAGGTTCAGCGGGTGGGTGGCATGGCGGTACAGATCCAGCAGGCCCATGGCATGTTCCAGCACCTGCTGGTCGAGGTCGGCGATGCGCCCGGCCGCTTCGGCGGCGGGAATCACCTGGCCGGCGGTCAGCACGGTGCCGTCTTCCTGGCGCAGGCGCAGCAGCAGCTGGTACTGCGCACTGCCACCGCCGGCCACCGCCACGATCGGCTGGTAGGCCAGTTCCAGCTGGCCTTCCAGCAGGGCCAGATGCTCTTCCTCGTTCACCGTGGGGCGGTGCACGTGGCCGGCCACGCCGGAACTGAGCAGCCGCGCCTGCAGCGTGGTGCGTTCGACTGCCTCCAGCGCGCTGGTGGCATCGTCGAAGCCGGGCGACAGCGGTGCATAGCCGACCACGCCCCGCAGGTGCACCGATTCGTCATCGCGGATCACGAAGGCGCGCGCGGACAGCTGCTCGCGCAGGTTGGCGGCCAGCGTTTCCAGATGGTCTTCGTGGGCATCGCGGGCCAGCAGCAGGAAGCTGTTGTCGTTCAGGCGTGCCAGCAGGTGTGGATGGCCGGCTTCGGCCAGGCGCTGGCCGGCCTGCACCATAAGCCGTTCAAAGGCGGCGTAGCCGTAGCGTTCGCGCAGGCCCAGCGCGCTGGAAATCTCGATGAAGAACACGCCGCCATGGCCGTGATGGGCCAGTGCAGCACTCAGCTGCTGCAGCACGTGATGACGGGTGGGCAGACCGGTTTCCGGGTTGCTGGTGGCCGGTGCACCGTGTGCGCCGGGCAGCGTGGCGGCCTGCGCGCGGGCGCGGCGGATGCGGTTGGCCACCGCGGCAATCAGGTGGCGCGGCCGGATCGGCTTGCTCAGGTAATCATCGGCGCCGCAGTCCAGCACTTCGAACTGGCGCTCCGGGTCGGGATCGCCGCTGAGGAACACGATCGGCAGCAACTGCATGCCGGGCTGCTGGCGGATCATCGCGGTCAGGCGCATGCCGTCCACGCCGGGCAGGTGCAGGTCCATCAGGATCAGGTCGGGGCGTTGTTCGCGGATCGCCTGCGGTACGGCGTCCGGGTCGCCCAGCACCACCGCCTGCATGCCCGCGCCGTGCAGCACGCTCTGCGCGAACAGCGCCTGCGCGCGGTCATCTTCAACGATCAGCACGCGGTACGGTGAATCGGCCGGAGGCGGTGCGGCGTCGCTGTTGCCGGCTTCGCCGTGCGGCGGCGGGAACGGCAGCGGCGGCGGCGCCGACAGCTCGCTGCCAGCGTTGGGTTCAGTACCCGCCTGCACCACGCTCAGCGGCGCCGGTGGGGTCACCGCCACGGCCGGTGCGGCGTGGGGCGCGGCCCAGCGCTGCCAGTGATCGGCAGGTGGGGTTTCAGCGCGTCCTTGGCGGGCGCCCGCGGGAAATTCATTTGCGGCCATGGGGGCTCCTGATGTTCGCGGCCATTATGCGGCAAGGCCAGCCGTCATCCCGCGCGGGCGGGCCCGCTGCCAGCGCTGCCGCCAGCACGGGCAAGCCAGCGCACGCCCTTCCACAGGGTGCGCCAGACCAGCCAGACCAGCAGGGCCCCGGCCAGGCTGCACGCCAGCACCACGATCAACGCAATCCACGGGTGGGCCAGGGCAAGCGCCAGCCCGCCGATCACCACGGTGTCTTCTGCTGCCGAAGCGATCCAGTTGCTGGCCGGTTCCGGCGAGGTGTTCAACAGTGCACGGGTGCCGGCTTTCAGGCCATGGCTGGCCAGGGCCACGCCCGCGCCAGCAACCAGGGCGCCGGTGCCCAGATCGCCATCGGGCGACAGCGTGGCCGCCGCCAGGAAGGCACCCGCAGGAACGCGGGCCAGGGTCTGCAGCAGGTCCCAGATCGAATCGACGCCGGGAATCTTGTCGGCAAAGAATTCGGCCACCGCCAGCGCCGCCGAGGTGCCCAGTACCCACCACGATTCGGTGGCCTGCAGGGCAGGGGGCAGGTCCACCCAGCCGAGCAGGCCGGCCAGGCCAACGCCGAAGACCGTGAGGTAGACGCGGATGCCGGCCAGCCAGGCCAGCAGGATGCCGATCACGAACAGGTGGGCTTCGGTCATGGCGGACTCCGGCGGCGGAACTGTGCGGGGTGCCACACTATCGGCGATGGCGTGCCTGAACACCACAGGCCGTTGGCGGCCGCCCCCGGGGAATCCCGCCGTTCCTGACTTACACTAGCCCGTCGTTTGCCACAGGGGCCGTGACGGTGTTGCCAATGCGATGCCACGGAGACTACCCATGAACAACCGCCCACCCATGCGTGTGCAGGTGCGCCTGCCGGGCGCGCCACAACCGCCGACCGACCGCCGTCGCCTGCTGATACTGGCCGGTATCTGGCTGCTGAGCCTGGTGCTGGCCGTACTGGGCGGCTGCTGGCTGGGCGCACCGCGCGATGCCCAGGGCCAGCGCCTGCAGGCCGCCGAGAAGCGCGCCGATACCCTGCAGACCCAGTTGACCGAGCTGCGCCAGAAGCAGGCCACCCTGGAAGCCTCCGACCGGATCAGCCGCGCCGCCAACACCGAGGTGCAGTCGTCGCTGGCCGAGCGCGATGAAGAGATCGCCGGGCTGCGCGCCGACGTGGCGTTCTATGAGCGCCTGGTGGGGTCCACCAGCCAGCGCAAAGGGCTGAACACCCATTCCATCGAGTTCAGCCCGGAATCGGCCGGCACCTGGCACTACACCGCCGTGCTGACCCAGAACCTCAACCGCGGTGCGATCAGCCAGGGGCAGATGCGCTTCACGGTGGAAGGTGTGAAGAACGGCAAGCTGGCCACGATCAGCTGGGACGAGCTGCACCAGCGCAACAAGGTACCGGGGCAGGACTACTCGTTCCGGTACTTCCAGCAGCTCAGCGGCAGCGTCATGTTGCCGACAGACTTCACCCCGCAACGCGTGCGGGTGACATTGGGTGGGGGTGCGGGGGGCACGACCCAGGTATTTGACTGGAAACAGGCCGGTGCACCGGCCAGCAATGGGGAGTAGGCAGATGTTCGGAAACAGCAAGTCGAGCCGTGATGGCCAGCTGGTGGTGGATGCCCTGATCGGCAACCAGGTGGTGATCCGTGGCGATGTGGAATTCAGTGGGGGCCTGTACGTGGAAGGCCGCATCCACGGCAAGGTGATCGCCCAGGAAGGCGCCAGCGGTGCCACCCTGACGGTGGCCGAGCATGGCGTGATCGAGGGGGAGATCCGCGCCCAGGTGGTGGTGATCAGTGGCCGCATGGATGGCGATGTACATGCCACCGAGAAGGTGGAACTGACCCCCAGCGCACGGGTGAACGGCAACGTGCACTACCAGGTGGTGGAAATGAATGCCGGCGCGCAGCTGAACGGCCGCCTGATCCACGCCAGCAGCCCGGTTGCCGCGCTGCCTGCGCCGGAGGGCGAAGACACCGCTGGCAAGGGCAAGGGCGGCGACGCAGCCCGCCGCAAGCTGGCCGAGGCCATGGCTTGAAACCGGCCCTCGGCGCCCCCATGCTGGGGCCATGAGCACGCTAGTTTCCCTGCCCGGCGCCACGCCGGCCGCCGCTCCCGACTACCAGTCGCTGGAGCGGCCGCTGAACTTCACCGAATCCGCTGCGGCCAAGGTGAAGGAACTGATCCAGGACGAGGGCAACCCCGACCTGGCCCTGCGCGTGTACATCGAAGGCGGTGGCTGTTCCGGCTTCCAGTACGGCTTCGAGTTCGACGAGAACCGTGCCGAGGATGATCTGGCGGTACAGACCAGCGGGGTCACCCTGCTGGTCGATCCGCTCAGCCTGCAGTACCTGATGGGCGCCGAGGTGGATTACACCGAGAGCCTGACCGGTGCGCAGTTCGTGATCCGCAACCCGAACGCGAAGACCACCTGCGGCTGCGGCAGCAGCTTCAGCATGTAACAACGGCGCGCGGATCGGCAAACGCCGACCTTGCCACCTGCGGCGAATGGCGGCAGGCTTGTGGAATGCTTACGACTCCTTCGCCGCTTTCCGGTTTCGCCTTCGTGGACGAACCGCTGGAGCGCGCCGATGCCCTGCGCGCCGATGCCGATGCTCTGGCGCGCCTGTGGCCGGATGCGCGCATTCTTGTGCTGGACCAGGACGGCACGGCCTTCACCGATGAAGATGACCAGCCCCTGCCGCTGACCGGCGCTGCACTGGGGGGCGGGCCGGGTGCTGCGATCTTCCTTGGCCTGCGTGAGGGCCAGGCGTGGTTCGGTGTGGATGCCGCGCAGGTGAGTGTGACCGCGCCGCGACGGTTGGACCTGCGGCAGGCGGCGTTGCTGTGGACGGTGGCCGATGCCACGGCCTTCAGCTACGCGCGCGGCATGTCGTACTGGCAGTCGCGCACGCGCTTCTGCGGCGTCTGTGGCAGTGCCGTGGCCTTCGCCCGCGGTGGCTTCGTCGGCCGCTGCCCGCAGTGCGCCACCGAGCATTACCCGCGGGTGGACCCGGCGGTGATCGTGGCCGTGGAAAACCAGGGGCGGTTGCTGCTGGGGCGGCAGGCCAACTGGGCCCCGCGCCGCTATTCGGTGCTGGCCGGTTTTGTCGAGCCGGGCGAAACCTTTGAACAGACCGTGGCCCGTGAAGTGCACGAGGAGAGCAAGGTGCGCGTGATCGCTGCGCAGTACCTGGGCTCGCAGCCGTGGCCGTTCCCCGGCGCGCTGATGGTCGGCTTCCGCGCGCAGGCGCACGACGATGTGCCCACCGTGGATGGTGAGCTGGAAGACGCCCGCTGGTTCACCGTCGATGAAGTGGGTGCCGCCCTGGCGCGCGATGTGGAAGACGATGGCCAGGGCATCCGTCTGTCGCCGCCGATCTCGATCTCGCGCGGTCTGATCGAACACTGGTACCGGCAGCAGCGCGGCTGAGCATTGCCGCCACCTGAACACGCGGCAAGGTAGAGTGGAATCCATCGCTGAAGGCGCGGCTGCGGCAGGTAAGGTAGCGGCGCCGAACGCTTATTCACCGGGAGACCCGCCATGTTCACCACTCTGGTTGCCGTGCTGGTGGCGCTGGCCCTGGGCCATGTAGCCCCGGCCGCTGCCGCCTCGCTGCGCCGCTTCGAGGGGTTCCGGCATTGGCTGGGCTGGTTGGATGCGCATGGCGGTCGGGCCTGGCAGGGGCCGGCGGGGGTGGTGGTGGCGTTGCTGCCGCCGCTGCTGCTGATGGGTCTGCTGGTGTGGCTGCTGAGCGGGGTGCTGTTCGGGCTGCCCGCGCTGTTGCTGGGGGTGGCCGTGCTGGCCTGGTGCTGGGGACCGCGTGACCTGGACCGTGATGTCGAGGCGATCATCGATGCCGACGAGGCCAGTGCCCGGCAGGCGGCGGTGCGGCAGTTGCAGGCGGCCGGTGGCAGCCTGCGTGAAGATGTTCCGTCGCTGGTGGAAGCGACCGTCTTGAATGCGCTGCGGCGCTGGTTCGCGGTGCTGTTCTGGTTCCTGTTGCTGGGCCCGGTCGGGGCGCTGGCCTATCGCCTGTTGGCGCTGATGGCCGAGAGCCCGATGCGCGCGCGGGTACCGGTGGAACCGCTGGCCCTGGCGCAGCGCGTGCTGTCGTGGATCGAGTGGCCGGTGGCGCAGCTGATGGCGTTCTCGATGGCGCTGGTGGGCAACTTCGATACCGCGTGGAAGGCCTGGCGGCAGGCCCACGGCGAGCGGTTGGCCGGCGGCATCGGTTTCCTGGGCGCGGTGGCGCGTGCCAGCGTGAACGCCGAGCTGCGCGAGGACGCGCACGATTACACCGAAGCGGGGCTGTTGCCGGTGTGGCAGCGGCTGCCGGACCTGCGCGACGCGATGAGCCTGGTCTGGCGCATGCTGCTGCTGTGGTTGGCAGTGCTGGCCCTGCTGGTGATTGCCGGCTGGGTGACGTAGGTATTCCGGCAGGGCTTGCAGCCCTGCACCCGCCAACGGCAACGTCAAAAGCTGGGGATCCGTGGGATGGCGGGGCGGTGTGGGTAGGCAGGACACGCCGTAAACCCGTCCATGGGGGCTCGTAGGCGCCATCCATGGCGCCTGCGGTCCTGCCTACCCACACCGCCCCACCTCTGACAGGTTCACTCTGCTGTTGGTAGGTGTCGACCTTGGTCGACACAGTAGATCCACGCCATGCGTGGATACCGAGCGCAGCGACCCGCTGTGGCTTTTGATCTTTTCTTCTTTTCCGTGGTGGACGCGCACGGAAACTGTCCGTGGCCGGACAATCCCATGATCGACAAGCAACGCCCCACCACGATGGGCTGCGCCGTTGGCTGGAACCCTAGACCGGGGCCAGGGCGGTGAACGGGGCCCAGGGCAGGTTGCGCAGCAGCGCGTAGCCGGGCAGCAGCCACAGCCAGAACATCGGGTTGGCCAGCACCCGCATCAGCGGGTCGAGCACGCGTGGGCGGATGCCGGCGCTGTTGAGCAGCATCAGGAACAGGAACGGCAGGCTGATGACCAGCAGCGGGTTCATCGCCATCGCGCCGGGCAGGTCGAAGTGCACCAGCGAATACAGGCAGCGCGTGCTGCCGCAGCCGGGGCAGTACAGCCCGGTCAGTGCATACAGCGGGCAGCCGGGCAGCGGATTGCCCGAGACGTAGGGGTTGACGTGGCGCAGCACCACGGCGGCACCGGCGGCCAGGCCGGAAGCGGCCAGCAGCGGGGCCCAGCGGGCCAGTCGGGAGCGGACAGGGAACACGGACATGCGACAACGGGACCCGGCGCGCTGCCGGATCCCGTCGGGTGCATCAGTAGCTGCTGCCGCCGCCCATCACGCCGACCACGGCGATCAGGATGCCGTACAGGATGCCGACGACAACGGCGGCGATGGCCGACCAGATGGCCCACTTCTTCGCCTTCTCGGACGATTCACGCGCACCGGCGATGTCGCCAGCGGCCAGCTTGCCGTTGACCTGGGCGGCGTAGACGATCGACACGATGCCGGCCGGCAGGCAGCAGAACAGGGTCGACAGGATGGCCCAGACCAGATTGTTGGGGACCTGCGGGGTGGTGGTGTTCATGGTTCAAGCTCCTAGATGGGTGGTGGTGTGAATCAAAGGTCGGAAAGAGCGCCCAGCGCAGCCATGCCGCCGAACAGCCCGAACCACAACAGCAACAGGGCCGGCAGTGCGAGGGCCGAAGCCACCGCCCACCAGCCCGCCTTGCGTGACGCACTGAAGGCCCCCGGCAGGTCACCGGCCGCGCGGCGGCCATCCACCTGGGACGCATAGACAATCGACACCACGCCCAACGGCAGGCAGCAGAACAGCGTTGTCACGATCGCCCAGACCAGATGGTTGGGGATGTAGACCGGGCGCTCGATGGGTGGCGGTTGATTCAAAGCAAGACTCCATTCCTTGGTGGTCGGTCTGTCGCGGACAGGCCGAACCTCCCCCCTGTGGGTGCGTAATCTACCGCAACCGGAGCCTCATGTATGCGTTTACATGCCCGCCGAGTGGTGCTTTGCTCGCTTCAGCGGGGCGCCGGGAGGGGTGTCTGCCCATCGGGCAGACGCGTCAGGCGTTGTCGCCGCGCAGGGTGCGCACCTGGGCTTCCAGTGTGGCCGCCGTGGCGTGCTGACCGTCCACGGCCGGCGCGGCCACCACTTCCACGGTGGCGCGGAAGCGGCGCGGCACGCGCATGCGGCCCAGGCGGGTATCGCGCCGGCTCCACATGCTCGACCACATGCCGCGCAGTGCCATCGGCACCACCGGCACGGGCCTGCGTTCCAGGATCTTCTCGACGCCTGACTTGAACGGCGCCATCGCGCCATCGCGGGTCAACGCGCCTTCGGGGAAGATGCAGACCAGTTCGCCCTCGGCCAGCGCCGCATCCACTTCATCGAACGCGCGCTGCATCAGGGCGGGGTCTTCGCGCGCGCCGGCGATGGGAATTGCCTTGGCGGTGCGGAAAATCCAGCGCATCACCGGAATGTTGAAGATGCGGTAGTACATGACGAAACGCACCGGGCGCGGGATCGTCGCCGACAGGATCAGCGCGTCCATGTAGCTGACATGGTTGCAGACCAGCAGCGCGGGGCCGTCGTCGGGCACGTTGGCTTCAATGCCGTGCGGGCGCAGCCGGTACAGCGTGCGCACCATCACCCAGCTGAGGAAGCGCATCAGGAATTCGGGGACGATGGTGAAGATGTAGATCGCCACCACGGCATTGGCGATGGCCAGGGCCAGGAACAACTGCGGGATGGTCCAGTGCAGCCATTCGCGCGCGGCCAGCGAGATCAGTGCGGCGCCGACGATGAAGCCGGAGTTCTGGATGTTCAGCGCGGCGAACACGCGCGACATCTGCGCCTTCGGGGTGCGGCTCTGGATCAGCGCGAACAACGGCACCACGAACACGCCGGTGAACAGGCCGATTCCGACAAGATCAACCACGATGCGCACGCTGCCGGCCTGCTGCAGGAAGGCCAGGATGCCCAGCCCGTGAACCGCGGCCTCACCCGGACGGGCGAAGTACAGATCCAGCAGGAAGGCGGTCATGCCGAACGCACCCAGCGGCACCAGACCGATTTCCACGGTGCGCGCCGACAGTTTCTCGCACAGCAGCGAGCCGACGCCGGTGCCGACCGAGAACAGCGCCAGTGCGAACAGGTACAGCTTCGGTTCGCCGCCCAGGTTGGCTAGCGCGTAGTTGGGCAGCTGCGAGGTCAGCACGGTGCCGACGAACCAGAACCAGGACACGCCCAGGATGGCGTTGCGCACCGCCTTCTGCTGGCGCGCCATGCGCAGCACCACCAGCGATTCCGGCAGCGGGTTCCAGTTGATCTTCAGGTCCGGGTCGCCGGCATCGACCTTGGGGATCATGCGCGCGGCGATGTTGCCGCAGATTGCCAGCGCGATGACCGCGGTGGCGGCCACGATCGGGCCATGGCTGCCGGCGAGCAGGAACACCGCGCCGCCCAGGATCATGCCCGACAGGATCGAGATGGAGGTGCCCATCTCGACCAGGCCGTTGCCGCCGGTCAGTTCTTCCGGCTTCAGTACCGCCGGCAGCACCGAGTACTTCACCGGCCCGAACAGGGTGGACTGCATGCCGGTGCAGAACAGCGCCACCAGCAGGAACGGCAGGCTTTCGGTCAGGAAACCGACCGCCGCCATCGACATGATCACGATCTCCATGGTGGTGGTGATCACGATCAGGCGCGATTTTTCCAGTTTGTCGGCGATCTGGCCGGCAAGGGCTGAAAACAGGAAGTAGGGCAGGATGAAGATGGCCGGTGCCAGCGTGGTGTACAGCGAACGCTGCTCTTCCGAGACGCCCAGGTAGAACAACAGGCCGATGATCGCCTGCCGGTAGACGTTGTCGTTGAAGGCGCCCAGCGCCTGCACGATGAAGAACGGCAGGAAGCGGCGCTGGCGCAGCAGGGCGAACTGATTGTGGCCGGACATGGAACCTCCTTGGACCGCCGCAGCCTAGCATTCCTGCCCGCACGGCGGGTGCGGGGCGGGGGAACACGCAGGGTTGGTGCCCATCCGAACGATGGGGGGGCACCGCCATGGCGCCGCGCCGAAGGGTGCCGCGATGCTGTCGCGATGCCCGGGCGGAACGGTGCCGCGATGCTGCCGCGATGCCTGGGCCGAACGATGCCGCGATGCTGCCGCGATGCCTGGCCCGAACGATGCCGCGATGCTGCCGCGATGCCTGGCCCGAACGATGCCGCGATGCTGCCCGTCGTAGAGTCGAGCTTGCTCGACTGCTTTGCGAACAGCAGTCGAGCAAGCTTGACTCTACGGGATTCGGCATCGGCATCAGCATCGGCATCGGCATCGGCATCAGCATCAGCATCAGCATCAGCATCAGCATCAGCATCGGCAACGCCATCGCCATCGCCATCGCCATCGCCATCGCCATCGCCATCGCCATCGGCATCAGCATCGGCATCGGCATCGGCATCGGTATCGGCAACGCCATTGCCACCGGCATCGGGCATCGGCACACCCACACCCACACCCACACCCACACCCACAGCCATTGCCACCCGCATGGGGCACCGACCCCGACCCCGGCACGTGCGCCCGGCACGTGCGCCCGGCGCGTGAGCGGCCACCGGCATCCGCCCCCCCATGCGCCCGCGATCAGGTCAGGCCGCGCACCGCTTCATTGGCCGCTGCGCGCATCTTCGGCAGCATGCGCAGCACCAGTGCCATCTGCGTGCGGATCAGCTGCAGCTTGGGCGCCATGCTGTCGTCGGTCTGTTCCAGTTCGGCGGCCACGGCACGATCGGCATCATTGTCGTCCTCGCTGACCGGTTGCCGTGCGCCGAGCGCGCTGCCCAGTTGTTCCAAGGCCTTGCGCACGCGTTCGCCGGCGGCCAGCGCCAGAGGGTCGGCGGCGAAGCTGTCCACCTGATCGCGGTGCGCGCCCAGCGCGGAAAGGTGGCCGAGCAGGGTGTTGGACAGGGCCAGGAAGCGGAAACCGGCATCCAGGTTGCGGCGCACATGGCCGGGCTCGCGCAGCATGTTCGACAAGGCCGTGGACAGGGCCGCGTCGGCGTTGTGCATGTCACGGCGGGCGATGCGGTAGGCCAGGTCGTCACGCATGCCGCTGCGGTACTGGCCCAACACGGATTCCAGATAGCGCGCGGCGGTGTCCAGCACCCGCGCCAGGACCTTGTGCAGCTGCCGGCCCTGCCAGTCGGGCAGGATCAGGAAGGCCGCTGCGGCCGCGATCGCGCAGCCCAGCAGGGTGTCGACCATGCGTGGCACGATCAGCACGAAGCCATCGCCGATCAGGTTGAAGCAGGTCAGTGCCATCACCGTGATCGCCGCCGAGGCGACCAGGTAGCGGTCGGTGCGGGTGAAGAAGAACAGCAGGGCCGACAGCAGCGCGATCAGCAGCTGCACGTGCAGCTGCGGGAACAGCTGCAGCAGTGCCCAGGTCAGCACCAGGCCGGCCAGGGTGCCGACGATGCGCTGGGCCAGGCGCTGGCGGGTGGCGCCGAAGTTCGGTCGGCAGACGAAGACGATGGTCAGCAGCACCCAGGAGCCGTTCTGTGCATTGAACAGGCGGATGGCCAGGAAGCCGGCGATGAGTGCCAGGGCCATGCGCAGGCCGTGGCGGAACAGCACCGAGCCGGGGGTGAGCTGCTGGCGGATGCGCACGCCCATTTCGCGCAGCGTGTGCGGGTTGCTGTCGCGCAGGCGGGTATCGACGTTGTCCAGGCTGGCCTCCGAACGTTCGGCATCCAGCAGGCGGCGTTCGATGCTGCGCAGGTTGTGCACCAGCAGGTCCAGCGAGCCCAGCAGGCGCTGCCACTGCGGGCGCTGCTGGTCGCGCAGGTAGGCCAGCGCGTCGGCCAGATCGCGCCCGGCCTGCTGGTTGCTTTCGCCGTACACGAACGGGCGGCGCAGGCGGATCGCCTCGCCCAGCCGTGCGCACGCCTGGCCCTGCAGGTCCAGCAGACGTTGGCAGCGGTACAGCACGTCGCTGTGGAAGAACGCATCCACCAGAGCGCCGTAGGGGTAGTGCGACGAGCTGGCACGCTCATGGAAATCCTGCGCCATGTAGTACAGGCGCAGGTACAGACCAGAGTTCACGCCGGGGCGGCCGGAGCGGCCGAAGCGCGCCATGATGGCGGTCTTGGCTTCGTTGAGCGCGCCCACCACCCGGCGGTTCTGCTCGGCCAGATCCAGCTGGCGACGGTGCAGGTCCGCTTCGCGCACCGGCTCGAACAACGCGGCCTTCAACTGCAGGTAGCGGCCCAGTTCCTGGTAGAGACGGGCTACGCGTTCGCGCACCGGACGGTTGGCGAACAGCGCGGTCCAGACGATGGACAGCAGGCCATACCAGACGGCACCGGCCAGCAGGTGGCTGACCGCATGCAGGGCACGTGGCAGGTCGCCGGCGCCGCCATGCTGTTCCAGCCCGATCATGGTGTAGATGGCCAGGGTGACCGTGGCCTGGGCGATGGAGGCGTAGCGTTCGCCCAGCGCGCCCAGCAGGGTCAGGCCGAAGGTGGACAGCGCCAGCGCGCCGATGAACAGCCACGGCCACGGGAACAGCCAGATGACCGACGCGGCGGCGATGCAGAAGCACAGCAGTGACAGCAGCACCGCCTTGGTGCGGCCCCACCAGTTGTCGTCGGTTTCGGCGATCGCGCTGGCGATGATGCCCAGGAACACGCCGGGCAGCGCGGGCAGGGCCTGCAGATGCCAGCACACGCCCAGCGCGGTGGTCAGGGCGATGAACACACGCAGGCCGTAGCTGGCCTTTTCATGGGCCCACAGGCGGCTGAGGCGGGAATGGGGCGCGGACATGCAGGCTCGGGGGGCGAAGTGCCCCCATTATGGCGGTGCGCGCGTGTGCGGGGTGTTCGAGGTGCGGACCAACGGTCCGCACCCACCGGAACCGGGTTACATCTCCCAGCGCACGCTCACCGCGAAGGTGCGAGGCAGGCCGACGCCCGCGTTCGACCAGTACTTGCGATTGGCCAGGTTTTCCACGCTGGCGCGCAGGGTGACCGGGTGCCCCGACGCCATCAGGCGGTAGCCCACACCGGCATTGACCAGGGTGTAGTCGGGCAGCTTCAGGGTGTTGTCGGCGTCGTACCAGACATCGCCGTAGTAGCGCACGGCGGCATAGGTTTCCAGGCCATCGACCCACGGCAGCTGGTAGCTGGCATGCAGCACACCGCTCCAGCGTGCGGCGCCGACGGTGCGGTTGCCTTCCTGCGCGGCACTGTCGGGGGACAGCTTGTCGTAGGTCGGGTCCAGCCAGGTCACGCCGCCGCCCACGGTCAGTGCATCGGTCAGGTGCAGGTCGGCGCTGGCTTCCACGCCTTCGTACAGGGTGATGCCATCCTGCACCAGGCGCAGGCCGGCGTCGGTCGGCTGGTCGATGTTGGCGCCTCGCTCCAGGCGGAACGCGGCCACGTTCGCATTCCAGCGCGAGGCTTCCACCTTGGCGCCGACCTCGTACTGCTTGCTGATGGTCGGGTCCAGCACATCACCGGCGTTGATGTAGGTGTTGCCCACGCGGCTGCCGGCTTCCAGCGATTCGATGTAGCTGGCGTACAGGGTCACCGCCTCGCTGGGCTTGAACATGACCGCATAGGTCGGGGTGACCGGGTAGGTGTGGTAACGGCCCTTGGTCTCGAAGTCGTTGTAGCGCCAGCCGGCCAGCACCGACCAGCCACCGCCGAAGTCCACCGTATCGCTGGCGAACACGGCCTGCTGCACGGTTTCATCGCCGCGGGTCATCACCCGCGAACCCACCGCGTCGTGGCGGATGGACGAGCGCTGGTACAGGTTGGCGCGACCGATGGTGTTCCACTCGTAGGGGCGGTCCCAGCCCAGCCCGGTCTGGTGGCTGACGCCGGCCACCAGCTGGTGCTGCAGCGGACCGGTGCGGAAGCTGCCCTGCACCAGCGCCTGCGCAAGCTTCCATTCGCTCTTGCCGCCCAGCTCGTACACGTTCACGTTGTAGTCGCCGTTCGGATCGTCGATGTAGGCGAAGATCTTGTTGACGTCGTTCCACGAGGTGGTGACGCCGTAGCTCAGGCTGGCCTTCCAGTCGCTGTTGATCTGCCAGTTCAACGCCGTGGACAGCAGGCTGGAACGGGTGTCGTAGTAGGTGCCCGGCACGCTGTTGTCGACGTCGCCGGCAATCGGCCGCGGCAGCGAAGTCATGCCGATGAAGTAGTACTGCGGCGATTCTTCGCTCAGGTCGCGCGACTGGAACACGCCGTCGAAGGTCCAGGTGAGCGCATCGCTCAGGCGCGCGTCCAGCGACAGCGCGCCGACCTTGCGGTCGACATGGCCGCCGTTGAAGGTTTCGCCCTTCTCCTGGTAGGCGTTGAAGCGGTAGCCGAACATTTCTTCGTTGCCGAAGCGGCCGCCGGCGTCGACACCGCCGCTGACGATGCCCTGTTCGCGCCAGCCCAGCTGCGCCGAGAAGGTGGGGGTGTCGGTGGGCTTCTTGGTGATGTAGTTGACGATGCCGCCGGGCGCGCCAAAGCCGTACAGGAAGCCGCCGGGACCCTTCAGCAGGTCGACCTGTTCCATCACTTCCAGCGGCCATTCGGTGCCCCACGAGGACACCTGCAGGCCGTTCACGCGGTAGCTGTCGTAGTTCAGATCGATGCCGCGGTTGCGGATGGGCGAGCTCCAGCCGCTGGCGTAGGCGCTGACCTGGGTGGTGACCGACGGATCGAACAGGAAGGCTTCGCCCAGCGATACGACCTGGCGCTGCTCCAACTGCTCGCGGCCGACCGCGGTAATGGCGAACGGGGTGTCACGCAGGGCACGGTCGCCCAGCGCACCGGCTTCGGTATGGGTGCGTTCGCCGACCACCTTGATGGCGTCCAGGTCGGTGGCGCTGCGGGTATCAGCCGGGGCTTCAGCGTGGGCCGCGCAGGCGGCGGACAGGGCGGCGGCCAGCAGGGCCACGCGCGGGGTGCGGAACGGAGGCATCGATCAGGTTCCTCGGCGGACGGCCACAGGCCATCCACCCATGGTTGGGGGAAGGGGCAGTGGCTGGGATCACGCAGGCTGACCGGGAACCGGAAGCGGGGCGCCGCAGGGGCGCAGGACCATGGCTGGTTGCGAATTGTTCTCTTTTCGTTACAGCGCGTCAAACCGTGATCGTCGCACGGGGTCAGAGCCCTCTCAGAGCGAGGGATCTGACCCCTGGACTATGCGCGGGCCGCGCGCTTGAGCAGCTTCGCCTCGCGCCTGCGTGCGCGGCGTGCCCGCCAGCGTTCGGCCAGGCACGAGAAGATCACGTACAGCGCCGGCGTGCTCAGCAGGGTCAGGCTCTGCGAGAACAGCAGGCCGCCGATCATCGCGATACCCAGCGGGCGGCGCAGCTCCGAGCCTTCGCCCAGGCCGATCGCCAGCGGCACCGCGGCCAGGATCGCCACCATCGTGGTCATCATGATCGGCCGGAAGCGCACGATGCTGGCTTCACGCGCGGCATCGCGCGGGGCCAGCCCATGTTCGCGCTGCGCCACCAGGGCGAAGTCGATCATCATGATCGCGTTCTTCTTCACGATGCCGATCAGCAGCACCAGCGCGATCATCGAAATCACCGACAGCTCGGTATTGGTGCCGAACAGCGCCAGCAGCGCACCCACGCCCGCCGCCGGCAGGGTGGACAGGATGGTGACCGGGTGGATCAGGCTCTCGTACAGCATGCCCAGCACCAGATACACGGTCAGGATCGCTGCGAATACCAGGATCAGCATGTCGCTGGGGTCGGAGTTGAAACCGAAGCCCGCATCGTCGGCCAGGCGGATGTCGCCGGGCATGCGCATGCCGTTCACGGTGGCGTCGATGATCGCCTTCGCCTCGCCCATGCTGACGCCGGGCGCCAGGTTATAGCTGAGGTCCATCGTGGTGTACTGGTTTTCGTGGGTGATCTGCGAAGGCGCCAACCCGGGCACCTGGCTGGCCACCGCGGTGATCGGCACCATCTGCCCATTGCTGGCCTTCACGTACACCTCGTCCAGTGCCGCCGGCGTGGCGGTCTGCGAGGGCAGGGCGTTGACCACCACGCTGTACTGGTTGATGTCCGAGTAGATGGTGGAAATCTGCCGCTGGCCGAACGCACCGTACAGCGCACCGTCGATGGCGCCGACCGATACGCCCAGGCGTGCGGCCTTGGCGCGGTCGATCTCGATGTTCTGGCGCAGGCCGGCGTTGTCCACGTCGGTGCCCACGTCGCGCAGCTTCGGGTTCTTCTTCAGCTCGGCCTGCAGCTTGGGCAGCCATTCCTGCAGTGCCGCCAGGTCGTTGCCCTGCAGCGAGATGCGGTACTGCGCGCCCTGGCTGCTGCCGCCACCATCGTTGCTGGGCAGATCCTGGATCGCGCGCAGGCGCAGCTGCAGGTCGGGGTAGCGGTCGGCCTTGGCACTCAGGCGTGCCAGGGCATGGGCGGTGGTCTCGCGGCGCCCTTCCTTGCGCGACTTCAGTTCCACGTTGAACTGCGCGCTGGAGCCCTGGCGGCCACTGCCCAGGCGCACGCCCACGGTCTTCACCGCCGGGTCGGCCATCAGCATGTCGGTGATGCGGCGCTGGCGGCTGACCATGTCTTCGAAGGAGACGGTGGCGCTGGAATTGGCGCGGCCCCAGATCAGGCCGGTGTCCTGCGGCGGGAACGCGCCCTTCTTCACTGCACCGAACAGGAAGATGGTGACGCCGATCAGGATCAGCGGGGTGAGCGAAAGCAGCAGCGCATGGCGCAGCGAGAAATCCAGGAACACGGTGTAGATGCGCAGCATGCGCTCGTGCCCAGCATCGAGCCAGCGGCCGAAGCGCGACGGCGCAGCGGTGTGGTCGTGCGCGCTCAGGAAGCGGCTGCACAGCGCCGGGGTCAACGTCAGCGAGACGATCATCGACACCACGATGGCCGCCACCAGGGTGACGGTGAACTCGCGGAAGAAGGCGCCCATCATGCCGCTGGCGAACAGCAGCGGAATGAACACCGCCACCAGCGAGGCGGTGATCGAAACAATGGTGAAGCCGATCTCGCGCGCACCGGTGAAGGCCGCCTGCAGGCGCGGCATGCCCTCGTCCAGGTGGCGCATGATGTTCTCGATCACCACGATCGCATCGTCCACCACGAAGCCGATCGCAATCACCAGCGCCAGCAGGCTCAGGTTGTTCAGGGTGAAGCCCAGCGCGTACATCACCAGCGCCGCACCGGCCAGCGACAGCGGTACGGTGACCGCGGCGATCAGGGTCGGGGCCAGGCGACGCAGGAACAGCGCCATGGTCAGCACCACCATGGCCAGGCTGATCAGCAGGGTGATCTGCACTTCATGCAGCGACGAGCGGATGGTCGGCGTGCGGTCGAAGTACGGGGTCATGGTGGTGCCGGGCTGCAGGTAGTCGCGCAGCGCGGGAATCTGCGCCTTCACCCGGTCCACGGTTTCCACGATGTTGGCACCGGCGCGGGTGAACACGTACATCACCACCGCAGGTTTGTGGTCGAACCACGCGGCCTGGTAGGCATCCTGCTGGCCGTCGTAGACGTTGGCGATGTCCTTCAGGCGGATGACCCGGCCATCGCCCTGGGTTTTCACCACCAGGTTGGCGAAGTCGGCCGCACGCGCGACCGAGTCGTTGGCAATGATCGCGGTGGTGGTGTTGCCGTCGCTGAGGAAGCCGGTGGGCGAGGTGACATTGGCCGCGCGCACGGCGTTGCGCAGATCGTCGGCGGTCAGGCCCAGCGCGTTCATCAGGCGCAGGTTCACGTCCACGCGCACGGCCGGCGTTGAAGCACCGGCGATGTCCACCGAGGCCACGCCGCCGATCTGGCGGATACGCTGGGCCAGCAGCGAATCGGCCACGTTGTACAGCTCGTCGGCCGACTGCGTCTGCGAGGTCAGCGCGATGGCGATGACCGGATCGTCGTTCGGGTTCGCCTTCTGGTACATCGGCGAGCCCATGCCCGAGGGCAGGTCGGCCTGCGCCGAGTTGATCGCGGTCTGCACGTCCAGCGCCGCCGAATCGATATCGCGGTCGGTCTGGAAGATCATGAACACCAGCGAGCTGCCTTCCGAACTGGAAGAGCGCATGCGGTCGATGCCGGGCAGCTGGCCCAGGTGGCGTTCCAGCGGCGCGGTGACCGTGGACGCCATGGTGGCCGCGTCGGCGCCGGACTGGCTGGCGTGCACGAAGATCACCGGAATCTGGATGTTCGGCAGGGCCGACACGCCCAGCTTCAGATAGCAGATCAGGCCGATGATGAACAAGCCGATGGCCAGCAGCGCGGTGCCGATCGGGCGGCGGATGAAGGGGCCGGACAGGTTCATCGTGCGGCCCCCCGCAGGTGCGGGGCCTGGGTCATGCCTGCGGCTCCTGCAGCGAACCGTCGCGCAACGCGCGCTGCTCGCGGCGGCGGGCCAGCCATTCCGAGAACCGTTCCATGTACAGGTAGATCACCGGCGTGGTGTACAGCGTTACCAGCTGCGACAGCAGCAGGCCGCCGACGATGGCGATGCCCAGCGGGCGGCGCAGTTCCGAACCGATGCCGGTGCCCAGTGCCAGCGGCAGCGCGCCCAGCATGGCCGCGGCGGTGGTCATCATGATCGGGCGGAAGCGCAGCAGGCAGGCGCGGCGGATCGCTTCATGGGCGTTGGCGCCGGCGCGGCGGGCTTCGATCGCGAAGTCGACCATCATGATGCCGTTCTTCTTCACGATGCCGATCAGCAGCACGATGCCGACGATGCCGTCCACCGACAGGCTCAGGCCGCACACCATCAGCGCCAGCAGCGCGCCCACGCCGGCCGGCGGCAGGGTGGAAATGATGGTGATGGGGTGGATGTAGCTTTCGTACAGCACGCCCAGCACGATGTAGATCACCACCAGCGAGGCCAGCAGCAGCCACACCACGTCGGTCTGGCTGCCGGTGAACTCGGCCGCCTTGCCGATGAATTCGGCGTGCAGGTGGGCCGGCATGTCCAGGCTGGCCTTGGTCTCTTCAATGGCCTTGACCGCATCGGACAGCGAATAGCCCGGCGCCACGTTGAACGAGACGGTGACCGCCGGCAGCTGCTGCTGGTGGCTGACCACCAGCGGTGCACTGGTCACCTTGCCTTCGGCCAGCGCCGACAGCGGAATGATGCTGCCGGCACCCACGGTGATGCCGGTGTTCTGCGCGCCGATGCCGGTGGCGGTGGACGAGTTCGACGAGGTGACCTGGCCGAAGCTGGTGGCATTGGTGCCGGTCAGCGCGCCGGCGCCGTTGGAGGCGACGGCCAGCTGTTCCATCAGCGCGGTGCTGGTACGGAACTCCGGCGCCACTTCCAGCACCACGCGGTACTGGTTGAGCTCGGTGAAGATGGTGGAGATCTGGCGCTGGCCGAACGCATCGTAGAGCGTGTCGTCGATGGTCTGCATCGGCACGCCCAGCACGCTGGCCTTGTCGCGGTCGATGTTCAGTTCCAGCGCACGGCCCTGGTTGGACAGGTTGTTGTCCACGTCGGCCAGTTCCGGGCGCTGCCGCAGTGCCTCGGTCAGGCGCGTGGCCTGGGTGGCCACGGTGGCACTGTCCACGTCCGACAGCGAGTACTGGTACTCGGTGGCGGCCACGCGCGTATCCAGGGTCACGTCCTGCACCGGCTTCAGGTACAGCGCCACGCCGGGAATGCCGGCCACGGCCTTCTGCAGGCGCGGCAGGATCTCATCCAGGCCATCACGCTGGCCGCGCTCCTTCAGCACGATCGACAGCTGGCCCTGGTTGAGCGTGGGGTTCATGCTGCCGGCACCGATGAAGGCCGACACGCCGGTCACGTCCGGGTCCTGGCGCAGCGCCTCAGCCACCTGCTTGGTGCGCTGTTCCATCTGCGGGAAGGCGATGTTCTGGTCCGCCTGCACCACGCCGGTGATCAGGCCGGTGTCCTGCTCGGGCAGCAGACCCTTGGGGATCAGCACATACAGCAGCACGGTCAGCACCAGCGCAGCGGCCGCCACGACCAGCGTGGCGCGCTGGTGGTCCAGCACCCAGTCCAGGCTGCGCTCATACACACCCACGGTGCGCGTCCACAGGTTCTGCTTGCCGGCGGCCGCCGCGCGCTCATGCGCGTCTTCGCCCTCGGGCAGTGCGTCGGGCTTGAGCAGGTAGGCGCACATCATCGGGGTGAGCGTCAGCGAGATCAGCATCGACAGCACCACGGCGATGCTGAGCACCCAGGCAAATTCGTGGAACAGGCGGCCGGTGACGCCGGGCATCAGCAGCAGCGGCAGGAACACGGCCACCAGCGAGACGGTAAGCGACAGCACGGTAAAGCCGATCTGGCGCGCGCCGATCTCTGCTGCTTCGCGCCCACTCTTGCCTTGTTCGATGTAGCGCACGATGTTCTCGATCATCACGATCGCATCGTCCACCACGAAGCCGGTGGCCACCACCAGCGCCATCAGCGAAAGGTTGTCCAGCGACATACCGGTGAAGGCCATCACCGCGAACGTGCCGGCCAGCGACAGCGGTACCGCCACCGAGGGAATGATGGTGGCCCACAGCCGGCGCAGGAACACGAAGATGACCGCCACCACCAGGCCGATGGTGAGGATCAGGGTGAACTGCACTTCATGCACCGACGCGCGGATGGTTTCGGTGCGGTCGTTGAAGATCTCCAGGTGCACGTCGGCCGGCAGCACGCCCTGCAGCTGCGGCAGGATGGCGCGGATGCGCTCGACGGTCTGCACGATGTTGGCACCGGGCTGGCGGCGCACTTCCAGCAGCACCGCCGGCTTGCCATCGGCCCATGCGGCGAGTTGGTCGTTCTCCACGCCATCGACCACCTGCGCCACGTCGGACAGCCGCACCGGGCGGCCGTTCTTGTAGCTGATGATGGTGTCGCGGTATTCGGCGGCACTGGCCAGCTGGTCGTTGGTGCCGATGCTGTAGGACTGGGTCTTGCCGTTCAACGAACCCTTGGGCGCATTGACGTTGGCCTGGGTGAGCGCGCTGCGCAGCTCCTCCATGGTCAGGCCCATGTTCGACAGCTGCGCCGGATTGACCTGGATGCGCACGGCCGGGCGCACGTTGCCGGCAATCGACACCAGGCCCACGCCCTGCACCTGCGACAGGCGCTGGGCCAGGATCGAATCGGCGTAGTTGTTGACCTCGCGCAGCGGTCGCGTGTCAGAGGTCAGCTTCAGGGTGACGATGGCCGCGTCGGCCGGGTTCACCCGGTTGTAGACCGGCTGGTAGGGCAGCGACGAGGGCAGGGTGGCCTGGCGGATCGCCGCCTGCACGTCCTGCGCGGCGATGTCGATGTCGCGGTCCATCGAGAACTGCAGGATGATCGTAGACAACCCGGCCGACGAATCGGAGGTCATCAGTTCCAGCCCGGAAATCTGCCCGAACTGGCGTTCCAGCGGGGTGGTGACCAGCGAGGCCATGGTGGTGGCGTTGGCACCGGGGTACTGGGTGGTGACCACCAGGCTGGGGGCATCGATTTCCGGCAGCGCCGACACCGGCAGCTTGCGGTAACCCAGGATGCCCAGCAGCAACAGACCCGCCATCAACAGCGAGGTAGCAATGGGACGGCGGATGAAGATCGTCGAAAAGCCCACGGACGGATCCTTGCTGGTGCTTCAATGGCTGCGCCGGCATCGAGGCCGGCGCGGAAGGAAAGGGTGGCCTGCGCTCAGCGCGGGCCACCACCGGGACGGCCGCGGCCGCCACTCTTCTGTTCGGCGGCCTTCAGTTCGGCCTCGGTGGGCGCAGCGGGGGTTTCGCCCGGCTTCAGCGCGGTCACCTTGCTGCCCGGCTTCAGGCGGAACTGGCCTTCGCTGACCACCCGCTCGCCGCCCTTCAGGCCTTCGGTGATCTGCACGTGGCTGTCGCCCACTTCCACGCCACTGCGCACGGTCTGCATCTTCACCGTGTTGTCGCCCTGCACCAGATAGACGTACTCGCCATCGGGCCCGCGCAGCACAGCCTGGGTGGGAATGACCACGCCACCGGCAATGGTGCGCAGCTGCATCCGCACGTTGACGAACTGGCCCGGCCACAGGCCGTTGTCGGTGTTTTCGAAGATCGCGCGGGCCTTGAACGTGCCGCTGTCGGCGCTGATCAGGTTGTCCACCACATCCAGCGAGCCGTCGCCGGACAGCACGTGCGAGTCGGCGCGGTCCAGCGCGGTTACCGGCACCTTGCCTGCGGCCTGCGCCTGGCGAACATCGCCCAGCTGGCGTTCGGGCAGGTTGAACAGCACATGGATCGGGTGGATCTGGGTGAGGGTGACCAGCGCGGTACCGGCATTGACCACGTTGCCCGCATCCACTGCACGGATGCCGGCGATGCCCGAGATCGGCGCGGTGATGCGGGTGTACTGCAGCTGCACCTGTGCGGCGCGCGCGCTGGCTTCATTGGCAGCCACCGCGCTTTCGTACTGTGACACCTGGTTTCGTTGTGTATCCAGATCCGTTTTCGCCACGAACTGGCGGTACTCCGGCGCATTGGAGCGCTGGTAGTTGGAACGGGCGGTGGCCAGCAGCGCCTCGTTCTGGCGCTTGGCGGCCACGGCCTGGTCATAGCTGGCCTGTGCGCTGCGCGGGTCGATCTGCGCCAGCAGGTCGCCCTGCTTCACTTCCTGGCCTTCGCGGAAATTCAGGCTCATCAGCTGGCCACCCACCTGCGGGCTGACCGTGACAGTGTTCATGGCGGTCACCGTGCCCAGGGCGCTGGCATACACCGGCACGTCCTGGCGGGTGGCATCGACCACCGTAACCGGCACCGGGCCGGCATCGGGATCTTCGCCGCCCTGGCGCGCTGCGGCGCCCGGGCCTGCGGCCTTGTCCTTGCCGCCGCCCAGCACCCGCAGGCCCACCACCGCCAGCACCAGCACTGCAACGACCAGCAGCACGATCTTCCAAACACGTGACATTCAAGGACTCCAAGAAGGCTGGACGGGGCGGCGCCCCGGTTGGCAATGCGCAAAGCATACCTGTGACCCATGCCATTTCCTGCATGACGGATGGGACGGGCGCTCAGACCCGGCGCGGCGAAAGAGGTTCCCGTGAGGGCGGCCTTGCCCTACATTCAGGTGCACCCCCCTTCCGTGGAGCCCGTGATGCGCCGTTCGTTGCTGCTGTCCGCCCTGCTGCTGGCTCTGCCGGCCCTTGCCCATGCCGACGTGGCCGAGCGCCCGGAGGTGACCGCCGCCGCGCAGCGCCTGCAGGCGCAGGTGGTGGAATGGCGCCGTGACTTCCACGCGCACCCGGAGTTGTCCAACCGCGAGGTGCGCACGTCGGCCGAAGTGGCCAAGCGCCTGCGCGCGATGGGCCTGAAGCCGAAGACCGGCATTGCCCACCATGGCGTGGTGGCGATCATCGAGGGCAGCAAGCCGGGCCCGAAGATCGCCTTGCGTGCGGACATGGACGCGTTGCCGGTGACCGAACAGACCGGTCTGCCGTTTGCCTCCAAGGCCACGGCTCAGTACCGCGGGCAGACCGTGGGGGTGATGCATGCCTGTGGCCATGACGCGCACACCGCCACCCTGCTCGGCGTGGCCGAAGCACTGGTGGCGATGAAGAAGGATCTGCCGGGCCAGGTGATGCTGATCTTCCAGCCGTCCGAAGAAGGCGCGCCGCCGCCGGAAGAGGGTGGCGCGGCGCTGATGCTGAAGGAAGGCCTGTTCGCCGACTTCAAGCCTGAGGCCGTGTTCGGCCTGCATGTGTTCTCCAGCGTGCAGGCCGGGCAGATCGCGGTGCGCGGTGGCCCGCTGATGGCGGCTTCTGATCGCTTCGGGATCAAGGTGATCGGCCGCCAGACCCATGGTTCGGCACCGTGGAACGGGGTGGACCCGATCGTGGCCACCGCCGACCTGGTCGGCACCGCGCAGACCATCGTCAGCCGCCGCACCAATCTGTCCAAGCAGCCGGCGGTGCTGACCTTCGGCGCGATCAACGGTGGCATCCGCTACAACATCATTCCCGACGAAGTGGAAATGGTCGGCACCATCCGCACCTTCGATGAAGGCATGCGCCAGCAGATCTTCGCCGATCTGCGCAACGTGGCCGAGCACACGGCTGCCGCGCACGGGGCCAAGGCGGTGACCGAGATCTACGAGGCCGAAGGCAACCCGGCCACGGTGAACGATCCGGCGTTGACCGCGAAGATGCTGCCGAGCCTGCAGGCGGTGGTGGGCAAGGACAATGTCTACGAGCCGCCGCTGCAGATGGGGGCGGAGGATTTCTCGCTGTACGCGAAGGAAGTGCCGGGCATGTTCTTCTTTGTTGGCTCCACCAGCGTGGGCATCGACCCGGCGACGGCGCCGGCGAACCATTCGCCGAAGTTCCTGCTGGATGAGAAGGCGCTGGATGTGGGCCTGCGTGCGTTGCTGCAGGTCAGCCTGGATTACCTGCACGGCGCCGGCACCCCGGCGGGGTGAGGGTAACGGCAGGGCTTGCAGCCCTGCACCCGCTGACGGCAACGGCAACGGCAACGTCAAAAGCGGGGCTGGTTTTCTGTGGGATTGGGCGGGGCGGTGTGGGCTTGCAGGACACGCCTTAAACCCGTCCATGGGGGCTCGTAGGCGCCATCCATGGCGCCTGCGGTCCTGCAAGCCCACACCACCCCGCCCCCGACAGTTTCCCGCAACTGTCGGAAAGGCACGGGGTCGGATCCCGTTGCCTCGCAACGGGCTCTGACCCCATTTCTGCTCTGGTAGGTGTCGACCTTGGTCGACACGGCAGACGTCATGAACGTCTGAACGGCCGGCTTCTGCTTTTGAATTTGATTTTCCTGATCTTTCCCGTGGTGGCGCAGGAACTGTCCGTGGCCGGGAGGGTGGGTTGGCTGGGGGCGTGAGTGCCATGGACGGCGCGACCGAGCTTACATGGACGTATTCGGCACGGGGTCGGATCCCGTTGCTTGGCAACGGGCTCTGACCCCATTTCTGCTCTGGTAGGTGTCGACCTTGGTCGACACGGCAGACGTCATGAACGTCTGAACGGCCGGCTTCTGCTTTTGATTTTGATTTTCCTGATCTTTCCCGTGGTGGCGCGGGAAACTGTCCGTGGCCGGGAGGGTGGGTTGGCTGGGGGCGTGAGCGCCATGGATGGCGCGACCGAGCTTACATGGACGTACTTGCAGCGTCCCCCAGCCAACCCACCCTCCCGGCCAACCCCGAGATCCTGCTCTTAACCACCACGGAGGGGCCCCGCCGTTGGCCGGCCCGGCCGAAGGCGCGCCCTCCGCGCGATACAATGCGCAGCATGAACACCCCCCAGGATTCCAGCCTCGGTCGCGAGGTCAGTTACCCGTCGCAGTACGATCCCGGCCTGCTGTTTCCCATCCCGCGCATCGGCGCCCGTACGGAAATCGGCCTGGACGACGCCGCGCTGCCGTTCGTCGGCCACGACCGCTGGCATGCCTTCGAGCTGAGCTGGCTCGATCCGCGTGGCAAGCCTCAGGTCGCCGTGGCCACGGTGCAGGTGCCGTGCACCTCGCCGCGCCTGATCGAATCGAAGTCGTTCAAGCTGTACCTGAACTCCCTCAACAGCACCCGCATCGACAGTGCGCAGGCCCTGCGCGAGCGCCTGGTCGCCGATCTTTCCGCGTGTGCCGGCGCACCGGTCGAGGTGGCGTTCGGCCTGCCGCCGCTGCGCGAGGCGCCGCTGGGCGACTCCATCGATGGGCTGGAGGTGGAGATCGCCTGCTACGGTCCGCCGCAGGCGGATTTCCTTGCCGCCGACGATGCCGAGGTGGTCGAAGAGACGCTGGTCTCGGCGCTGCTGAAGTCCAACTGCCCGGTGACGGGCCAGCCGGACTGGGCGACCGTCAGCCTGCGCTATCGTGGCCCGAAGATCGACCGCGCCGGCCTGCTGCGGTACCTGGTCAGCTACCGCGAGCACGCCGAGTTCCACGAGCAGTGCGTCGAACGCATTTTCAGCGAGGTATCGGCGCGCTGCCGGCCGCAGTGGCTGGAAGTGGAAGCGCGCTACACCCGCCGCGGCGGCCTGGACATCAACCCGTGGCGTGCCAGCCCGGGTATCGCAGCCCCGGCTGAGACCTACCGCGAACTGCGCCAGTAACCGCCGAAGGCGCTGACCGGTAGCGCCGGGCCACGCCCGGCGGGCTTCCACACGCCCATCCGCCCCGATTGTTCAGCCGCCCCCGGGGGCGGCTTCACATCTGCACCATCCCCATTTAACAACCGTCGTGGCACCGTGCGTAACACGTAGTCATGCAGACGGGAGTGTGTGGATGAGTACCGAGAAGAAGGCCGATTTCTCCGGCGTAAGCGCCAGCGTCGACAGTACCGCCCAACAGGTTCACAAGGCGGACTTTTCCGGCGTAAGCGCATCGGTGGACAGCACTGCTGACGTCGTCAGCGGCGGCACCTACACCGTGCAGAAGGGAGATTCGCTGTCGAAGATCGCCAAGCAGCACCTGGGCGATGCCAATGCCTGGAAGAAGATCTTCGAGGCCAACCGCGATGTGCTTGACGACCCGGACAAGATTTTCCCGGGCCAGACCCTGAAGCTGCCGCCGAAGTAAGCCGGCCCCGCAACCGGCCCACGAACGCTATCCGAACATGCCTGGGAGAAACCACGAATGATCAAGACCACGCCGCTTCAGAATGCCCTGATGGCCGCCCTGCTGGGCAGTGTTGCCCTGGTGGGCTGCAAGAAGAAAGAAGAATCCACCGATACCAACGCCGCTCCGGCCGCCACCGCACCGGCAGAGCCGGCACCGGCGCCGATGACGGGTGCACCGCCGCCGATGGCGGCCGCAAGCGCGGTTGCCGTGTCCTCGGTGACCGTGGGCAAGAGCGCCGCTGCGGACAAATCGGTGGCCACCGCCGCCCTGTTCGCCCCGAAGGATGACGTCGTAGTGTCGGTGAAGACCGATGGCGCGGCCAGCAACGTCAACGTGGGCGCCAAGCTGACCTTCCAGGATGGCCAGGTGGCAGGCGAGCAGAGCGCGACCCTCAATACCAGTGGTGCCGAAACCACCAACATCACGTTCAAGAATGCCAATGGCTGGCCGGCCGGCAAGTACCGCGCCGAAGTCATGGTTGATGGTAAGGCGGCAGGAACGCCGCAGGAGTTCGAGGTCAAGTAAGTCCCGCCGACTCTCTCCCGGTTGGACTCACGATGGACGCAGCCGCGAGGCTGCGTCTTTTTTGTTTCTGGCACCCACTGCGCCAACGGGCCGAATGCCTCTGGCTGGAAGAGAAGCGAGCTGTGGTGGATGATCATGTGATCAATGGAATGATCGACTCTGGATCAAACATCCACAGGCAGGAGAAATGAAATGATGCGCGGTGTCTGGTGCCTGGCGTTCTCCCTGTTGTTCCATGCCGCTGAAGCCGCTGCGCAGGATCGCAATCTTTGGGCCTACAGCTGCGATCACTTCCTTCACGGCGCCTGTCTACGCCTGCCCAATGGCACATCGGCGAAGCATTCCGTGCCTGCCGACTTCAGCCTGCATGCGGTTGAACGCGACGGGCAGAGAATTCTGACGATCTACGAGGGCGATGCGCCCGAGCGCCCTGCATCGACGGCTTCTCCCGACGTTGAGTGGGGGAGCGGTGGCTATCGATTGGAGGGGTTCCGCCAGACAGTCGGACTGATCACGCACTACGACGTGTACATCACGTCCCGGCGCGAATCCGACATGTCCCTGCACCTCAGTGGTGAAGTGGGTGATGAATCCCAGCAGGAAGATCTGGTAAGGACATTGGGTGGGTTCCGCCTCTGTCGTTTCGAGGTAAGCCGTACCGAGCAGACGCGGGTTTGTCCCAGGCAGGCAGAGTGGGGGCGTCGGTTGGCCGAGTGGATTGCCGCCGATCGCAATAACGCATCCTCCAGCCAGGTGAGCATGCTCCCACGTCGTTGACGTCGCTGGCACGCGGCCTTTTCCGGTGGGATACGCGGGCGTATGGCATGGCTTTGCCCCGCGCGGCTGAAAACGCGACAATGCAGGGGTTTCCCCGGCGCGCGCCCACCCTGACGGCGACGAGGGAAAGTGACACGGTTGCACGTGGCCCGGCGCTGGCGCCGGCCTTCCCCTGAGAACTGCTACAGAGTCCAAGTCCCCCATGTCCAAGATCCTCTATACGCTGACCGACGAAGCACCGTTCCTGGCGACCCAGTCGCTGCTGCCGATCATCGACGCCTATACCGCCACCGCTGGCATCGTGGTGGAGACCCGTGACATCTCGCTGTCCGGCCGCATCCTGTCGCAGTTCCCCGAACTGCTGAGCGATGCGCAGAAGGTCAGCGACGACCTGGCCGAGCTGGGCCAGCTGGCGACCACCCCGGACGCCAACATCATCAAGCTGCCGAACATTTCCGCCTCGGTGCCGCAGCTGAAGGCGGCCATCAAGGAACTGCAGGACCAGGGCTATCCGCTGCCGGATTACCCGGAAAGCCCGGCTGACGACCAGCAGCGCGACTACAAGGCGCGCTACGACAAGGTCAAGGGCAGCGCGGTGAACCCGGTGCTGCGCGAAGGCAATTCCGACCGTCGCGCGCCGCTGTCGGTGAAGAACTATGCCCGCAAGCACCCGCACCGCATGGGCGCCTGGGCGTCCGATTCGAAGTCGCACGTTTCGCACATGGCGGCCGGTGATTTCTACGGCAGCGAGAAGTCGGCCACCCTGGCCAGCGCCGGTTCGCTGAAGATCACCTTCCACGGCAAGGACGGCAGCGCCGTCGTGCTGAAGGAAAAGACCGCGGTCAAGGCCGGCGAGATCGTCGATGCCGCGGTGATGAGCCGCAAGGCGCTGGCCAGCTTCATCGCTGCCCAGATCGAAGATGCCAAGGCGCAGGGCGTGCTGTTCTCGCTGCACCTGAAGGCCACCATGATGAAGGTCTCCGACCCGATCATGTTCGGCGTGGTGGTCAATGAGTTCTACAAGGACGTGCTGGCCAAGCACGCCGATGCCATCAAGCAGGCCGGCTTCGATGCCAACAACGGCATCGGTGACCTGGCCGCGCGCCTGCCGTCGCTGCCGGAAGCCACCCGCGCCGCCATCGAGGCCGATCTGAAGGCCGAGTACGCACAGCGTCCGGGCCTGGCCATGGTCAACTCGGACAAGGGCATCACCAACCTGCACGTGCCCAGCGACGTGATCGTCGACGCCTCGATGCCGGCGATGATCCGCGACTCGGGCAAGATGTGGAATGCCGAGGGCAAGCTGCAGGACACCAAGGCGATCATTCCGGACCGCTGCTACGCCGGCGTGTACCAGGCCGTCATCGACGACTGCCGCACCCACGGTGCCTTCGACCCGGCCACCATGGGTTCGGTGCCGAACGTCGGCCTGATGGCGCAGAAGGCCGAAGAGTACGGCTCGCACGACAAGACCTTCCAGATCGCCGCCGACGGCGTGGTCAAGGTCACCGACGATGCCGGCAACGTGGTGTTCGAACACGCGGTGGAAGCCGGTGACATCTGGCGCATGTGCCAGACCAAGGACGCGCCGATCCAGGATTGGGTGAAGCTGGCCGTCGAGCGTGCGCGCCTGAGCAGCACCCCGGCGGTGTTCTGGCTCGATGCTGCCCGCGCCCACGACGCGCAGGTGATCGCCAAGGTCGAGAAGTACCTGAAGGACCACGACACCAACGGTCTGGACATCCGCATCCTGCCGCCGGTGGAAGCCACCGCGTTCTCGCTGGATCGCATCCGCAAGGGCGAGGACACCATCTCGGTCACCGGCAACGTGCTGCGTGACTACCTGACCGACCTGTTCCCGATCATGGAACTGGGCACCAGCGCCAAGATGCTGTCGATCGTGCCGCTGATGGCCGGTGGTGGTCTGTTCGAGACCGGCGCCGGTGGTTCGGCCCCCAAGCACGTGCAGCAGTTCGTGGAAGAGGACTACCTGCGCTGGGATTCGCTGGGTGAATTCCTGGCCCTGGCCGCGTCGCTGGAACACCTGGGCAACCGCTACGACAACGCCGCCGCCCGCGTGCTGGCCAAGGCGCTGGACGAAGCCAACGGCCAGTTCCTGGACAACGACAAGTCGCCGTCGCGCAAGCTCGGTGGCATCGACAACCGTGGCAGCCACTTCTACATCGCCCTGTACTGGGCGCAGGCGCTGGCGACCCAGAACGACGATGCCGCACTGAAGGCGCGCTTCGCTCCGCTGGCCAAGGCACTGACCGACAACGAGCAGAAGATCGTTGACGAGCTGGTGGCGGTGCAGGGCAAGGCCGTGGATATCGGCGGCTACTACCGCCCGGACGTGGCCAAGGCCAGCCAGGCCATGCGCCCGAGCGCCACCCTGAATGCTGCGCTGGAACAGCTGCGCGGCTGATCCAGCGCCGCCCGGTTGTGGAAACGGAACCCGCGCTTCGGCGCGGGTTTCTTTTTGCCTGCGGCGATGGGGTCAGAGCCCTTCTGCACGCAGAAGGGATCTGACCCCTTGTCGCCTGGGGTCGGATCCCTCTGCGAAGCAGAGGGCTCTGACCCCATTCCCCATCATCGTCAAAACGGCATGAAACTTGCCCCCGATCGCCGTCGCAGAACCGCTGTGTGCCCTTTCACCACGCGCTGCAATCTGAGCAATGGGTCACGGCCGGCCGTGTCTCACTTGTCCTAGCCTTGGCCTGCGAAACCGCCGGGGAGGCGGTTGCCGGGGAACTCGGATGGCGCGCGTACTGGTGGTGGGAACCGATATCCAGGGCGAACAAGCGCTGCTGCAGCGCTTGCGGGTGGCGTCGGCGCTGCCTGCCGGGCAGATCCGCCGCAGCCAGGATCTGGATGACTGCGATCTGCTGGTGATCCGCGATACGCCGGCGCTGCGCAACGCGGCGCTGCGCATGCGCCAGCAGCGGCCCCGCCTGCAATGCTGGATCGAAAGCACGGGTGGGCAGCTGCGCCGCGGCGATGGTGGCCAGGATGTACTGGATGACGGCGCCATCGGCCATGCCCTGCGCGGCATGCAGCGTGCAGTCGAACCCACGCCGGTGCGCCTGGCCGACGGTGCCCATGCCATCACCCGCCTGCTGCGCGAGCGACTGCCGCTGCGCCAGGGCCAGGCACTGCTGGGGTTGGGCGGGGAACCGGTGCTGCTGATGGATATCGAACAGGACCAGGCCGTGCTGCTGCGCGAGCCGCCTGCGGTGCTGGTGGAACAGTTGGCCCACGGCTTCGAGCAGTTGCATCTGGATGCGTTGACCGGCGCGCAGCTGCAGGCCCTGGCCGGCACCCGCGCGCGGCAACCGCTGCGCCCGCTGCTCTGGCAATGGGCGCAGCGCAGCCCGCATTGGCAGGCGCTGGATGAACGCCTGCGCGTCACCACGGTGAAACTGCTGCGCTGGCCGGACTTCCGCGTGCTGGGCCACGACCACGACGCCTTCCGTCTGTGCTCGCTGCTGCTCAAGCGCGCCAGCACGGTGGAAGAGTGCGCGATGCTGCTGGATCTTCCTGCTACTGCGGTGCGTGACTTCGTGCATGCCGCCTATCTGTGCGGCTATGCGCAGTTGCAGCCGGCCGCTGCCACCGCGCCGCTGGCCCCGCGCACCGCGGCAGGCGACACCGGTCTGTTGGCACGCCTGTGGCGCAGCCTGCGCGGGAACGAGCGCCATGCGTGAGCACAAGGTCGTTGTGCTGGGCGGTATGGGCAGCGGCAAGTCGACACTGGTGCGCAGCATCGCTGCCGGTGCCGTGGTCGACACCGACGTCGCCAACAGTGATCGCACGGGGGCAGACAAAGCATCCACCACGGTCGCGCTGGATTACGCCGATATCGACCTGCCCAATGGCGAGCGCCTGCGCCTGTACGGCACGCCCGGCCAGCAGCGCTTCGACTTCCTGTGGCCGATCCTGCTGCAGGGCGCACGCGGCGCGGTGCTGCTGATCGATGCCCGCCGTGCGGGTGTGGCGGCCGAACTCGATACCTACCTGCAGGCGCTGCAGCCCTTCGCGGGCACGCTGGCGCTGGTGGTGGCGGTCACCCATCTGGACCAGGCGCCGACGGCGGTGCTGGACGCCTGGAGTGAACATGCCGTGCTGGACGGACAGCCATTGCCGCTGCTGCCGTTGGATGCGCGCGACCGCGAGCAGGGACTGATGCTGATGGATCTGTTGATGAGTGAAATGGAAGCCCATGCCCTGGTGGCCGCGCATGGCTGACGGACAGCCGGCGCTGCTGCCGGACGAACGACAACGTGCACGCCTGCAACCGCTGTTGCACGACCTGCGCCAACGCGTGGAAGGCGTGCGGGCGGTGGTGCTGGGCAGCGTGGATGGTTTTGCCGTGGTCAGCGCCGGTGCCGAAGGGCGTGGCGAACGCCTGGCGGCGATGACCAGCGCGATGCTGGCGCTGGCCGGTGCGGTGGGTCGCGAACTGGCACTGGGTGAGCTGCAGACGCTGATGCTGGAGGCGGCAGGCGGCAAGGTGCTGATGCTGGCGATCACCGCCGAAGGACGCGCGCCGCTGCTGCTGATGGCGGCGTGCGACCAGCGCAGCGTGATCGGCCAGGTGCTGTGGCAGAGCAGGGAATGTGGCCGGGCGATCCTGGCCGAACTCGGCGGACCGTGAGCCCGGCCGCAGGGGAACGAGGGGCTCGAACCTACATCGAAAAGGGGTGCGCACGTGGCTGGACTGACTGAATCGCTGAATGCATTGATGGGGATCGACGGCGCACAGGCCGTGGCACTGGTCGATTACGAGAGCGGCATGCTGCTGGGCGAGGCCGGCACCGGCATGGACATGGAGGTGGCGGCCGCCGGCAACACCGAAGTGATCCGCGCCAAGATGAAGACCGCTGCCTCGCTGAATCTCAATGACAGCATCGAGGACATCCTGATCTCGCTGGGCAAGGCGTACCACATCATGCGTCCGGTGGCGAAGAAGAAAGGCCTGTTCTTCTACATCGTGCTGGACCGGACCAAGAGCAACCTGGCACTGGCCCGGCGCAAGGTGCAGGACGTGGAAACCGAACTGGCGATCTGACCGCCAGCTTTCGTAGAGTCGAGCTTGCTCGACTGGTTTGCTCTGGCCCTTCGTAGAGTCGAGCTTGCTCGACTGCTCTTGCCCAAAGCAGTCGAGCAAGCTCGACTCTACGGAAAAGCAGCCGCCGCGCTCGACTCTACACAACCCACCCCACGCCGGCGTATGGTGGGCCCATGGCCGCCCTCGACCTTCCGCCGGAACTGCCCCTGCGCCTCGCCCAGGCCATCGCCGCCGGTTTCGAGGATTACCACGCACGCTTCGCCGCCATCACCGCGCGTGCGCGCAGCCGCTTCGAGCAACGCGATTGGACCGGTGCGCGCCAGGACGCAGTGGAGCGCATCGCCCTGTACGACCTGTGCATCGCCGCGTGCATGGACTCGCTGCGGCGGCTGGCCGGCGACAGCATCGGCGAGCGCGCGCTGTGGCTGCAGGTGCACGCACATTTCAGCGCACGGCTGCAGGGGCTGATCGACGCCGAGCTGTTCAAGACGTTCTACAACACGCTGTCGCGGCGCCTGTTCGCCACCCGTGGCGTGGACCCGGCCGTGGAGTTCATTGCCTTCGATGTCGAGCCGTCCGATGCGATCACCCACCCGGTGGCCCGGCACACCTACGCGGTGTCAGCCACGCGTCCGGTGGAAGCCCTGCAACGGGTGCTGGCCGACTATCGCTTCGACGTGCCGTATGCCCACCAGCTGCGCTGCGCCGCCGCCATTGCGGTGCGCCTGCAGGACGACCTGGCCCATTGGGGCGATACCCCGGTGCGCAGCATCGAACTGCTCGATACGGTCTTCTACCGCGAGCGCCGCGCCTATCTGGTCGGTCGCGTGTTTGGCGAACATCGCTTCTCGCCCTGCGTGATCGCACTGGTGAACGACGCGGGCGGCCTGCGTGCCGACGCGGTGCTGACCCGCCGCCGCGATGTGGCGCATCTGTTCGGTGTGTCGCGCAGCTACTTCCAGGCAGACCTGGCCACCGTGGGCGATGCGGTGGTGTTCCTGCGCAGTCTGCTGCCGGGCAAGCCCATCGATGAGCTGTACACCGTGCTGGGCCGTGCCAAACAGGGCAAGACCGAGCGCTACCGGACCTTCTTCCGCCACTTCACTGAACACGGCAATGAACAGCTGGTACACGCCGAGGGCACGCCGGGCATGGTCATGGCGGTGTTCACCCTGCCCAGCTACCCGCTGGTGTTCAAACTGATCCGCGACCGCTTCGCCTGGCCCAAGGCGATGTCGCGGCAGCAGGTGGAAGAGAAGTACGCGCTGGTGTTCAACCTGGACCGCGTGGGTCGCCTGTTGGACGCGCAGCCCTATCGCCATCTGCGCTTTCCGCGGGCGCGGTTTGCCCCTGCGCTGCTGGACGAGCTGCTGCAGCAGTGCGCGCAGAGCGTGCGCGCAGATGGCGATGAGATCGAGATCGCGCTGTGCTACGTGCAGCGTCGGTTCCGTCCGTTGAATCTGTACCTGCGCGAACAGAGCGGGGACGCCGTGCGCGCAGCGGTGCTGGATTACGCGCAGGCGATCACCGACATGGCCCGCAACAACATCTTCCCGGGCGACATGCTGCCGAAGAACTTCGGTGTATCGCGGCATGGGCGCGCGGTGTTCTACGACTACGACGAGCTGTGCCTGGTCAGCGAATGCGTGTTCCGCGCCTGGCCGCAGCCACGTTCACCGGAAGAGGCGATGGCCGACGAGCCCTGGTTCCATGTCGGGCCGCGTGACGTTTTTCCCGAGCGTTTCGGCCCGTTCATGGGGTTGCCGGCGCAGGAGCTGGCCGCGGTGCGCGAGCACTACCGGCATCTGTTCGATCCCGCGTGGTGGCAAGGGCTGCAGGCCCGTTTCGCCGCCGGCGACTACCCGGATACACCGCCGTATGCAGGCGCGCACCGGCTGGCCTGAACCTTGGAGTGGCGGTAGGCGATGGGGTAGGCTGTTGGCCTCATGCACAAGGAGTGGCAGTGATGCGTTCATCTCTTTTCCTGGCCCTGGCGCTGGCCCTTGGCGGCGGTGCGGCCAGCATCGATACCGCCGAAGCGCAGAACGCGCGGCAGGTACGCAAGCAGGCCGAAGCCAGCATGACGCTCAGTGGCGTCATCGACATCGGACGCGAAGGCCAGGTCGAAGGCTTCCAGCTGGATCATCGTGAAAAGGTCGCCGTTGACGTGGCGGCGATGGTGGATGGCGCCGTGAAGTCGTGGCGCTTCGAGCCGGGTCAGGTCGATGGCAAGCCCGTGGCTGCGCGCACCTATGTCCAGCTGCGCCTGCTGGCCTCCAACCTGGCCGACGGCACGATGCAGGTGCGGCTGGCGGACGCGCATTTCGGCAAGTCGCCCGATGCCCCCGCGAAGGACACCAACGATGTCACCGCGGTGCGGATGCGGGCGCCGGCGTTTCCTGCCACTGCTGCGGCGATCCGTGGCCAGGGCCAGGTGATGCTGCTGCTCAGGGTGGGGCGCGATGGCAAGGTTGCCGACGTGATCGCCGAGCAGACCAACCTGACCGTGGTTGCACCCGAACGCACCATGCAGATGCTGCGTGACGCGTTCGCCAAGACGAGCGTCAGCGCGGCCCGTGGCTGGATCTTCAACCCGCCGACCACCGGCGAGGACAAGGACCGCGAGTTCTGGACCCTGCGGGTGCCGGTCAACTACACGTTCGAACCCAGGGAAACGCGTTACGGCCGCTGGTCAGCCTATATCCCCGGTCCGCGCCAGAAGGCGCCGTGGAAGACCGGCGAAGACGAGAAAGCCACCGGCACCGACCTGCTGCCCGAAGGCGGCGTCTACATGGTCGGCCGCAATGACGGCCCGCGCCTGTTGACCCCGCTGGGCTGAGGCGACGGCGGGCGCGCCCGCACGCTCAGTCCGCGTGCGGGTACACCACCACCCGGTTGCGGCCCTGTTCCTTGGCCAGGTACAGGGCCTTGTCGGCCAGCCGCAGCGCCTGTTCCACATCGGCGTGGAAGCTGGGGAAATGGGCCACGCCCAGCGAGACGGTGATGGTGCCGACCGGTGCGAACGGCTCGTCGGCGATGTGCCGGCGCAGGCGTTCGGCGGCATGGCTGGCCGCGTCGGTGCCAATGCCGGGCAGCAACAGCAGGAACTCTTCGCCGCCGGCACGGCACAGCACGTCGGTGTCGCGCGAATGGCGGCGCATCTGTTCGGCGATATGCACGATGGCTGCATCGCCCACATCGTGGCCATGGGTATCGTTGATCGACTTGAAGCGGTCGATGTCCAGCGCCACGATCGCAAACGGCGCGCCCTGCGCCTGCAGCACTTCCAGCGCATGCTGCAGGCCGCGGCGGTTCAGCAGCCCGGTCAGCGGGTCGGTGCGGCTGGCGCGGTTCAGCGAACCGATGCGGTCCTGCAGGGCGTTGAAGCTGTACAGCACCGCCTGCTTCAACTGCGCCACTTCGAAGTACCAGGCACGGATGCCGGTCACGTGGTTGATCGCGTTGCCGGTGTCCTCGCCTTCCTGCACGTTGCGCGCCAGCTGCCACAAGGGCATCGAGATGCGCCGCGCGAACCACCAGGTGATCAGCAGCGACAACACGCCCAGCGGAATGGCGTTCCAGATGACCGAGGTCATCAGGCGCGACAGCGGCTGCAGCGTTGCTTCGGTGGGGCGCTGGGCGATGATGCCCCAACCGGTGGCGGGTACCGGCGCATAGCCGGACAGCTGGGCCACGCCATGGTTGTTGACCAGCTGCTGGCTGCCGGAACGACCGCGCATCACCGCCTTCACCGCTGGGTTGTCCAGCGCGTAGGTGCCCACTTCCTTCGGATCGTTGTGGTAGATGATGCGGCCGTTGTGGTCGACCACGTACAGGTACGAGCCATCGCGGTAATAGTGCTTGCCCAGCAGCGTGTGCAGGGCGCTGCGCTGGCGCAGGTACAGGGTGCCACTGACATAGCCCAGGTAGGTGCCCTGGCGATCGAAGACGGGGTGCGACAGCGAGATCAGGAGCTTGCCGGTGGCCGACTGGTAGGGATCGCTGATCAGCGGCTGGCGCCGTGCCAGGGCCATCTGGCTGCCCACGCTCTTCAACACTTCGCCCTGCAGCTGCAGGGTCTGTGGCGAGGTGGCGATGACCCGGCCATCCACGTTCACCACCAGCGAAGAGTTGAAGCTGCTGGACTGCAGCTGCAGGCGGCTGGCCTCGCGCTGCGCCTGCTCCGGCTCCAGGCCGGTTTCACCCAGCCGCGTTGCCGCGTAGGCCAGCTGCTGCTGTGCGGACAACAGGAAGGTCTGGGTCGTCTCGGCCAGCTTGCTGGTGTAGACGCGGTTGGCTTCCAGGGTATTGCCCACCAGTTGGTCGCGCTGCACGCGGTAGCTGGCCAGCAGCGTATTGGCCAATGCAATGAGCGTACTCAGCAGGGCCAGCGCAAGAATCAGCTTGCCCAGGTTCAGGCGGTTGGAGATCGGTGGCATGGGGCAGCGGCGCGCGGCGCGAACAGTCGCTGCCGGCGCGAAGGGTGGGGGAATCGCCATTATGGCCATATTCGCCGGCGGCGGGGTTAAACCCTGGCCGCCGCGCGGTCCCTGCCAGGTCGGGTGCTGCCGACAATTGCAACTTGTTGCATGGCCATGCGCGAGCTCGGGCTTGCAGGATCACCGTTTTGGATAGGGCTGCCATCATGAGACGCCTGCTGAGCGCAATGCGGGTCCTGCCCTGCGCGACCCATCGTTCCCACTTCATCGAACCGCATGTTGCCTGGTTGCGGGAGCAGTTGCGGGCGGGCCGTTTTGCCGCTGTCGACGTGCGGCTGTCCGGCCTGGGCGAAGACATGTACGAGCACCTGATATGGCGGGCATGCCGTGAGCGGGAGATGCCGCGCTGGCTGGCTGCGTGGGCGGCGGCGCGCCCGGCATCGCGGCATCCGCCGCTGATCTCGGCGTACACGGATATCTGCGACGCTTGGGCGGTCCGTGGAGAAACCTATGTCAGCGCCATCCCGCTCCTGCGCAGGCGACGCTATCCCAAAATCATGGCCAAGGCCTATGCGAAGTTCCAGCAGATCATCGATCAGCACCCCGGCTGCCCGATGGCGCTGGCGGGTCTGATCCATTGCGATGTGGTGATCGGCATCGGTGAAGGACAGCGCGATGCCTGGTTGAATGAAACCCTCGCTGGGGGGCATTTCCATGGGCCGGCCATCCGCCAGTATGCCCGCGGCACATGGCCCCGGTGGGGTGGGCAGGACGATCAGCACATCCACTTCGCCAACTGGGTGCTGGAACATGCACCAGCGGGCAGCAGTGCCCATGTGGTGGCAGCAGATGCGGTGCTGGATGATGCATTCACCCTCTCAGAGGAACTGTTCACCCCCCGACGGGTGGTCGGGCATCTGGCGGATCAGGCGACCGCGGCCTGGATTCGACGCGCAATCCTGCGCTGGGCAGATGCAACGCCGGCCACGCTTGCATCGCGACTGGCAGAGATCGGGCGCGACCGCCGTGACGACTACACGTTCGTGTGCCTGGAAAAGTTCGCGCTGGCCGCGTACTTCGCTGGCGCCAATGAAGAAGCACGGATGCTGCTCTCGGTACTGGGTGCTCAACTGCAGTGCGATGACTGGGAGAACTTCGTCGCGACCCTGCCGATACTGTTGCATGCCCTGAGTTCCCCCCGGCGTCGTGCTCGACGCGTGCATGACCGGGTCTGTCGTGATCTGGGCCTGGATCCCGCGGCGCTGTCCACAGCGTGACGAGGGTCATTCATCCGTCGTCTGTTGCGTTCTACACTACGCAGCCGCGCGCCAGGCCGGCACGCAACGACGATAGGGATATCCATGCGCCGCTTGTTGCAAAGCGTCCGGCTGCAGCCGTACGCCACCACCGTCAATGTCAGGCTTGTCAGCGAAGCGCAGCACCTGCTGCAGCAGGTGCGCGACGGCGCCTACGCAGCGGCCTCGGCCAGCATGGCCGCGGTGCATGAAGGCGACCAGGTGAACTTCTATGCCTGTCTGGGCGAACAGAAGAGCGCCATGGCGATTGCCGCGCAGTGGCTCGCCGCCGAACCCGACTCCGCCGATGCAACGCTGCTGATGGCCTTCGCCGAACTGGGGGAAGCGTGGCGCGTACGCGGCGAGGATTACTACGACGACATTCCCGCGGCGCGCAGGCGCGCGTTTCCGCTGAAGTTCCAGGCCGCGCAGACGCGGTTCAAGGCACTGGCCGCGCGCACCGATGCACCGGCGCTGGCGTTCTACGGGCTGCTGCATTGCGATGTGGTGTGTGGCATCGAACGTGATGCGCGTAGCGATCGCTTCGCACAGGTGATGGCGATGGCTCCCTTCCACGCGCCGTCGGTGCATATGCTGGCCAAGGCCAGCATGGGCAAGTGGGACGGCAGCGACGAGGAAATGTGGGCCTACCTGCGCTGGGTCAGCGCGCATGCACCGCGTGGCCGCGATGCGCATACCGTCATCGCCTGGCACGTGGTGGAATGGGCCGAAACGTGGGTGGATGAGTGCAGTGCGCCGCTGGAGATCGTCGGCGTGGTGCGCGCGGGCAATGTGCCCGGGCTGGCCGATCTGGTGCGCAAGGCACTGCTGGACTGGCTGGATGTGCAGCCGGACGGGCTGGAGCGCGCGCTGGCCGGGCGCACGTCGCTGCGCGAACGCCGCCACCTGAGCCAGTTCGCGCTGGCGCTGTACTTCAGCGGTGCGTGGGAGGAAGCGCGTGTGGTGATGAAGGCGCAGGGCGGGCAGGTTCCGGTGGAGCCGTGGTGCTACCTGGCCTACCGCGGCAGCAGCATGCTCAGTGAAATGCTGGGTGGCACGTTGCGCTGTGCCGGCCTGGCCCACGACCGCATCTGCCGCGACCTGGGCCTGGACCCGCGCGAGGTCTGCGCGTAGACGCATGCCGCCGGGCATGGCCCGGCGCTGCCAGTAGATCCACGCCATGCGTGGATGCGCAAAGGCACGCCAGTAGATCCACGCCATGCGTGGATGGGGGCCCTCCCGGATGCAAAAAAAAGCCCCGCACTGCGGGGCTTTCTCTTAGCGCTTCATGGAACCGAAGAACTCGTCGTTGGACTTGGTGTTCTTCATCTTGTCCAGCAGGAATTCCATCGCGGCCATTTCATCCATCGGATGCAGCAGCTTGCGCAGGATCCAGATCTTCTGCAGCAGTTCCGGTTCGATCAGCAGGTCTTCGCGGCGGGTGCCCGAACGGTTGATGTCGATGGCCGGGAACACGCGCTTTTCAGCGATGCGGCGGCTCAGGTGCACTTCGCTGTTGCCGGTGCCCTTGAACTCTTCGTAGATCACCTCGTCCATCTTCGAGCCGGTGTCGACCAGCGCGGTGGCGATGATGGTCAGGCTGCCGCCTTCTTCCACGTTGCGTGCGGCACCGAAGAAGCGCTTCGGGCGGTGCAGGGCGTTGGCGTCCACACCACCGGTCAGTACCTTGCCCGAGCTCGGCACTACGTTGTTGTAGGCGCGCGCCAGGCGGGTGATCGAATCCAGCAGGATCACCACGTCCTTCTTGTGTTCGACCAGACGCTTGGCGCGCTCGATCACCATTTCCGCCACCTGCACGTGGCGCGCGGCCGGTTCGTCGAAGGTCGAGCTGATGACCTCGCCGCGCACGGTGCGCTGCATTTCGGTCACTTCTTCCGGGCGCTCGTCGATCAGCAGCACGATCAGGTGCACGTCCGGATGATTGGTGGTGATGGCCGTGGCCACCTGCTGCATCATCATCGTCTTACCAGCCTTCGGCTGCGAAACGATGAGCGAGCGCTGGCCCTTGCCCTGCGGCGCCATCAGGTCGAGGATGCGGCCGGTGATGTCTTCGGACGAACCGTTGCCGCGCTCCAGGGTGAAGCGGCGGCGCGGGAACAGCGGGGTCAGGTTCTCGAACAGCACCTTGTTCTTCGACGCTTCGATCGGCTCACCATTGATGGTGTCGACGATGTTCAGTGCGAAGTAGCGCTCGCCGTCCTTCGGGAAGCGGATGCGGCCGGAGATGTGGTCGCCGGTGCGCAGGTTGAAGCGGCGGATCTGGCTGGGCGAGATGTAGGTGTCGTCCGGGCCGGCCAGGTAGCTGGCCTCGGCGGCGCGCAGGAAGCCGAAACCGTCGGGCAGGATTTCCAGCACGCCGTCGGCGGCGACGCCGTCACCGTGGCGGGTCAGCACCTTCAGCAGGGCGAAGATCACGTCCTGCTTGCGGGCGCGGGCGACGCCTTCGGAGATCTGCAGCTGCTCGGCGATTTCCAGCAGCTTCTGCGCCGGCATGCGCTTGAGGTCGCTCAGCGAATAGACCGGGAAGCCTTCCGGCACGTTGGCGTGCGGGCGCGGCACGAAGGGCTGCTGCTCGCCGCCGTCCTGCGGCATGCCGTCATCGCGGCCACCGCGGTTGCGGTCACGGTCGCGACGGTTGCGGAAGCGGTCGCGGCGGTTGCCCTGGCCCTGCTGGCCGTTCTGGTTGTACGGGTTGTTGTTCTGGCCTTGGTTCTGGCCGCCACCCTGACCACCCTGGTGGTTCTGCTGGCGCGGCTGGCCGGATTCGCGGCCTTCGCCGGCGTCACCGCCGCCGGAGGCGGGGGCTTCAGCGGCGGGCGCGCTCGGCGCGGGGGCGGCTGCGGCCGGTGCCGGCGCTTCGGGCGCGGCTGCCAGCGGCAGGGTCGGCTGCGCGGGGGCAGCGCTGGTTTCGGCGGCTGCCGGAGCGGCGGCCTTGCTCACGCGGGGCTTGCGCACGCGCTTTTCGGCGGGCGCATCGGCGCTGCCGGTTTCGGAAGTGTGATCGGACAAGAGCGTTATTCCTCGCTTGAAGGTGCGAGCGCCCGGCTGGGGCGGCGAACGTTGGGAATGGGTCTGGAAGAAACTGCGTCCAGAGGGTGCGGCACGCGAACGCGGCCGGATATGCCGACACTATCATCGGCCCGCGGCGCCTTGCAAGGGTCACCGGGAATGGCATTCATGCGGGCGCGGGGCGCCCAGCGGCAGCCGCGGTCAGCGGCTGCCGTGGAACAACAGGATCAGGCCAGCGCCTTGTCCAGCAGGCCAGCCAGCTGGGCCTTGCCGACGGCACCGATCTGCTCGCCCACCTTCTCGCCGTCCTTGAACACGACCAGGTAGGGGATGGAGCGCACGTGGTACTTGGCGGCCAGCGCACGGTTGTTGTCCACGTTGACCTTGGCGATCTTGGCGCGGCCCTGGTAGGCGTCGGCCAGCTCGTCCAGCGCCGGGGCGATCATCTTGCACGGGCCACACCACTCGGCCCAGAAATCGACCAGCACCGGTTCCTTGGAATTCAGCACTGCGCTATCGAAGTCGGCATCGCCGACGTGTACAACCTTGTCGCTCATCTTGGTTTCTCGTCTTGGATTGCACCCGGCCAGGCCGGAGGTGGGTGAACTGGGCCATGCCCGGTGGCGCGACCCTCGTCGTTGCCTCGTGGCGGTCCACCACGGTGCGTTCGGCGGGATGCCTGGACGCTCACGGCCGGCAGTGTACCCCTATCGCAGCGCGGGGACAGAGGCTGGCTGGAACCCAGCGTATCGTGACCGTGTCCGACGACGGTATGTGTCGGATTTCACTGTCCTGGCCTGATATGGGGATGCCGCCGTGGCCGCCCAGCCCGCCCCGGTATGGGCGTTCAAGTGCGGTGTGGCTGGGTGAAGAGGGGGTATTCCCGTCCGTCTCTTGGCGCGGTGAGACGGGTGCGGCGGTTTGCCGCCCCGAGTGCGGTAAACTGAGGCATCGTGCGGCGTGCGGACCGGGTGGTCCCAGCCTGCCAACCCGCCGCAGGGGCCGCAGTTTGCGACGGTGCCCCTAGACGATGAAGTGCCAGCCGCCCCATAGGGCCGGCGGCCATACCAAGACGGACTCATGAGCGACAAACCGCTGACCGATTTGACCTTCTCCTCCTTCGAGCTGCACCCGGCCCTGCAGGCGGGCCTTGAAGGAGCCGGATTCACCCGCTGCACCCCCATCCAGGCGCTGACCCTGCCGGTCGCGCTGCCCGGTGGCGACGTTGCCGGCCAGGCCCAGACCGGCACCGGCAAGACGCTGGCCTTCCTGGTCGCTGTCGTAAACCGCCTGCTGACGCGCCCGGCCCTGGCCGACCGCAAGCCGGAAGACCCGCGTGCGCTGATCCTGGCGCCGACCCGCGAACTGGCCATCCAGATCCACAAGGATGCCGTGAAGTTCGGTTCCGACCTGGGCCTGCGTTTCGCCCTGGTCTACGGCGGCGTGGATTACGACAAGCAGCGCGAGCTGCTGCAGCAGGGCGTGGACGTGATCATCGCCACCCCGGGCCGCCTGATCGACTACGTGAAGCAGCACAAGGTGGTGTCGCTGCACGCCTGCGAGATCTGCGTGCTGGACGAAGCCGACCGCATGTTCGATCTGGGCTTCATCAAGGACATCCGCTTCCTGCTGCGCCGCATGCCCGAGCGCACCACCCGGCAGACCCTGCTGTTCAGCGCCACCCTCAGCCACCGCGTGCTGGAGCTGGCCTACGAGCACATGAACGAGCCGCAGAAGCTGGTGGTCGAAGCCGAGACCATCACCGCTGCGCGCGTGCGCCAGCGCATCTACTTCCCGGCCGACGACGAAAAGATCCCGCTGCTGCTGGGCCTGCTGTCGCGCAGCGAAGGCGCGCGCACCATGGTCTTCGTCAACACCAAGGTGTTCGTCGAGCGCGTGGCGCGTTCGCTGGAAAAGGCCGGCTACCGCGTGGGCGTGCTGTCCGGCGACGTGCCGCAGAAGAAGCGTGAGAGCCTGCTCAACCGCTTCCAGAAGGGCCAGCTGGAAATCCTGGTGGCCACCGACGTGGCCGCCCGCGGCCTGCACATCGACGGCATCAAGTACGTCTACAACTACGATCTGCCGTTCGACGCCGAAGATTACGTGCACCGCATCGGCCGTACCGCGCGCCTGGGCGAAGAGGGTGATGCGATCAGCTTCGCCTGCGAGCGCTATGCGATGGGCCTGCCGGACATCGAGGCCTACATCGAGCAGAAGATTCCGTCCGAGCCGGTCACCAAGGAACTGATGACCCCGCTGCCGCGCCCGGAACGTCCGGCCCCGGCCGCTGGCGAGGAAGGCGAGGAGAACGAGAGCGTCGGCCAGATCTTCCGTGAAGCGCGCGAAGCCCGCGCCGCCGAGGAAGAGCGTCGTGGCGGTGGCCGCAGTGGCGGCCGTTCCGGCAGTGGCGGTGGTGGCCGTGGCGGGCGTGATGGCGAGCGCAGCGGCGAGCGCCGTTCGCGTGGCCCGCGCAAGCCGCGCGTGGAAGGCGAGCAGGGCGCGGCTGCGTCGGCTGCCGGTGCCGACGCTGCGGTGGCCCAGGCCCCGCGTCCGCCCCGTCCGCCGCGTGCCGAAGGCGCAGTGGAAGGTGCCGTTGATGGCGAGCACAAGCCGCGCAAGCGTCGTCGTCGTCGCCACGGCCGTCCGGTCGAGGGTGCCGAGGGCGTGCAGAACACCGCCGCCGGCCCGGTCACCCCGGTGCAGGTGGTGGCCAAGCCGGTGCGTACCGCCGCCGATACCGGCGATTCGTTCCTGACCCGCATTGGCCGCAAGATCCGCCGCATGCTGTCGGGCAGCTGATCGGCGCAGCCGATCAGCGGGTAGCGCCGGGCCATGCCCGGCGAGCGCAGCGGCAGCAGCCGATCAGCGGGTAGCGCCGGGCCATGCCCGGCGAGCGCAGCGGCAGATTGAAGTATCCGCCGGGCATGGCCCGGCGCTACCGATCCGCCGCGTTGGTCCTGCATAATCGGGGCATGAGTGTCCTGCGCTTTGACAATGTCAGCAAACAGTACGCCGGTGGCCACGAGGCGCTGATCGATGTCAGCTTCGAAGTGGCTCCCGGCGAAATGCTGTTCGTCACCGGCCATTCCGGCGCCGGCAAGAGCACCCTGCTGCGGCTGATCCATCTGGACGAACGGCCCAGCCGCGGCGCGGTGGTGTTCGACGATCGCAACCTGTTGAAGGTGCGTGGCGGCGATGTGCCGCGCCACCGTCGTGCGGTCGGCGCGGTCTACCAGGACCATCGCCTGCTGATGGACCGGTCGATCGCCGAGAACGTGGCCTTGCCCTTGATCCTGCGCGGAACGCGCCGGGCCGACATTGCCAAGCGCGTGCGCTCGGTGCTGGAACGCATGGGCCTGGGCCACCGCGAGAAGGCGCTGCCGTCGCAGCTGTCTGCCGGTGAGCAACAGCGCGTGGGCATTGCCCGCGCCATCGTCGGCGAGCCCAAGCTGCTGGTGGCCGACGAACCCACCGGCAACCTGGATCCCACCCTGGCGGCCGAGATCATGGCCCTGTTCGCTGAACTGCCTTCGCGCGGCACCAGCGTGCTGGTGGTCAGCCACGACCTGCCGCTGCTGCGCCGCATGCGCAAGCGCGTGTTGATCCTGGACCACGGCCGGCTGGTGGATGACATCTCGCCGCAGGACCTGGCGGAGTAAGGCATGGCCAAGAACGAAAACACCGAAGCGGCCGCGCCGTCGCGGCTGGGCGTCTGGATCCAGCACCATACCCACAGCGTGGTGTTCAGCCTTGGCCGCGCCTGCCGCAAGCCGTGGGCCACGCTGCTGACCGTCATGGTCATGGCGCTGGCACTGGCCCTGCCGCTGGGGCTGTCCATTGCGCTGGACAACCTGAAGCAGTTCGCCGGCAGCGTGCAGCAGTCGCGCGACATCAACGTGTTCCTGAAGGCCGACGTGGATGGCCCCGGCGCGCTGCGCCTGGCCGGTGAACTGCGCGACCGCCCGGACGTGGCCAACGTGGCCGTGCGCACGCCCGAACAGGGCCTGGAGGAGCTGCGCCAGGCCGGCCTGGGCGAGGCGATCGACGCCCTCAACGACAACCCGCTGCCCTCGCTGCTGGTGGTGACCCCGGCGCAGGGCCAGGACGATGCGCGCCTGGCGCGCGCGCTGGAAAGCCTGCCCGGTGCCGATCTGGTGCAGCACGATGCGCTGTGGCGCAAGCGCCTGGACGCCTGGCTGGCATTCGGCGCGCGCCTGGTACAGGTGCTGTCGGCGCTGCTGGGCGCGGGCGCCGCGCTGGTGGTGGGCAATACCGTGCGCCTGGATATCCAGGCCCGCCGCGAGGAAATCGGCGTGCTGCAGCTGCTGGGTGCCAGCGATGGCTTCATCCGCCGACCGTTCCTGTACCTGGGCGCGTGGTACGGCCTGGGTGCCGGCGCCGTGGCGCTCGCCCTGATAGGTGTGGCCGGTGCCGCGTTGCGCGCGCCGCTGGCCGATCTCTCCCGCAGCTATGGCAGCCCGTTCGTGCTGCATGGCCTGGACCTGTTGCACGGCAGCCTGGTGCTGCTGGGCACGCTGCTGCTGGGCTGGTTGGGGGCGTGGCTGGTGACCGGCCACTTCCTGCGCCAGACCCGCCCTACCGACACCTGAGACCGGCATGCAACCGCAAGCGCTGAAGCATCTTGAAGGGCCCGCGACGCGGGTGATGGTGGTCGATGGTTCCAAGCTGGTGCGCAAGCTGATTGCCGACGTGCTGCAGCGCGACCTGCCCGGTGTGGACGTGATCGGCTGCGACAGCATCGAAGAGGCCCAGCAGGTGTTGGCGCAGGGGCCGGTCGATCTGGTCACCACCTCGCTCACCCTGCGTGATGGCGACGGCCTGGACCTGGCCCGCAAGGTGCGCGAGGCCGCCGGCCAGGCCTACGTGCCGGTGATCGTGGTGTCCGGTGACGCGCAGCAGCACCTGGAGCAGCGCCGCTTCACCGAGTTCGTCACCGACTATTTCGACAAGGCGCTGGGCCACGAAGCCCTGGCGACGTTCATTCGTGGCTACGTGCAGCCACAGACCATTCCCGGCGCCACCATCCTCTACATCGAGGACAGCCGCGTGGTGGCCGAAGCCACCAAGCGCATGCTGGAGCGCCAGCAGTTGAACGTGCTGCACGTAGTCAGCGCCGAAGAAGCCTTCACCCTGCTTACCGCCGAATCGCTGGGCCGCAGCCGCCATCGCATCGATCTGGTGCTGACCGACGTGACCCTGAAGGGCGAATTGAGTGGCCGTGACGTGGTGCAGCGCGTGCGCGTGGATTTCGGTTACGGCAAGCGCCGCCTGCCGGTGCTGGTGATGACCGGCGATGGCAACCCGCACAACCAGACCGGCCTGCTGCAGGCCGGCGCCAACGATCTGGTGCTCAAGCCGATCGAAGAACGCCTGCTGGTGACCAAGGTGCTGTTCCAGTTGCGCCTGGCCCGCTTGAACGATGGACCCGTATTGAAATGATCGACGATGTCGTGGAAACCCCGGCGATCCAGCTGGAGCCGAGCTGGAAAGCGCGCGTGGGCGATTATCTGCTGCAGCCGCAGATGCGCGAGCTATCCGCCTTCCTTCGCCAGCGCAATGCCAGTGGCGCGGCGGTGTTCCCGCCCGGCCCGCAGATGTTCGCGGCATTCGATGCCACGCCGTTCGAGCAGGTGAAGGTGGTGGTGCTGGGCCAGGACCCGTACCACGGCCAGGGGCAGGCACACGGGCTCAGTTTCTCGGTGCAGCCCGGCGTGCCGGTGCCGCCTTCGCTGCTGAACATCTACAAAGAGATCGAGGGCGACCTGGGCATTCCCCGGCCCGACCACGGTTGCCTGATGCCGTGGGCACAACGCGGCGTGCTGCTGTTGAACGCCGTGCTGACGGTGGAAGAGGGCAGCGCTGGCGCCCACCAGGGCCGTGGCTGGGAAGGCTTCACCGACCACGTGGTGGACGTGCTCAACCGTGAGCGCGACGGCCTGGTGTTCATGCTGTGGGGCGCCTACGCGCAGAAGAAGGGCAAGGTGATCGACACCGGCCGCCACCGCGTGCTGAAGGCGCCGCATCCTTCGCCGTTGTCGGCGCACCGCGGTTTCCTGGGTTGCCGCCATTTCTCCATGGCCAACGAATACCTGCAACGCCATGGCCAGGCGCCGATCGACTGGTCACTGCCGCCGCGCGCCCGCCTGTAACCCCGGGCGGGCCCGCCGCAGCGTCATACCCCCAGCATTTCGATGATGTCGTGCGCCACCTGGCGCTTGCGCGGTGGCAGGCGCCGCACCAGCGACAGGATGTTGCCCTCCAGGTCGTTGCGCGCGTAATCGGCGCTGGGCGGCGCCGCACCCAGCTCCTCATCATCGGGTTTGCCGCAGCCGCGGCCGGTGGCCAGCCATTCAAAGCGGACCTGGGTCACCACCGCGATCCGGGCCAGATGCGACACGCTGGGATGGGTGCCGCCGCGCCGCTCCCATTGCGCGACCGCACTGCGCTTTACCCCGGTTTCCTGCGCCAGCTGTGTCTGTGAAAGTCCGGCCGCCGTGCGCGCACCGCGGATTCGATCAGCCATCGACAACATCGGTATTCCCCCTTTCCCTGTCCCTAGTTGATGGGTGGTTATCGATACTTACCGGGCAGCGATTCTTTTACGTGCCTGTACAGAATGACTGTCTGCCCTTGCCGCACCTGGGTTTCCCATCGTCTCCTCCCTGGCGACAGTGCTGCTTACTACGGTCTTCACGCCGTCTTGTTTGACCCCCGCGCGCGCAAACGTAATTAATCGCCAAACCGGCCACGCAGCGTCGGAAAACATCAGAAACATCGAAGCCAGTGTGCGTCACATGCCTCATCACCGGCAATGTCCGGGCGGTGTTGGGCGCGTGCAGCCGCGGCGCAGGGAATGGGCGATGGATAAGGCTTCAGTTGTGAAGCGGGTGTCAGCGTTACTCACCAAAGTAAATGTCCTGCTATTTAGTGTGATCCTGTGCACATTAATAATGGCCGTGCCGACGGCTCGCGCCCAGGATGCCTGTACCGCCAATGGCGCCTGTGTTTCCGCCGGGCCGCGCCTGGTGTCGGTGGATTCCACCCAGAGCCCCGTCTTGAATCTGTTGTTCAGCACGCTGCTGCCCGCCACCAGCGTCCAGCTGACCGCGTTGGACTGGAACAACCTGGCCGGCGCCGACATCAATCTCAATGCGCTGCTCACCCAGCTCAACGGCGGGGTGGTGGTCAGCGATCCCAGCCAGGTGCTCAACGCCAACATCACCCTGGCCCAGCTGCAGGCGGCGATGGTGTCGGTGCTGCAGGCCGACGGCAAGACCGCGGCCGCCAGCGCGCTGGGCCTGCTCAGCCCGTCCATCGGTGGGCTGACCGGCAACATCCGCCTGGCCGATCTGCTGCAGGTCAGCCTGCCGCCCGGCTCGCTGGCCACGGTGAACCTGGACGTGCTGGACCTGATCACCGGCGGCGTGCAGCTGTACAACTTCCGCAACGTGGTCACCACGCCCACGCCGATCACCCTGACCACCGCGCAGCTGGGGCCGCTGGGGCTGGGCGGGCTGGCCAATGTGCGCGTGTGGGCGCAGGTGGTGGAACCGCCGGTGTTCAACTGCGGCCCGGTCGGCACCAGCTTCCACAGCGCCGCGATCCGCATCAAGCTGGACTTCGACATCGTGCAGGGCCTGAACGTGGCGCCGCTGATCTCGGCGGTGAACGGACTGAACGTGGGCGGGCTGGTCTCGCTGTCGGGCACCAGCATCAATGCGTCGCTGGTGCATCTGTCGGTGTACGCCGATGTGGCGCGCGCAGAAGGCACCATCAGCGCGGTCAGCCTGGCCAGCAATGCGGTGACCCTGCAGGCGCGGCCGGGCCTGGTGAACGTGTACGTGGGCACGATCAGCGACGCGGTGTTCTTCAACCGCAGCGCGGTGCTCACCCCGGCCAGCGTGACCCCCATCAATGCCACCACGTTGAACGTGACCGTGGCGGTCAGCCTGCTGTCCAGCAGCCTCAAGGTCGCCGACGTGGATGTGCCGTTGACCGTGTCGGTGCGCGCGGTCGCCACGGCCACGCCCGGCCTGCAATCGGTGGTGGTACCCGGTGCATTTCCACAGACACGCACGCTTACCGCAGGCACGGTCAGCGCCAGCACCATGGTCACCTCGTTGATCAATTCGCTGGACGTGACCATCACCAGTGGCACGCCGGTGGTGCGCCTGGTCAATGCGCTGATCACGCTGCCGCTGCCGGTGAACACCATCGTCAACGCGCTGGTATCCACGCTGCTGCCGCCCTTGCGGACCGTGGTGAATGCACTGGTGGGACCGGTGCTGACGACGGTGTTGGGCGGGGTGGTCGACAACCTGCTGGCCCTGCTGGGCATCCGCATCGGCCAGGCGGTGTTCACCGTAGAGAGCATTTCGCAGAGCTGCGCGGCCACCGTGCAGCTGGTGAAGACGCTGGCGCCGACCACCGACACCGGCGTGTTCAACCTGAGCGTGGCACAGGGCGCGACGGTGCTGGCCAGCGTGGCCAACGTCGGCAACAACGGCGCCACCAGCGCCGTGGTCACCACGCCCGGCACGGTCTACACCCTGGCTGAAACCGCCGGCACCGCCACCGTTCTGGCGCGCTACGCCAGCAGTTGGGAGTGCAAGGACCAAGGCGGTACCACCCTCAGCAGCGGCACTGGCCAGAGCTTCAACTTCACCGCGCCCGCATTGGCCGCGCAGCCACTCACCGTGGTCTGCCGCATCACCAACCGCACGCGCCAGGCCGATCTTTCGATCAGCAAGAGCGATGGCAGTGCGACCTACACACCGGGCGGCAGCGCCAGTTACGTGCTCACCGTTAGCAATGCCGGCCCCGATGCGGTGACCGCCGCGCAGGTCAGCGACACGCTGCCGGCAGGCGCCACGCTGAGCGCGCCGTGGACCTGCAGTGCCTCGGCCGGCAGCGCATGCAGTGCCGCCAGTGGCGGTGCGGCCGGCGGCACCAGCGTCAGCCTGGGGGTCAACCTGATCAATGGGGGGCAGGCCACGATCACCGTGCCTGTCAGCTTCAGCGCCGATCCGGGCGCGTACTAGCCGTATCCACCCGGGCCGCTGCGCAGTGCGCGGCCCGGCAGCAACGACGCTCCATGTGACGCGCAGGCGGGGAACGCCAGAGCCTGCACGGTGCTTTCGAGGATGACAGCATGCACACCGCCCGCGCCCGTCGCTTGAACCGCCTGCCCGGCCACGATTGCCTGCGCGTGCGCGCGCTGCAGTGGGGCGCGGCGTTGCTGGCCACCCTGGCGATGACCGGCGCGCAGGCACAGGCGTACCGCAACCCGCTGGTGAACACCGCCACGGTGACGGCGCCGGCCGATGTGTCCGATCCCACCCCGGGCAACAACAGCAGCAGCGACAGCAACACACTGGCCGCCAGCGCGCAGCTGAGCATCATCAAGACCATCACCACGCCGGTGCCGGTCGCCGCGGGTGGCACCGTGCAGTACCGCATCGAAGTGCGCAACACCGGCCCGTCGCAGGCGGTGGGCGCCACGCTGACCGATTCGGTGCCCTCGCAGCTGAGCGCGGTCACTTGGACCTGCGCGGCCGTTTCCGCCGCCACGTCCTGTTCGGCGGCGTCGGGCACCGGCAGTCTGAATGTCGGCGTCAACGTGGGCGTGGGCGATGTGCTGGTGGTGCTGGTCAATGGCACCGCACCGACGGTCACCCCGGCCACCATTTCCGCCAACGTGGCCACCATCACGCCGCCTTCGGGCACCACCGATCCGAGCCCGGGTGACAACACCGCCACCACGTCCACCATCGCCGTGCAGGCGGCGGCCATCGTCGCCAACAACGATGACTACAGCGCCACGCCGTTCCCGCCGGGCGGCGGTGGCAGTACACCGCGCGTGTTCGGCAACGACACCCTGGGCGGTGCGGCGTTCGCCGATGCCGCCGTGGTGGCCACATTGACCAACGCCCCGTCCGGCTATGCCATCGCGGCCAACGGCACCATCAGCGTGCCGGCCACCGCCGCAGCCGGGCCGGTCAGCCTGACCTACCAGATCTGCGAAGCGGCTTCGCCCAGCAACTGCGCCAGCGCCACGGTCAGCCTGCTGGTCAGCCCCGATGCGCTGGATGACAGCGTGGCCGTGCAGGCCGGGCAGGCAGTGAACGGCAACGTTGCCAGCAATGACAATGTCTTTGCCGGTTCCACCTTCGTGCAGAGTGGCGCGGTGCCCAGCCAGGGCAGCGTGGTGCTGCAACCCACGGGCGCGTTCACCTACACCGCCAATGCGGGCGCCACCGGTACCGATACCTTCGGCTACCAGCTCTGCCTGCCGGCCCCGAACGCGGCCGTGTGTGACACCGCCACGGTGACGGTGAACCTGACCGCAAACACCATCGATGCGGTGAACGATGATTTCAGCGCCGCGCCGATCGCCGCGGCCAGCGGCGGCACCACGGCCAGCGTGCTGGGCAACGACACGTTCAATGGCGCGGCGGTGGTGCCGGCCAACCTGACCACCACGCTGATCACCGCACCGGCGGGGTACCTGATCAACGCGGCAGGCGTGGTCACGGTGCCGGCCAACGCCGTGGCCGGTCCGGTCACCCTGGGCTACCGCATTTGCCTGACGGCCGCGCCGACGTTGTGCGATACCGCCAGCGTGCAGCTGGTCATTGCCCCCGACGCGGTGGACGACAGCATCGCGACACCGGGCGCCGGACAGCCGGTGTCGGCCAATGTCGGCAGCAACGACAACACCCCGGCCGGCTCGACCTTTACCCTGGGCACCGCTGCCGGCAAGGGTGTGGTGACGCTGAGTGGCGATGGCAGCTACACCTACACGCCCAATGCCGGCGTCACCGGCAGCGACACGTTCGGCTACCAGGTCTGCCTGCCCGCACCGAATGCTGCGGTGTGCGATACCGCGGCGGTCACCGTCACCCTCGGCGCCAATGCGCTGGTGGCCAACGACGATCTGTTTGCCACCCCAGTGCCCGGACTTGCCGGTGGCACGACGCCCAGCGTGCTGGGCAATGACACCCTCAATGGTGTGGTGGTTACCGCAGGCACCGTCACTGCAACGCTGCAGGCACCGGTAGCGGGCTTCAGTCTGGATGCTTCCAGCGGCGTGATCACCGTCGCGCCGGGCACGACGCCGGGTGCGGCGACCTTGACCTATCAGTTGTGCGAAACCGCAGCGCCTGCCAACTGCGATACCGCCAGCGTGCAGGTGCTGGTCGCGCCCACCGCCGTAGCCGACAACGTGCCCGTGCAGTCAGGGCAGGCGGTGACCGGCTCGGTGGCCAGCAATGACAGTGCCGGTACCGGTGCGGAATTCAGCGTGTTGGTCGCCCCCACCCAGGGAACGCTGGTGCTGGCCGCGGATGGCGGTTTCACCTACACCTCGGCAGCCGGCAGCAGCGGCACCGACAGCGCCAGCTACCAGGTCTGCCTGCCCGCACCGAACAGTGCGGTGTGCTCGACTGCAACGGTCACGTTTGTCATTACCGCCAACACGGTCGATGCGGTGGACGATGCCTTCGGCACGCCGGCCATTTCGCCGGTGACCGGCGGCAGTACCCCCAGCGTGCTGGGCAACGATCTGTTCAATGGCGCTGCAGTGACGGCCGCGCAGGTGAGCGTGAGCCTGGTCAACACGCCGCCGCCGGGTTACACCGTCACCAGTGCCGGGGTGATCAACGTGCCGGCCGGCGCTGCTGCCGGTGCGCAGACGCTCACCTACGAGCTGTGCGAGGCGGGCACGAGCAACTGCGATACCGCCCAGGTTGCGCTGGTGGTGGCGCCTGCTGCGGTGGACGATGGTTTCAGCACCTCGGCCGGGCAGACCCTGGTGGGCGATGTCGGTCTGAACGACAACGCGCCGGCGGGCGCGACCTACAGCGTACTGACCCCGCCGGCTGCGGGTACGTTCACCCTGCAGGGCAATGGCAGCTTCAGTTATGTGCCCGGCGCCGCCGGCACGCAGACCGTACAGTACCAGGTCTGCCTGCCCGCACCGGACGCCGCCAGTTGTTCCACTGCCACGGTCACGATCAACGTGGTGGCCAACACCCTTGATGCCGTGGACGACAACTTCCGCAGCCCGGTGTTCGCACCGGGGGCCGGCGGCACCACGCCCACGGTGTTCGGCAACGACACCTTCAACGGCGGCCCGGTCAATCCGCTGCAGGTCACGGCCAATCTGGTGGCCCCGCCCACCGGTTTCAGCATCGATGGCAACGGCATCATCACCGTGGCCAGCTACGCGCCGGCCGGTGCCACCACGCTCACCTATTCGCTGTGCGAGCAGGGCGGCAGCACCTGCGATAGCGCCGCCGTGCAGGTGCTGGTTGCGCCCGATGCCGTCGATGACAGCGGCAGCGTGACCGGCACCCAGCCCGGTACCTTTGATCTGGCGGCCAACGACAACGTGCCTGCCGGTGCCAGCTATACCGTCACCTCGCCGCCCACGCTGGGCACCGCGGTGCTGGCGACCAGCGGCAGCCTGCAGTACACCGCCAACGCCGGCGCCAGCGGTACCGATACCCTGACCTACCAGGTGTGTCTGCCCGCGCCGGACGGTGCGGTCTGCGATACCGCCCAGGTCACGCTCACCCTGGCCGCTGCCGCGCTGGTAGCGGTGAATGACGACTTCAGTGCCAGCCCGGTCCCGCCGGGCGGTGGCAGTACCGCCAGCGTGCTGCTCAACGACACCTTCAATGGGGCGGCCATCGTGCCGGGCACCACTCCGGTCACCGCCAGCCTGACCACCCTGGTGTCCGGTTACAGCATGGCCGCCAATGGCGTCATCAGCGTCGCGGCCGGTACCTTGCCGGGCTCGGTCGCGCTGGGCTACCAGGTCTGCGAGACCGCCGCGCCGACCAATTGCGCCACCGCCACCGCGGTGGTGGTGATGAGCCCGGATGCGGTGAACGATGCGCTGCCGGCCGCGGCCGGTGCGACCACGGTATTGAACGTACTGGCCAACGACGTGGCACCGGCCACGCCGGTGGTGACCGTCAGCGTGGCGCCGGTGAATGGCAGCGCCGTGGTCAACGCCGACGGCAGCATCAGCTACACCCCCACGGGCGGTTTCACCGGGCCGGACAGCTTCACCTACCAGCTGTGCCTGCCGGCACCCCACGGCAGCGTCTGTGATACCGCCACGGTGGCGGTGACGGTCAGCACGACCTCGCTGGTCGCGGTGAATGACAGCTTCCTGGCCACGCCCATCGATCCTGCTGCCGGTGGCAGCACCGCCAGCGTGCTGCTCAACGACACCTTCAGCGGCAGTGCGATCGTGCCGGGCACCACGCCGGTCACCGCCTCGCTGGTGACGCCGGTGACCGGCTACAGCCTGTCGGCCGACGGTGTGGTGAGCGTGGCCGCGGGCACGCGCCCAGCCGCGACCACGCTCAGCTACCAGGTCTGCGAGAACGCGGTGCCGACCAACTGCGCTGCCGCTACCGCGCTGGTCGCGGTCAGCCCCGATGCGGTGGCCGACAGCCTGCCGGCCACCGCAGGCACCACCACCGTGTTGAACGTGCTGGCCAATGACGCCGCGCCGTTGAACCCGGTGGTTACCGTCAGTGCCGGCCCGAGCCAGGGCACGGCCGTGGCCAATGGCGATGGCACGATCAGCTACACGCCGACCGCCGGCTTCACCGGAACCGACAGCTTCACCTACCAGCTGTGCCTGCCCGCCCCGGGCGGCAGCGTGTGCGATACCGCCACGGTGACCGTCAACGTCAGCGCCACCTCGCTGGTGGCCAGCAACGATGACTTCAGCGCCAGCCCGATTGCACCGGCCACCGGAGGCAGCACCAGCAGCGTGTTGTTGAATGACACCTTCAGTGGCGCGCCCATCGTGCCGGGCACCACCCCGGTCACGGCGAGCCTGATTGCCGCGCCGGCCGGTTACACGATGTCGGCCAGCGGTGTGATCACCGTGGCCGCGGGAACCACACCGGCCGCGGCCACCCTGAACTACCAGGTCTGCGAGAACGCGGTGCCGGGCAACTGTGCCGCGGCCACCGCACTGGTGGCGGTCAGCCCGGACGCGGTGGCCGATGCACTGCCGGCGGCCGCTGGCGCCACCACCGTACTGAACGTGCTGGCCAACGATGCAGCGCCGCTCAACCCGGTGGTGACGGTGTCGGTGGCCGCGGGCAACGGCACGACCCTCGTCAATGGCGACGGCACCATCAGCTACACGCCCACCGTCGGCTTTACCGGCACCGATACCTTCAGCTACCAGGTCTGCCTGCCGGCGCCCGCTGCAGCGGTCTGTGATACCGCTGCGGTGACCGTCACCGTGGCAGCCACGACACTGGCGGCGGCCAACGATGATTTCAGCAGCAGCCCGATCGCGCCCGCAGCGGGCGGCAGCACCGCCAGTGTGTTGTTGAACGACACGTTCAATGGCGTGGCCATCGTGCCCGGGACCACGGCGGTAACCGCGTCGCTGCTGACCACGGTGCCGGGCTACAGCATGGCAGCCGACGGCGTGATCACCGTGGCCGCAGGATCACCGCCGGCGGCAACGACGCTGAACTACCAGGTCTGCGAAAACGCGGTGCCGGGCAACTGCGCGTCGGCCTCGGCCGTGGTCGCGGTCAGCCCGGTGGCGGTGGCCGACACCCTGCCGGCCACCGCCGGCACCACCACCGTGCTGAACGTGCTGGCCAATGACACCGCACCGCAGGACCCGGTGGTGACCGTGTCGGTGGCGCCGACCAACGGCACCACTACGGTGAATGCCGACGGCAGCATCAGCTACACGCCGACGGCAGGCTACACCGGTGCCGACAGCTTCACCTACCAGTTGTGCCTGCCCGCGCCGGCGGCAACGGTCTGCGCCACTGCAACCGTATCGCTTACGGTCAGCAACACGTGGCTGGTGGCGACCAACGATGACTTCACCGCAGCGCCGATCGCGCCGGACACCGGCGGCAGCACGACCAGCGTGCTGCTCAACGATACGTTCAATGGCGCGCCCATCGTGCCGGGCACGACTGCCGTGACGGCTTCGCTGCTTGCGCCGCCCAGCGGCTACAGCATGTCGGCCAGCGGGGTGATCAGCGTTGCGGTGGGCACCACGCCGGCGGCGACCACGCTGAACTACCAGGTCTGCGAGAACGCGGCGCCGACCAACTGTGCGGCCGCCACCGCCGTGGTGGCGGTCAGCCCGGAGGCGGTGGCCGATGCGCTGCCCGCCGCCGCCGGCAGCACCACCGTGCTGAACGTGCTGGCCAACGATCGCGCCCCGGCCAACCCGACGGTGACGGTGTCGGTTGCGCCGAGCAACGGCAGCACCACGGTGAACGCCGACGGCAGCATCAGCTACACCCCGACCGCAGGCTACACCGGTACCGACAGCTTCACCTACCAGGTGTGCCTGCCGGCCCCTGGCGCCACGGTCTGCGATTCGGCGACGGTGACGGTGACCGTCAGTGCGACCACGCTCGCCGCGCTCAACGATGACTTCACCACGGCGCCGATCGCCCCCGTGGCAGGTGGCAGCACGACCAGCGTGCTGTTGAACGACACGTTCAACGGCGCAGCCATCGTGCCCGGCACTACGCCGGTCAGCGCCTCGCTGGTGACGCCGGTGAACGGCTACAGCATGAACCCGGCGGGGGTGATCACGGTGGCACCCGGCACCACGCCTGCCGCAGTGACGTTGAACTACCAGGTCTGCGAAGACGCCGTACCGACCAACTGCGCCGGCGCCTCGGCCATCGTGGCGGTCAGCCCGGAGGCCATGGCGGACACCCTGACCGCAACGGCGGGGACCACCACGTTGCTCAACGTGCTGGCCAACGACACCGCGCCGCTGAACCCGGTGGTGACCGTGTCGGCCGCACCGGCCAATGGCACCGCCACGGTCAATGCCGATGGCAGCATCAACTACACCCCGACGCCCGGCTTCACCGGCGCAGACAGCTTCACCTACCAGCTGTGCCTGCCGGCGCCCGGCAGTGCGGTCTGCGACACCGCCACGGTCAGCCTGACCGTGAGCGCCAACGGCATCACCGCGCTCGCCGATGACTTCACGGGCACCCCGATTGCGCCCGCCGCCGGTGGCAGTACCGCCAGCGTGCTGTTGAACGACACGTTCAATGGGGTGGCGATCGTACCGGGCACCACCCCGGTCAGCGCCTCGTTGGTGACCCCGGTCACCGGCTACGTCATGAACGCCTCCGGCGTCATTACTGTCGCGGCGGGCACTACGCCGGCGGCGGTCACCCTGAACTACCAGGTCTGCGAGACCGCTGTGCCCACCAACTGCGCGCAGTCCACGGCCGTGGTGGCGGTCAGCCCGGACGCGGTGGCCGACACCCTGCTGGCTGCCGCCGGTACCAGCACCATCCTGAACGTGCTGGCCAATGACACCGCGCCGTTGAACCCGGTGGTGACGGTGACGGCGGCGCCTGCCAACGGTCTTGCCACCGTGCTGGCAGACGGCACCATCCGCTACTCGCCTTCGGAAGGCTTCACCGGGGCCGACAGCTTCACCTACCGGCTGTGCCTGCCGGCACCGGCCGCCGGTGTCTGCGATTCGGCCACGGTCAGCCTCACCGTCGCCGCCACCACCCTGGTGGCCACGGCCGATGACTTCACCGCCGCGCCGATCGCGCCCGCCACCGGCGGCACCACCGCCAGCGTGCTGCTCAACGACACCTTCAACGGTTTGCCGATCACCCCCGGAACCACGCCGGTCACCGCCACGCTGGTCACCCCGCCGACGGGCTACACCATGGCCGCCAACGGGCAGATCACCGTGGCACCGGGCACCCCGCCCGCGGCGACAACGCTGACCTACCAGGTCTGCGAGAACGCAGTGCCGACCAACTGCGCGCAGGCCACCGCAGTGGTCGCGGTCAGCCCCGCTGCGGCCAACGACACGCTCACGGCGACCGCTGGCACCACCACGGTGCTCAATGTCACCGCCAACGACACGCTGCCTTCCAACCCGACGCTGACCGTGCTGGTGGCGCCGGGCAGTGGGGCTGCCGTCGTCAACGCCGACAACACGATCAGCTACACGCCTGCGGCAGGCTTCACCGGCAGCGACACCTTCACCTACCAGGTCTGCCTGCCCGCACCGGCAGCAGGGGTGTGCTCGACCGCCACCGTCACCGTCAATGTGGGCACGACCAGTGTGAGCGCGCTGAACGATGACTTCAGTGCTACGCCCATCGTGCCGGCCACCGGCGGCACCACCGCCAGCGTGCTGCTGAATGACAGCTTCAACGGGGCCCCCATCGTACCGGGCACCACGCCGGTGACCGCCGCGCTGATCACGCCGCCCACCGGCTACAGCATGAGCCCGAGCGGCGTCATCACCGTCGCTGCGGGTCTGGTTCCGGTCGCCACCACACTGAACTACCAGGTCTGCGACAACGCGGTGGCGACCAACTGCGCGCAGGCCACTGCACTGGTGGCGGTGCGCCCGAACGCGGCCGATGACACGCTGTCGGCCGGTACCGGCACCACCGCGCTGAACGTTGCGGCCAACGACACGCTGCCGGTGAACCCGGTGTTCACGGTGATCGTCGCGCCCTTGAACGGGACCGCCGTGGTGAACGGTGACAACACCATCAGCTATACCCCGAACCCGGGCTTCACCGGCACCGACACCTTCACCTACCAGGTCTGCCTGCCTGCACCGAACCTCAATGTCTGCGATACCGCGTCGGTGAGCGTGACCGTGAGCGCCACGACCCTGCAGGCGGTGAGCGACAACTTCAGTGGTACGCCAACCTTGCCGGGTGCCGGCGGTTCCACGCCGTCGGTGCTGGGCAATGACCTGATCAATGGTGTGCCGGTGCAGCCGGCGCAGGTCACCGTGTCCCTGATCGCACCGCCTGCAGGCATCAGCATCGACGCCAACGGCATCATCAGCATTGCCGGCAGTGCGGCGGCCGGCGCGCTCAGCCTGACCTACCAGATCTGCGAGGCCAGCAACACGGGCAACTGTGCGCAGGCGACGGCACTGGTGCTGGTGCGTCCGGATGCGGTGAACGATGTGGGCACCACGCCGGCCGGACAGGCGCTGAGCGGCAGCGTGGCCGGCAATGACAACGCCAGTGGCGGTTCGGTGTTCTCGCTGGTGACCGCACCGGTGCAGGGCACCGTGGTGCTCAGTGCCAATGGCAGCTACACCTACACACCCAACGCAGGCTTCAGCGGCAGCGATTCCTTCATCTACCAGTTGTGCCTGCCTGCACCGTATGCCGGCGTGTGTGATACCGCCACGCTGTCGATCACGGTCACCGCCGTGGGCGGCACCCTGGTCGCGGTCGATGATGCGATTGCCGATGTGCCGGCCACCGGCGCGACGGCGGTGTTGAACGTGCTGGTGAACGACACGTTCAACGGCGCCGCGCTGGACCCGACCACGGTGCTGCTGACCCCCACCAACACCACGGCCATCACCATCCAGGCCAATGGCAGCGTGGACGTGGCCGCCGGTGTGGCCGGTGCCACCTACACCACCACCTACCAGATCTGCCTGGTCAGCCAGCCTGCTGTCTGCGATATCGGCACGGTGACGGTGACCCTGGCCAGCCCGCCAGCTGGCAGCACCGTGCAACCGGCCGACGACACCGCCAGCACGCCGCAGGACAGCCCGGTGGTCGTGCCGGTGCTGGCCAACGATCTGGTCTCCGGCAGCCCGGTGGTGCCGTCGTCGGTGGCCGTGACCATCAGTACCGCGCCCACCTCGGGCACCGCCGAGGTGCTGGCCGATGGCACCGTGCGCTACACGCCGGCGGCGACGTTCAGCGGCAGCGACACCTTCGCCTACACCGTCTGCACGCAAGCGGCGCCAGTGCAGTGCGGCACCGCCAGCGTGACGGTCCAGGTACAGGCCAACGCCGTTGAAGTGGTGGATGAGACCGTGACCACGCCCGATGGCGAGCCGGTCACGATCTCGCTGCTGGACAACATCAGCACCAGCGGCGCGCCGATCAACCCGCGCTCGCTGCGCGTGCTGGCCGAGCCGCGCTACGGCCGCCTGGGCTGCACCGATGGCGTCTGCATCTACACCGCCTTCGTCGGCTACAGCGGCCAGGACGCCTTCACCTACAACATCTGCGACGTCTCCATTCCTACCCCCGTCTGCGCCGACGGCCGGGTCAACATCACCGTGACCGCCAGTGGTGCCGTGCTGCGCCTGACCAAGCAGGCAGCGCAGCGCACGGTGAAGGTGGGCGAACTGGTGCGCTACGTGGTGACCGTAGAGAACCTGGGTGAAGTGGACGCACTGGGCGTGAACGTGATCGATACGCTGCCGGCCGGCTTCACCTTCGTGCAGGAAGGCTTCGAGGCCCGCGATCTGGACAACGCCGCGTTCGTGAGCGCGCGCTCGCCGCTGCGGGTGGAACGGGTGGATATCGCCGCCGGTGGCCGCGCCACGCTGGTGTACTACCTGCGCGTGGGGGCGGGCGTGGGCCAGGGCATCCACACCAACCGGGTGACCGCGGTGGATGCGGTCAATGCCAGCATCGGCAACGTGGCGTCGGCCGACGTGGAAGTGGTTGGCGACCCGCTGCTGGACGAGAGCCTGATCCTGGGCAGCGTGTTCGAGGATCGCAACGGCAACGGCATCCAGGATGCCGGCGAGCGCGGCATCCCCGGCGTGCGGGTGGCATCGGTGGAAGGCCTGGTAATGGAGACCGATGCCTTCGGTCGCTACCACCTGGTGGGCATCAACGGCGGCCAGGCCCGCGGTCGCAACTTCATCCTGAAGGTGGACCCGACCACGCTGCCGGCCGATGCGCGCTTCACCACGCGCAACCCGCTGTTGCGGCGGATCACCCCGGGGCTGCCGGTGCGCTTCGACTTCGGTGTGCAGCTGCCCGATGCCCGGTTCGACAGCGGTCGCCCGGCGCTGCGGCTGGAGTTCGCGCCGGCCCTGTTCGTGCCGGGCCGCGCCGATCTGGCCGAGGGCAACGAGGCGGTGCTGGTACAGGCGGCCAACGCGCTGCAGGCACGCGAGGGCGGGGTGCTGCAGGTGCGGGCCGAGCCAGGGCAGGAGGCGTTGGCGGAACAACGCGGGCAGGTGCTGCAGCGGGCCGTGCTGGCGCGGTTGCCGGACGGGTGGGCTGACCGGGTGCAGGTGCAGGTACTGCCTGCGCCGGCCACCGTTGACCGCGCGGACCGCTGAGGAGAGGGCCATGATCAAGACGACCGCACTCATCACCCTGGCCACCGCACTGCTGCTGCCTTCTGCGTGGGCGCAGACCGGCACCGCAGCACCGGCACCGGAACTGCCGCAGACCCTGTGTGGCGCCGAAGGCTGCCGGCGCGGCAACGATCTGCTGCTGCAGGTGCACGGCGATCCGACGCCGCAGATGGTGCCGACGCCTGCCGACGCGCGCGCTGCCGCACCGGGTGGGCAGTTCGTGACCGAACTGCCTGACGGCGCAGTGGTGTGGGCCACCGAAGATCCGTCGCTGTCGGCGCCGGTGCTGAACGTGCAGACCGGCTCCATGGCGCCGTTCGAGAACGGGCGGCTGACCAAGCCGCTGCGCTTCCATGGCTACAACAACTACGCCTCGTTCATCGAACGCATCGAGATCACCCTGTACCGCGGTTCCGATACCGACCTGGTCACGCCGCTGGCGCGCATTCCGATGCCGGTGGACTACGTGGGCAATACCGAATGGGATGGCCAGCTGCCGGCCGGGCTGAACCTGCGCGAAGGCGATGAACTGCAGTACATCGCCCGCGCCTACGGCCACGACGGCGCATTCGATGAAACCAGCGCGCAGCGCTTCCAGCTGGTGCTGCCCACCGATTATGAGCGCGGCACCCAGCAGGTGCGCGACAACGTGCAGAAGACCCTGGGCAAGGTGCTGAACGGTGAGGATGCGCGCGACCAGCAGCTGACCAATGCCATCTACGGGCAGAACGCGCTGCGCCAGCAGAACATCGCCATCTACGGTTCGCGCGTGCGCATCTATGGCCGTGGGCTGGCGCCCAACGCACGGGTGCTGATCAACGGGCAGAGCTTCCCGGTCGACCTGGAGCAGAAGTTCGCCGCCGAATTCCTGGAGCCGATCGGCCAGCACCGTTACCAGGTGGAAGTGGAAGCGCAGGACGCGCCGCCCCTGCAGCGCACGCTGGACGTGGAGGTGACCGGCAGCTACCGCTTCCTGGTGGCGCTGGCCGATGTGACCCTGTCGAAGAATACCGCCAGTGGCAACCTGGACCCGCTGGTGGCCGACCAGGACCGCGACGACAGCTTCCTCAGCGAAGGTCGCCTGGCGTTCTACCTGAAGAGCAAGCTGCGCGGCAAGTACCTGGTGACCGCGCAGGCCGACACCTACGACCGCGAGTTGAAGCGTCTGTTCAGTGGCTTCCTGGACGCCGATGCACGCGATGTGTTCCGCCGCCTGGACCCGGACCAGTACTACCCGGTGTACGGCGATGATTCGACCACCTACCGCGATGTGGACACCCAGGGCAAGCTGTACGTGCGCGTGGACTGGGACCAGAACCAGGCGCTGTGGGGCAACTTCGCCACCGGGTTCACCGGTACCGAGTACGGCCAGTACGTGCGCTCGCTGTATGGCGCGGCACTGAGCTGGCGATCGCGGGCGACGACCCCGCTGGGCGATCCGCGTTCGTATCTGAAAGCCTTCGGGTCGGAGGCGCAGTCGGCGCTGGGCCACAGCGAGTTCCTGGGCACCGGCGGCAGCCTGTACTACCTGCGCCATACCGATCTGCTGCCGGGCTCGGAACAGGTGGTGCTGGAAGTGCGCGACCGCACCACCGGCCGTACCGAAGTGCGCAGCACCCTGCAGCGCGGCGTGGATTACGAGGTGAACGAGATCCAGGGCCGCATCCTGCTGACCCGCGCGCTTTCGCAGATCACCCGCGAGAACGTGCGTACGCTCACCCGCGACACGCCGCTGGACGGCTACGACCAGGTGCTGCTGGTCGATTACGAGTACGTGCCGGTGGGCTTCAGCACCGACGATGTCAGCGCCGGCCTGCGCGGCAAGCAATGGTTCGGCGACCACGTCGCGGTGGGCGGCACCTACGTGGACGAAAACCGCAGCGGCGACGACTACAGCCTGATGGGCGCCGACCTGACCCTGCAGGCCGGGCGCGGTACCTACCTGAAACTGGAACAGACCCGCAGCGAAGCCACCGCCGCGCCGATCTTCTATTCCGACAACGGCGGCCTGAGCTTCATCCAGCGCAACCCGGTGAATGCCGCGCGCAAGGGCGATGCACGTGCGGTGGAAGCACGCGCCAACCTGCGCGAGCTGGGCTGGACCACGCAGGACTGGAGCTTCGGCGCCTGGTGGCGCGACGTGGATGCCGGCTTCTCGGTATCGCGCATGGATACCGGGGTGGCGCTGGAGGAGTACGGTGCCGAATTCCTCGGCTACTTCACCGACAACCTGAGCCTGTATGGCCGCCAGAGCCGCGCCGAACGGGGTGATGTGGCGCTGGAACAGTCGCAGCTGACGTTGGACTGGCGGCTGGGCAACAACGGCCAGCTGGGTGCGGAGCTGCGCCGGGTGCGCGAGGAAAACGCAGGCGTGGATGTGGACGGCACGCTGGCTGCGTTGAGCTACCGGCAGCGCTTCGGCGCCAAATGGGAGCTGTACGGTACCGGCCAGCTGACCGTGGATGATGACGGCGGCGCTTACGAGGACAACAACCTGCTGACCCTGGGCACGCGCTATCTGTTCGGCGATCGTTCCAGCGTGGGCGCCGAAGTGAGCAGCGGCAGCCGCGGCGACGGCGCCAAGCTGGAAGCCGAGTACTGGATGACGCCCGAGCACAGCTTCTACGGCAACTACAGCTACAGCACCGACCGCACCACCACCGACCCGCTGTACGACACCGGCCTGCAGTCGGGCTGGACGCTGGGCCAGCGCTGGCGCCTGAGCAACCAGGTGAATGTGTTCAACGAAAGCCAGTACCTGAAGGACCGGCGCGAGGACACGGCGGGCCTGGTCAACACCTTCGGCATGGACTTCTACCCAGCGCAGGGCTGGAACCTGGGCTTCAGCGTGATGGATGGCAAGCTGGACGCCACCACCGGCCGCGTGGACCGCCGCGCCTACAGCGTCAGTGGTGGGCGCACCGACGCGAACACGCAGTGGACCAGCAAGCTGGAGTACCGCCGCGACCAGGGCGCCGAGCAGCGCGAGCAGTGGGTGACCACCAACCGCCTGCTGTACAAGATCAACGAGGACTGGCGCATCGCGCTGCGCGCCAACTACGCCGATACCCAGGACAAGATCAACGCCCTGGCCGATGCCAAGCTGGTGGAATCCAACCTGGGCTTCGCCTGGCGCCCGCACGACAACACGCGCTGGGTCGCGTTCGGCAAGTACACCTATCTGTACGACGTGGCGTCGCTGGGCCAGGAAGGCGGCAACGTGTACGACCAGAAGTCGCAGATCATCTCGCTGGAAGGCGTGCGGCAGATCGGCGAACGCTGGGAAGTGGCGGCCAAGCTGGCCGCGCGCTGGGGTGACTACCGCACCGGCCGCGGCGAAGGCCCCTGGCTGGACAGCCGGGTGAACTTCTCTGCGCTGCAGTTGCGCTACCGGCTGTGGTCGCAGTGGGAAGGCTTGGCCGAATACCGTTGGCTGGATGTGCGCGAGGGCGGCGACAAGAAGGGCTGGCTGCTGGGCGTGGACCGCCAGGTCGGGCAGAACTTCAAGATCGGTGCCGGCTACAACTTCACCGAGTTCAGCGACGACCTGACCGAGCTGCGGTACGAGAGCAAGGGCTTCTTCCTGAACCTGTCCGGCTATTACTGAGTTGCGGACGGGGCTTGGCCTGCCGGGCATGGCCCGGCACGACCGGGTTGCGCCGCCTGCGGCTGAATGACCGGCAACATCCCCGGGCTGAATGGGGCGCCGTGGTGGGATTTTGCGGCCCAAAACCACAATTCATCCACTGATGAGGGCGTAAGTCATTGTTTTTAATTGATTTTATGTGTTGCGGCGTGCGCTCGCCATTGTCATCAATTCGCGATAGGGTAGGGATGTTGAACGGCCCATTGTTTCGCCTGCGGAACACTGGAACTTCCTACCGCTTTAGCAGTCCAAAACCCGGACTGCTAAGATGAGCCCTATGAGCCAGAACACCTCTACTGCCCTTGTGGCAAACAATCTCCCGATTCCCAGTGCGCTCGGTTCGCTGGACGCCTACATCGGTGCCGTGCACCAGATTCCGGTGCTGTCGGTCGATGACGAACAGGACCTGGCCCGTCGTTTCCGCGACGGTGACGATCTGGACGCTGCGCGCGAGCTGGTGCATTCGCACCTGCGCTTCGTGGTGCACGTGGCCCGCGGTTACAACGGCTACGGCCTTGCGCTGGGCGACCTGATCCAGGAAGGCAACATCGGCCTGATGAAGGCGGTCAAGCGCTTCGACCCGGACATGGGCGTGCGCCTGGTGTCCTTCGCCGTGCATTGGATCCGTGCCGAGATGCACGAGTTCATCCTGAAGAACTGGCGCATCGTGAAGGTCGCCACCACCAAGGCGCAGCGCAAGCTGTTCTTCAACCTGCGCAAGTCGAAGACGCGCCTGGGCTGGATGAACGCGGCCGAAGTCAGCGCGGTGGCCAAGGACCTGAACGTGTCCGAGCGCGAAGTGATGGAAATGGAATCGCGCCTGTCCGGTCGCGATATCGGTTTCGATGCGCCCAGCGATGAGGACAACGAACACGCCCCGCCGTCGCCGGCCGCGTTCCTGGTCGCCAACGACGAAGATCCGTCGATGGCCTATGAACGTGCCGACAGCGAAGACAACCAGCTGCAGTTGCTGCGCGAAGGCCTGGCCGAACTGGACGCCCGTTCGCGCGACATCATCCGCCGCCGCTGGCTGGATGCCGACAGCAAGGTGACGCTGCAGGAGCTGGCCGATGAGTACGGTGTTTCCGCCGAGCGCATCCGCCAGGTTGAAGCGAACGCGCTGAAGAAGATGAAGGCGCTGTTCAACGCGTAACGCGGTGCAGCGTTGCAAAGACGAAAGGCCCGGCAATGCCGGGCCTTTTCGTTGGCGGGGCTTATCCACGCATGGCGTGGATCTACTGATCCTGCCTCATGGCATCGGCTTTCCCGTCGTCTCCATCAGCGCCCAGACCGGGATCGAGGCGTGTTGCCGGAAATCGATCGTGTTGAAGGTCGCCAGACCCGCCAGCACCTGCAGGTCCCGGCGGAGCGCCGAGCGCTGAATGGCCAGGGTAGGGGTGGCAAAGCGCGCGTAGCCGCCGCGGTTCCAGTCGTACACATGGATGCCGCGCGAAGCCATGGCCACACCGTCATCGTCCCGGGGAACCTTCATGTGCATGATGGCCCTGCCAACCACCGGCAGCTCCATCAACATCATTTCGATATCGAAGATGTCCACCGCGGCCTGGCGCAGAAGTGCGGCAGGGATGTCTCCCTCGCCTGCGGTGATGAATGCCGCCACGGCGCCGGTCTGGTCCACGCCCAGCCAGACGCAATCAAAGCCATCCGGATATTCCTGATGTTGGCTCATTCTGCCTGCTCCCGTCCCTGAAGCCGAGGCCCGGCCATGCCGGGTCGTTTCTGTTCCCGCCTGCCGCCAGACCGACGATCAGCCACAGGCAATTCCCACGTAAGCATGTGCTTGAGGCTGATATTCACGCCGTACCACTCGGTGGCACGGTATGCTCATGCTACGTGTTTTCCGAACCCGAAGCTTCAACCGCAGCACACGAAGGTCTGCGTTGACCAACTCGGCATTGTGTCGCGCGGTAAGCGAAATACGTCAAGGGCTGGTTGATGCCGATCTGGGGGGCGGTCTTATCAAGAAGCGTGTCGCGCTGCCGGGCCGCGGAAAGCGCGGTAGCGCCCGCACCATCGTGGCGACCCAGTTGGGGCGCTACTGGTTCTTCCTCTTCTGCTATGAAAAGAACGAGCGCGCGAACCTCAGCAGGGCGGAACGGGATGCACTTGAGCTATATGCGTCTGAGTTCTTGAAGATGAGCCCTGCACAGTTGGACAGGGCAGTGATGTGCGGCGATCTGCAGGAGATATGCCATGACCAAGCGTGTTGAACGTAGACGTGCAAAGAGCCCAATCCTTGATGCGGTGCATGAAGGTGCTGCTGGCCTTTATGCCAGCGGCTTCATCGACAAGCGACGCATGGGGATGTACGAGGCCCTGTGTCTGGAGCCCGTACCCGAATACAGCAGTGCGCAGATCCGTGCACTACGCACGTCGCTGCAACTCAGCCAGCCCGTATTCGCCGGTGTGCTCAATACCAGCGTTTCGACAGTCCGCAGCTGGGAGCAGGGCGAAAAGAAGCCGAGCGGGCCCTCGCTGAAGCTTCTGAACCTGATCGACCGCAAGGGTCTGGACGCAGTCCTCTAAAGCAAAGGCCCGGCGTTGCCGGGCCTTTGCGTCGGTGGGGCTCATCCACGCATGGCGTGGATCTACTGTAGAGCCACGCGTGGCTGCACCCCGCACATCACCCCTCGCGTGCGATCGCGCGCCAGCCGATGTCGGTGCGGTGGAACTCGTTGGCCCAGCGCACCTTGGCTACGCCGGCGTAGGCATTGGCCTGCGCCTCGCGCACGCTGTCGCCCAGTGCGGCCACGCAGAGCACGCGGCCACCAGCACTGAGCACCTTGCCCTGCGCGTCCAGCGTGGTGCCGGCATGGAACACCTTGGCGCTGGCCGGCACATCGGCCAGGCCGGAAATCACATCGCCGGTGATCGGCGATTCCGGGTACGGCTTGGCGGCCAGCACCACGCCCAGCGACGGGCGCGGGTCCCACTGCGCCTCCACCTGGTCCAGGCGACCGTCAATGGCCGCTTCCACCAGGTCCACCAGGTCCGACTGCAGGCGCAGCATCACCGGCTGGGTTTCCGGATCGCCGAAGCGCACGTTGAACTCGATCACCTTCGGTGCGCCGCTGGCATCGATCATCAGCCCGGCATACAGGAAACCGGTGAACGGAATGCCGTCGGCAATCATGCCCTGCACGGTCGGGTTCACCACCTCGCGCATCACCCGCGCATGCACCTCGGCGGTCACCACCGGTGCCGGCGAATAGGCGCCCATGCCGCCGGTGTTCGGGCCGGTATCGCCGTCGCCCACGCGCTTGTGGTCCTGCGAGGTGGCCATCGGCAGCGCATGCACGCCATCGACCATGGAAATGAAGCTGGCTTCCTCGCCGTCCAGGAATTCCTCGATCACCACGCGCGCACCGGCGTCGCCGAAGGCATTGCCGGACAGCATGTCGCGCACGGCGTCTTCGGCCTCGGCCAGGGTCATCGCCACGATCACGCCCTTGCCGGCGGCCAGACCGTCGGCCTTGACCACGATCGGGGCACCCTTGTCGCGGATGTAGGCCAGCGCCGCGTCCACGTCGGTGTGCACGGCGTAGAACGCGGTGGGAATGTTGTGGCGGGCCAGGAAGTCCTTGGCGTAGGCCTTGCTGCCTTCCAGCTGCGCGGCGGCGGCGGTCGGCCCGAAGATGCGCAGGCCGGCGGCGCGGAAGCGGTCGACCACGCCGGCCACCAGCGGCACTTCCGGGCCCACCACGGTCAGCGCCACGCCTTCGGCCTGGGCCAGCGCCAGCAGACCGTCGATGTCGGTCACCTTCACCGCCACGTTGCGGCACTTGTCCTCGGTGGCGGTGCCGGCATTGCCGGGCGCCACGAGCACTTCACTGACCCGGGGGGATTGGGCCAGCTTCCATGCCAGGGCGTGTTCGCGGCCGCCAGAGCCGATGACGAGGATTTTCATTGAGGGGAGATCCTGGGGGCAGAAGTGAAAGGGATCGGGGGAATCAATCAGCTGGTTTTCTTGATGGACGCCAGGCGTCTTGCCTCAGCCGTCAGGTCCGCAAGATCAAGCTCGGCGTCGCGCTCGGACGCGATCATTGCGGAAGCGCGTCGTGCAGCGTCAAATTCGGCGTAGCGCTCCGTGATGATCGCTTCCATCTGTTGGTTGGACACGCGGCCGGGGCCATCGAGAATGGCGCGCTCGTTGAAGTCAAGGAAGCGATCGGTCTGATTGAGCCAGTCCAGCATGCGGGTTTCAAGCCGTCGTTCGGCGCGATCTTCAGCGAAATCCAGGAACATGGAAACCAGACGATTAAGCTGTTCCAGCTCTTGTCGATGCAGGTAGTTCTTGGAAACGACGACATCCGACTTGCGAGGCTTGTCGCCTGTCCAGTTGGTCAGGCCCATATGAGGGGCGTTGGCGTCGGCACGTTCCACGATCAATTGGGCGGCAGTGCGGCCGGTGACAGCGTAGACCAGCTTGTTCTGGATGGTGGCAAAGAACGTTTTGGCGGTGGCTGCGCTGCCGTCGTAGTCGCTGCTGCTGGCTTTGAACAGATCGCGCAGGGTCTGGTAGAAACGCTTTTCCGAACTGCGGATATCGCGGATGCGACTCAGCAGTTCCTTGAAGTAATCCGCGCGCTCGGCATCCTTGAGCCGGACATCGTTGAGCAGGAAGCCCTTGGTCAGGTACTCGGCGAGTGACGAACCGGCCCAACGCCGGAACTGGCGGCCGCGCGGGGATCGTACGCGGAAGCCGACTGCCAGAATCAACTCGAGGCGATAGGTCTTGACGGTGCGCCGGACCTCGCGAGCGCCCTCCTGGCGAACCTGTAAGTAATCCTTACAGGTTGCGTCCTCCTCAATCTCACCATCGTCATAGATGGCGCGCACATGCTGGGTGATGTTCTGTGGCGTCGTGTCGAACAGCTCGGCCATCTCGCCCTGGGTCATCCACACCGTCCCTTCCGCAGCGCGCAGATGCACCTCCGTCCGGCCATCGTCGGTACGGTAGAGGATCAGTTCGCCGAGGGGGCTGTTCATGGGCGGGCGCGGTGCCTCACTCGCAGCCCTCGCGCAGCAGCGCCTCGGGGAAGGAATAGGTCCACGTCTTCGGGTCCAGGGTGAAGCGGTGCTGCTGGCGCACGGCGGCACCGCCGCAGGTGCTGCCGGTTTCCTCCACCTGCAGCGGCCAGACGCGCGCGGTGCGGTCGCTGTCGTCGAAGCGCTGGGTGAAGTCGATGTTGAACACCTTGCTGCGGCAGTCCTCGGCCGATTCGGTGTCGTCGCAGTCGTAGGCCGCGCCATTGTCGATATGGCTGCGCATGCTGCCGGTATCGACCAGGCCCTTCGGGCCGGGCAGGATCAGCGACTGCGAGATCAGCGAATAGCCCTGGCCGAACCAGCCGTCTTCCACGCGGAAGCCGTAGAAATCACTGCCGGCGCGCACGACCTGCACGGTGCCCGGCTGGCCGCTGCTGCCATAGGTGCCACCGGTCAGTTCGGCGGCGACGTCGAAGCCGTCGGCCTTCGGGCGCAGCACGTAGAAGTCGATGGTGCCCGGCTCCGGGTGGCCGGCTTCGACCAGCGCGCCGCAGACGGCCAGCAGCTGCTGCCAGCTGTCGCCCGTCACCACCGGCTGTTCGGCGCAGACCTGCCAGCTGACCGGGCGGGTCTGGCCGTCCTGGGTCCAGCTGCCGCGCCAGTCACCCGACAGGGCGGCGCCCTTGCCGTAACGCTGGGCCAGGAAGGCCTGCAGGCGGGCGGTACGGCTGAGCTGGGACGCCGGTTCGGCGGCCGCAGCCGCAGCGTCCGGCGCCGCAGGGGCCGCAGCCGGTGCGGGGTCGGCGGCCGGCGTACAGCCGGCCAGCAGGGCCGTGCCGGCCAGGGCGAGCACAGCTAGGGTGTTGAAAGAGACTGCAGACATCCGTGTCGCTCCTTGTATCAGTGACGGAAGTGGCGAACGCCGGTGAACACCATGGCCAGGCCATGTTCGTCGGCGGCGGCGATGACTTCAGCATCGCGCATCGAACCGCCCGGCTGGATCACCGCCTTGATGCCGGCGGCGGCGGCGGCATCGATGCCGTCGCGGAACGGGAAGAACGCGTCGGACGCCATCACCGAACCTTCGACCACCAGGTTGGCGTCGGCGGCCTTGATGCCGGCGATGCGTGCGGAATAGACGCGGCTCATCTGCCCGGCGCCCACGCCGATGGTGCGGTTGTCCTTGGCGTACACGATCGCGTTGGACTTCACGAACTTGGCCACCTTCCAGGCGAACAGCAGATCGGTGAACTGCTTGTCGGTCGGCGCCAGCTTGCTGACCACCTTCAGTTCGTCGCGGGTCATGCCGCGGTTGTCCGACGACTGCAGCAGCAGGCCCGAGCCCACGCGCTTGCTGTCGAAGTTGTTCAGGCCATCGCCGTGCGGGATGCGCAGCACGCGCACGTTGGCCTTCTTCTGCGCGTATTCCAGCGCGGCCGGCTCGTAGTCCGGGGCGATCAGCACTTCCACGAACTGGCGGTCCAGGATCACCTTGGCGGTGGCAGCGTCCAGCGGCTTGTTGAAGGCAATGATGCCGCCGAAGGCGCTGGTCGGGTCGGTGGCGTAGGCCAGTTCATAGGCATCGCCGTTGCCGGCACCGACGGCCACGCCGCACGGGTTGGCGTGCTTGACGATCACGCAGGCCGGCGCGTCGAACTGGCGCACGCATTCCCATGCGGCATCGGCGTCGGCCAGGTTGTTGTAGCTCAGCTCCTTGCCCTGCAGCTGCTGGAAGGTGGCCAGGGTGCCCGGCACCGGGTACAGGTCGCGGTAGAACGCGCCGCTCTGGTGCGGGTTTTCGCCGTAGCGCAGGTCCATCACCTTCACGAAGGTGGAATTCATCTGCGCGGGGTATTCGGCACGCACCGGCACGGCGGCGTCGGTGGCGGTGACCGCCGACAGGTAGTTGCTGATGGCCGCATCGTACTGGGCCACGCGGTTGAACGCGGCCACCGAGAACGCGAAGCGGGTGGCCGCGCTCAGCTGGCCGTCGTTGGTTTCAAGCGAGGCCAGCAGTTCGGCGTACTGCGACGGGTCGGTGGCCACTGCCACGCGGGCGAAGTTCTTGGCCGCCGAGCGCAGCATGGCCGGGCCGCCGATGTCGATGTTTTCCACCGCGTCGGCCAGGGTGCAGTCGGCCTTGGCGGTGACCGCTTCGAACGGGTACAGGTTCAGCACCAGCAGGTCGATGGCGCCGATGCCATGCTCGGCCATCACCGCATCGTCCAGGCCCGAACGGCCCAGCAGGCCGCCATGCACCATCGGGTGCAGGGTCTTGACCCGGCCGTCCATCATTTCCGGGAAGCCGGTGACATCGGCCACGTCCTTCACGGCCAGGCCCGCATCGCGGATGGCCTTGGCCGTACCCCCGGTGGACAGCAGCTCGACGCCGCGTGCCGCCAGCGCAGTGGCCAGCTCGACCAGGCCGGTCTTGTCGGAAACGGAAAGGAGGGCCCGGCGGACGGGCAACAGATCAGCAGTCATGGGGACAGGGCAATCGGCAGCGGAGCGGGGCCGATATTGTAGTTGCTGGGGGGCCTTGGCGGGCGCTGCCGGGGCCGTTTGCCGGCGCGTGCCATGGCAACCACCCGTATCGGCATGCCGGGCTGAACGCGGCATGGGGTAGGCTATGCCCGAACTGCCAGGGATCAGCGGGTTCAGATCGTGTCGATCTATGCATTGAAAGGACGTTTCCAGGACCTCTTGCGTCCGGCCGTACGCGGTCTTTACCGCCTGGGCATCACCGCCAACGCGGTCACCGTGGCCGCCGCCGTGGTCTCGCTGCTGGTGGCCGCCGCCGTGTGGTGCTGTGCCCCGGCACAGCCGCTGCTGTACCTGCTGCTGCCGCTGTGGATGCTGCTGCGCATGGCGCTGAACGCCGTGGACGGCATGCTGGCGCGCGAATTCGGCCAGCAGTCGCGGCTGGGCGCCTATCTGAACGAATTGTGCGATGTGATTGCCGACGCCGCGCTGTACCTGAGCCTGCTCAGCGTGCCGGGCGTGAACCCGGTGGCGCTGTGGCTGCTGGCCTGGGCGGCGGCGCTGAGCGAATACGGCGGCGTACTGGGCCTGATGGTCGGCGCCAGCCGGCGCTACGATGGCCCCATGGGCAAGAGCGATCGCGCCTTCGTGATCGGCGTACTGGGCCTGCTGCTGGCTTTCGGCTGGGTGGGGGCGGTCACGGTGGGCTGGGTGGCCGGTGTGGCTGCGCTGCTGTGCGCAGTGACGCTGTTCAACCGGGTGCGCCGGGGGCTGCAGGAATCGGCGGTTTCACCGCAATAAACACCACGACAATACGGAGATTGCATGCGTCAGGCGCAGGAACGGGAATTCCACAGCTTCGACCAGGTACCGCTGTTCTACCGGTACTGGGCGAGCACCACGGGCACTACGGCCAGCAAGGCCGTTGTGCTGCTGCATCGCGGCCACGAGCATTCCGGGCGGGTCACCCACCTGGTGGACGAACTGGACCTGCCCGATACCGCCTTCTTCGCGTGGGACGCGCGTGGCAACGGCCGTTCGCCCGGTGCGCGCGGTGATGCCCCCGGTTTCCCGGCGCTGGTACGCGATCTGGACAGCTTCATTGCCCACATCGGCGCCGAGCACGGTATCGCGGTGGAAGACATCGTGGTGATCGCGCAGAGCGTGGGCGCGGTGGTCGCCGCGACCTGGGTGCACGACTACGCGCCGCGCCTGCGCGCGCTGGTCATGGCATCGCCGGCGTTCAAGGTGAAGCTGTACGTGCCGTTCGCGCGGGCCGGGCTGGGGCTGATGCAGAAGCTGCGCGGCAACTTCTTCGTCAACAGCTATGTGAAGCCGCAGTGGCTGACCCACGATCCGGCGCGGGTGGAAAGCTACCGCACCGATCCACTGATCACCCGGCCGATTTCGGTGCGCGTGCTGCTGGGCCTGTACGAGGCGGCCGACCGCATCGTGGCCGATGCGCAGGCGATCAGCGTGCCGGTGCAGTTGCTGGTCTCCGGCTCGGATTTCGTCGTGCACCGCGGCCCGCAGGACCGCTTCTACGAGCGCCTGTCCAGCCCGATCAAGGAGCGTGTGCACCTGCCGGGCTTCTTCCACGACACCCTGGGCGAGCGTGACCGCGCGCCGGCGCTGGCACGCATCCGCAGCTTCATCCAGGCGCGGTTCGCCGAACCGCTGCGTGAGCTGTCGCGCCGCGATGCACATCGCCACGGTCCGACCTTCGAGGAATCGGAGATTCTGTCGTGGCCGCCCGAACGCCACAGCCTGGCCGACCTGCGCTGGCGCGTCGTGCGTGGCGGCCTGCGCTTCGGTGGCACGCTGTCCGAGGGCATCGCACTGGGCCTGCAGACCGGCTTCGATTCGGGCAGCACGCTGGATTACATCTACCGCGACCAGGCACGTGGCAAGGGCCCGCTGGGGCGCATGGTCGACCGCAACTACCTGGACGCGATCGGCTGGCGCGGCATCCGCGTGCGCGGCCAGCACCTGCAGGAACTGCTGCGCGACGCCGCCCAGCGCCTGCGCGGGCAGGGCACGCCGGTGCGCGTGCTGGACGTGGCCGCCGGCCACGGGCGCTACGTGCTGGAAGCGCTGGGGCAGGGCGAACAGCGCGCCGAGCGCATCGTGCTGCGCGATTTCAGCGAATTGAACGTGACCCAGGGCCAGGCCCTGATCGAACGCCTGGGGGCAACCGACATCGCCCGCTTCGAACAGGGTGATGCGTTCGACCCGGCGCAGCTGGCGAAGGTGGACCCGGCGCCGACGCTGGCCGTGGTGTCGGGGCTGTACGAACTGTTCCCCGACAACGATGCGGTGCTGCGCTCGCTGCAGGGCATTGCCGCGACCGTACCGGTGGGCGGCTACCTGGCCTACACCGGCCAGCCCTGGCACCCGCAGCTGGAGTTCATCGCGCGGGCACTCACCAGCCACCGCGGCGGCGCGGCCTGGGTGATGCGCCGTCGTACCCAGCAGGAAATGGACGAGCTGGTGCGCCTGGCTGGGTTCCAGAAAGTGGCCCAGCGCATCGACGAGTTCGGCATCTTCACCGTTTCGCTGGCGCGCCGGGTCGGCTGATGGCCACCGTTGCTGCCATGCCCACCACCGCAGCGGCGCGTCCCTGGCGGCGCGCCCTGCTGTGGCTGGTCCTGCTGGGGCCGTTCTTCTTCGCCAGCTATGGGTTCGCCAACTGGATGGCCGGCCGCCAGCCGGACGTGCCGGTAATGGTTTTCGCCTGGGAAGCCCGCGTTCCGTTCGTGGCCTGGACCATCGTGCCGTACTGGTCGATCGACCTGTTCTACGCCATTTCGTTGTTCCTGTGCCGGCAGCGGCTGGAGCTGGACCGGCACGCGTTGCGTCTGTTCAGTGCGCAGCTGATCGCGGTGAGCTGTTTCCTGCTGTGGCCGTTGCGCTTCAGCTTCCAGCGCCCCGAAATCGACGGGGTGTTCGGCTGGCTGTTCGATGTGCTGCTGGGCTTCGACAAGCCGTTCAACCAGGCGCCGTCGCTGCACATCGTGCTGCTGATCGTGCTGTGGGTGAAGTTCGCCCAGTACCTGCACGGCGCGTGGCGCTGGCTGTTGCACATCTGGGCGCTGCTGATCGGTGTGTCCGTGCTGACGACCTTCCAGCACCACTTCATCGATGTACCCACCGGGTTGCTGGTGGGCTGGCTGTGTGTGTGGCTGTGGCCCGACCAGGGTGAGCCGCTGTTGCGCGCATGGCGCACGGCGCGTGACCCGAAGCGTTGGCGCCTGGCGGTGATGTATCTGCTGGGTGCAGTGCTGTTGCTGCTGCCGGCGTTGCTGTGGCGGGGCGCGGCGTTGTGGCTGCTGTGGCCGGTGCTGTCGCTGCTGCTGGTGGCGTTGGCCTATGCCGGGCTGGGCACGGCGGTGTTCCAGAAGCGCGCCGATGGTCGCTTGAGCATGGCCGCGCGCTGGCTGCTGGCGCCCTACCTGGCGGCGGCGTGGATCAATTCACGGCTGTGGACCCGGCGCGCGCCGCAGCCGGTGCAGGTGGCCGATGGCGTGTGGCTGGGTCGTCTGCCCAGTGCATCGTTACCGCTGCCGCTGCAGGGCGTGGTCGATACCTGCGCGGAGCTGTCCTGTCGTGCCCCTGGCGCGCTGTATGCCGGGGTGCCGATGCTCGATCTGGTGGTGCCCACGGCGGAGCAGCTGCGCGCGGCGGCCGCCGCGATCGAGCGCCTGCACGCGCAGGGGCCGCTGCTGGTGTGCTGCGCGCTGGGTTATTCGCGTAGTGCCGCCAGCGTGGCGACGTGGCTGCTGTGCAGTGGCCGCGCGGGCAATGCCGCGCAGGCGGTGGCGCAGGTGCGCCAGGCACGGCCGTCCATCGTGCTGCACGACGTTCACCTGTTGGCGATCGCGGCCGCTGCCGCACAGGAGACAACGGTATGAGCCAGGCCCCGGACCTGCCGATGATGCACCTGCTGCTGCGCCAGGGCCGCTGGCCCGCCGCGATGTCGCTGGGCCTGCTGCTGTTGGGGTTGCTGCTGCTGGGCATCGAGCCGGGGTTGGCGATGGTGGCCGCCGGCCTGGTGCTGCTGAGCGTGGCGCTGGGCATGGTGCAGGCGTACTTCGCCGTGCGCGTGCAGTTGGATGCCGGCCTGCTGCAGTTGCTGCTGCGCGAAGGCCTGAGCGACGAGGCCGCCGCGCAGCGGGTCGACCAGACGCTGCACGTGGCCGGGCTGCGCCGCCAGCCTGCCGATGCGCCGCTGCGCGACTGGAACGCGCGCTGGCTCGGCATGCGCGGGCTGCTGCTGCGGCAGTACCTGTTCACTGGGCTGCAGTTCGTAGCGCTGCTGCTGGCCGTGCTGTGGCCGCAGACGTAAGGGGAAAGCGATGTTCGCCAGACTGATCGCCCGCGCCTGCAGTGGCGCCATCCATGTGTTGACCGGCGCGCGTGCGCTGTGGATCGGCTGCGCGCCGTCCAGCGACCACCGCGTGTACTACGGCAACCACGCCAGCCACGGTGATTTCGTGCTGATCTGGTCGTCGATGCCGCCCGCCCTGCGCCGCCAGGTGCGGCCGGTGGCCGCGGCCGAATACTGGCAGCGCGATGGCCTGCGCCGCTATCTGATCGATGCGGTGTTCAATGGCGTGCTGGTGGAACGCGAGGCGGCGCACCGCCAGCAGGATCCCCTGCAGGTGCTGCGCGATGCGGTGGACGAAGGCTGCTCGCTGATCCTGTTCCCGGAAGGCACGCGCAACACCGGCGAGGAGCCGCTGCTGCCGTTCAAGAGTGGCATCTACCATCTGGCGCGGCAGCGCCCGGAACTGGAGTTCGTACCGGTGTGGATCGACAACCTGAAGCGGGTGATGCCCAAGGGCCGCTTCCTGCCGCTGCCGTTGCTGTGCACGGCCACCTTCGGCACGCCGCTGCGCCTGCAGGCCGAGGAAGACAAGGCGGCCTTCCTGGCGCGTAGCCGGCAGGCACTGCTTGACCTGGCACCGAACGGGGGCCGGGCATGAGTTTCATGATCGATGTGTCCGGCGATCTGGCCACGCAGAGCGTCGGCCAGCAGACCGGCCTGCTGTTTGCTGGCATCGGCGCGGTGCTGGTGCTGGCCACGGTGGTGGCCGAGACCCTGCGCTGGCGCCAGCGCGGGCGGCCCAACGCGGTCATCGCCAACCTGGTCTCGCGCATTCGTGCGTGGTGGGTGATGGCGATCGTGGTGGGCGGCGCATTGCTGTTCGGCCGCGCCGGGGTGATCGTGCTGTTCGCCATCATTTCGCTGTTCGCGCTGCGCGAGTTCATCACCCTGGCGCCGACCCGGTCGGGCGATTACTACGCATTGCTGGCGGCGTTCTACATCGTGCTGCCCTGGCAGTACTACCTGGTCTGGATCGACTGGTACGGCATGTACACGCTGCTGATTCCGGTCTACGCATTCCTGTTCCTGCCCATCCTGTCGACCATCGGCGGCGACACCACCCACTACCTCGAGCGCACGGCCAAGGTGCAGTGGGGCCTGATGATCTGCGTGTTCTGTATTTCGCACGTGCCGCTGCTGTTGAACCTGCAGGTGCCGGGCCATGACCCGGCGCGCAATGTACTGCTGTTCGCCTTCCTGGTGATCGTGGTGCAGTCGTCCGATGTGCTGCAGTACATCTGGGGCAAGCTGCTGGGCCGGCATCTGATCGCGCCGAAACTGTCGCCGTCGAAAACGGTGGAAGGCTTCGTGGGCGGGGTGCTGAGTGCCAGCGCGCTGGGGGCGGCACTGTGGTGGATCACCCCGTTCACGCCGCTGCAGGCGTTCGGGCTGTCGCTGCTGATCAACCTGATGGGGTTCTGGGGCGGCCTGGTGATGTCGGCCATCAAGCGCGACCGCGGCATCAAGGACTGGGGGCACATGATCGAGGGCCACGGCGGCATGCTCGATCGCCTGGATTCAGTGTGCTTCGCCGCGCCGGTGTTTTTCCATGTGGTGCGGTACTACTGGAAGGCGGGCGGGGGTTGAGGCCTTCATCCACGCATGGCGTGGATCTACCGGGTAGAGTCGAGCCATGCTCGACTGCCTTTCACGGGTTGCCCGGCGCAGAAGCAGTCGAGCATGGCTCGACGCTACACATCAGTGCGCTTACGCGCTGATGCCGTATTCCTTCAGCTTCTTGCGCAGGGTGGCGCGGTGGATGCCCAGCATCGCCGCGGCGCGGCTCTGGTTGCCTTCACAGTGGTTGAGCACTTCCACGAACAGCGGAATCTCCATCTCGCGCAGCACGATCTCGTACACGTCGTCCGCGTCGCAGCCATCAAGGTCGCGCAGGTAGCGACGCACGGACTGGGCTACGTGTTCGCGCAGCGGTGGCCGGGCAGCGCCACGACTGGTGTCAGGACGAGTGAGGACAGCGTTCAAGGGGGTTCCCGATCTGAAGGCCGGTGCGCGCGGTGCGCGCAGGCGGACGTGTGATTGGCCGTCAGTCTAGCGCGAGCGTGCTCGAGCTGCCACGGCCTGACGCCTCGACCTTGGTCAGAGGAACTCGAAGGTGAATGCGACGGTGGAGGCCGCCGGCTCCTGTACGCGGAAGGCGACACGCGCGCTCTGCCCGGGCTCCAGGGTGGCAGCCGGGGCTTCGCCCAGGTACTGCGCCGGGGTGAACACGCCGCTGCCGATCAGGCGGCCATCGGCGTCGGACAGTGACAGGCGCAGGTCTGGCCAGGCCTGTGCCCAGCGCGCATCGTTGCGGATGCTGGCCTGCACCTGCAGCACGCCGGCCTGCCCCGGCAGGGGGCGGATCTCGCGGCTGGTCATGGTCAATGCCGTCGGCTCGCGCCAGGCCGGCAGGCTGCAGCGCAGGACGCCGCACAGTGCGCTGATCCAGGGCCGGTGGCTGGCATCGGCGGCAAGCCGTGCGCGGTCGGCCAGCACACTCTGCAGCACCAGCAGCAGGGCCAGCCCGGCCACCAGTGCCCAGTGCCAGCGCGGTGTGGGGCGTGCGCGCGGGCGCATGCCCAGGAAGCTGGGTGCGTCGTTGGCAACGGCCACGGCGTCGGTCGCGTCGTCCTCGGCGCCGTCGGCGCTGTCGGCCCCAGCTTCGCCTGCGTCCAGTTCCGGGCGCACCACGGCTGCGTCGAGGTCCACCGCCGGCGGCGCGACGTCGTGGTGCGCCGGCGCCGCGGCAGCGTCATCCACGATCGGTGGCTCGGCGCGATCGGTGCTGTCTGCGGGCGTGGCATCGTCTCCCGGCGTCGTGCGCAGGAAGGTGGCCAGCGGGCGGCGCGGCGGGTTCGGCTCGGACATGGTCAGGGCACCGGCTCGGATCCAGCGCTCATTCAACCACGATCAGGCGCGGCGCACGCCAGTGATGCGCATCCAATCACCGTCCTGGGTGGCCTGCAGGTCATCGAACCAGACGGCGTAGCGCTGTAGCAGTTCGCCTTCCTGGCCATGCAGGATGCCCGACAGCGCAATGCGCCCACCTGCGGCCACGCGCGCGGCCAGCAGCTCGGCCAGTGCGTCCAGCGCCGAGGCCAGGATGTTGGCGACCACGATCGGGTAGGTGGCGACCGGTTCGTCCTGCGGCAGGTAGACGTGCATGCGCGCCTGTTCGCCGTTGCGCTCGGCGTTGTCGGCGGTGGCCACCAGCGCCTGCGGGTCGTTGTCCACGCCGATCGCTTCGGCCGCACCCAGCTTCAGTGCCGCCAACGCCAGGATGCCGGAACCGCAGCCGAAGTCGAGCACGCGCTGGCCCTGCAACTGGCCTGATACCGCCAGCTGGTCCAGCCAGCGCAGGCACAGCGCGGTGGTCGGGTGGGTACCCGAGCCGAAGGCCAGGCCCGGGTCCAGGCGCACCACCGCCGCATCGGCGGCCTGCGCAGCGTCGGGCAGTTCGTGGTTCCACGGCACGATCCAGGTACGGCTGCCGAAGTCCATCGGCTGGAACTGGTCCAGCCAGGCGCGTTCCCAGTCTTCGTCTTCGACCGCGCGGAAGCTGCCGCCGCTCCAGTCCAGTTCGGGATCGAACGCTTCCAGTGCGGCCAGCAGCAACAGCGCATTGCTGTCGGCCGGGAACAGGGCGCTCAGCACCAGGGTGTCCCACAGCGGGGTTTCGCCCACGCCCGGTTCCAGGATGGCCTGCTCGTTGCTGGTATCGGCCTCGGCATCGAGCAGGGTGACCGCCAGCGCGCCCACGTCCTCCAGCGCGTTTTCATAGCGGGGCTGGGTGGCTTCGGTGCAGCGCAGGGTCAGTTCCAGGAACGGCATGGCGGTGGGGGCAATCGCGGGAAAGGGGGCCATGCTAGACCATCCGGGCGTCTCCGTATGCCCTGAGATGGGTCCAAGCGGTTCAGACAGCGCTTCGGGGCCTTGCTAAAATGCCGGCTTTGCTGTGTCCCGCGTCCACTTCTGTCGCCCATGGCCTTCGCTCCCACCCTCAAAACCTGGTTGCTCGTGCTGCCGGCCGTGGCGGTGCTTGGCGTGGCCGGTTACCGGGCCAGCGGCCATGGTCATGAGGTGCGGGACGGCGTGGCGGTACCGATGGCCGTGTCCGCGCCTTCGGTGGGTGATGCGTTGGCGCCAGTGATGCCGGAAGCCCTGGCACGCCGGCTGTCGGGCATCGAGCGCAGCAGCGCACTGCCGTCGGGGTTGCCGCTGGATATCCGCGCCGATATCGAAGGCGATACCGACCTGTTCGCCTATGCACAGCGCTTGCGCGTACAGGCCGACAACGGCAACCACGAAGCGCGCTGGATGCTGAGCCGCGTGTATGACTACTGCGCCCAGTATGCGGTGGATCCGGGCGGCTACCGATTGGACAACAACGTGCTGGCCGGCCTGGGCCTGAGCGCGGCGCCCGCCATGGTGCAGGCGCGCGAACGCGTGGCCCAGCGCTGCGGCGGCTTCGTGCCGGGCGACCGGCTGGGCCCGGCGCTGGTGATCGGTGAACGCCGCCGTGCGGCACAGGAAGGCAACCTGGCTGCCGAAGCGTCGCTGTTCGCCGAGGGCGAACCGCTGCAGGACAGCGAGCAGTACCGGCGTGACCTGGTGCAGCGCGTGCAGGATTCGCGCGACCCGGAGGCATACATGGCGCTGGCCCCGGCGATGGGCCTGCGCGCGGCCGGCGACAAGGCGATGTCCGGCCTGATTGCCGGCGAACAGCTGAGTGAAATGGCCTGGCGGGTTGCCGCCTGCGAGCTGGGGCTGCCGTGTGGCGCTGACAGCGTGCTGGTGAACAGTTATTGCGCGAACGGAGGGATCTGTTCGCAGAGTGGAACGCAGGATTTCCGGGATTTCGTGTATGACGCCGCGGTTTCGCGGCAAGGTGCGGGGAAGATGAAAGAGTGGATCAAGCGATTGATTGGTACGGGAGCAGGGCGATGAACTACCGTCGTTTACTACATGGCGCCAAGTTCTGGTTCTGGGTGGTGTTGTTCGTGGCTTATTCGGCCGGCGCGGTCGGGTTGTTGATGATCGATACCTACGAAGATCGCTACCGGCACCTGTCCAAAGTGGAGCTGACCACGGTGAAGGCGCAGGAAGAAGTGCGCCGCGCCGGTGCCAGCCAGGTTGCCGCGGTGTACCGCGCGCAGAGTGGGGTGCCGTTTGCTTCGCTGCCGGCCGGCAGCACCTTCCAGGTGGTCTGGCCCGATGGTTCTACCGAAACCATGGTGATTGTCGATCCGACCTCACCCAATGGCGTACGCCCGCTGGCCAATTCGCAGATTCCCGCCGAAGTGGCCGACAAGCGCTGATGCGCGCTGGACAGCGCCGGGCCCTGCCCGGCGTCGTCGTCGATCGTTCGTCGCACCCAACAGAAAAGGGCGGGGAAATCCCCGCCCTTTTCGTGTCCAGCGTTGGCCGCGCGATCAGGTCAGTGCGATCGGCTTGTTCTTGCGTTCGGCCAGGCGCTTTTCCAGGTAGTGGATGTTCTGCCCACCGGCCTGGAAGCCCTTGTCACGCATGATGCGCTGCTGCAGCGCCACGTTGGTCTTGATGCCGTCCACCACCATTTCGCTCAGCGCCACCCGCATGCGGGCGATGGCGGTTTCGCGGTCCGGGCCGTGCACGATCAGCTTGCCGATCATCGAGTCGTAGTTCGACGGCACGCGGTAGCCACTGTAGATGTGGGTGTCCACGCGCACGCCGGGGCCGCCCGGCGGATGGAAGCCGGTGATGGTACCCGGGCTCGGCACGAAGGTTTCAGCATCTTCGGCGTTGATGCGGCACTCGATGGCATGGCCGGTCAGGACCACGTCGCTCTGCTTGATCGATAGCTTCTGGCCAGCGGCGATCTTCAGCTGCTCGGCCACCAGGTCGATGCCGGTGACCATTTCGGTGACCGGATGTTCCACCTGGATGCGGGTATTCATTTCGATGAAGTAGAAGCGGCCGTCCTCGTACAGGAACTCGAACGTGCCCGCGCCGCGGTAGCCGATGCGGATGCAGGCTTCCACGCACACCTTGCCGATCTGCTCGCGCTGCTCGGCGGTGATGCCCGGTGCCGGCGCTTCTTCCACCACCTTCTGGTGGCGACGCTGCATCGAGCAGTCGCGCTCACCCAGGTGGATGGCGTTGCCCTGGCCGTCGGCCAGCACCTGGATTTCCACGTGGCGCGGATTCTCCAGGAACTTCTCCATGTAGACCTCGCCATTGCCGAACGCGGCCTTGGCCTCGCTCTTGGTGGTTTCGATCGAGGTCTTCAGCGAGGCTTCGGCGTGCACCACGCGCATGCCGCGGCCACCGCCGCCACCGGCCGCCTTGATGATGACCGGGTAGCCGATCTCACGGGCGATCTTGGTGTTGGCCACGATGTCTTCGCCCAGCGGGCCGCCCGAGCCAGGCACGCACGGCACGCCGGCGGACTTCATCGCGCGGATGGCTTCGACCTTGTCACCCATCATGCGGATGGTGTCGGCCTTGGGGCCGATGAAGATGAAGCCGGACTCTTCCACGCGCTCGGCGAAATCGGCGTTCTCCGACAGGAAGCCGTAGCCCGGGTGGATGGCCTGGGCGTCGGTGACTTCAGCGGCGGCGATCAGTGCCGGAATGTTGAGGTAGCTCTGCGGCGACGGTGCCGGGCCGATGCAGACCGACTCGTCGGCCATGGCCACGTGCTTGAGGTTGCGGTCGACCGTGGAGTGCACGGCCACCGTGCGGATGCCCAGGGTGTGGCACGCGCGCAGGATGCGCAGCGCGATCTCCCCTCGGTTGGCAATGACGACTTTGTCGAGCATGGCGTGCCCCTCAGCCGATCACGAACAGCGGCTGGTCGAATTCCACCGGCTGGCCGTTCTCGCCCAGGATGGCGACGATGGTGCCGGACTTGTCGGCTTCGATCGGGTTGAACATCTTCATCGCTTCGATGATGGCCAGGGTTTCGCCTTCCTTGACCTGCTGGCCAACGGTGACGAAGGCCGGCTTGTCCGGGGCCGCCGAGGCGTAGAAGGTGCCGACCATCGGCGAGCGCAGCACGTGGCCTTCCGGCAGGGCCGGGCCCGGCTTGGCGGTGCCGCCGGTGGAGGCTTCGGTGGGCGACTGCATCGGCATGGCCGGCGCGGCCGGGGCCGCCGGAGCGGCGTACACCGGGGCAGCGACCGGGGCGGCGTAGCCGGCCACCGGGGCGCGCGACAGGCGCACGGACTCTTCGCCTTCCTTGATTTCGATTTCTGCCAGGTTCGACTCTTCCAGCAGGTCGATCAGCTTCTTGATTTTGCGCAGATCCATGAGGGCCTCTTTGGTTTCTATCTAGGTGAGGAGGGCGCCTTGGGCGCCGGGTTCGACAATCAGGTGGCCGACAGCCGCAGCAGGGCCGCGTCCATCGCGTAGCGGTAGCTGTCGGCGCCGAAGCCGCACACCACGCCTACCGCCTTGTCGCTGAAATAGCTGTGCTGGCGGAACGGTTCGCGGGTGTGCGGGTTGGACAGGTGAATTTCGATGAAGGGCACCGCCACCGCAGCCAGCGCGTCACGCAGGGCGACCGAGGTGTGGGTGAAGGCGGCCGGGTTGATCAGGATGAAAGCGGTTCCATCAGCACGTGCGGCCTGCACACGGTCCACCAGCACGTGCTCGGCGTTGGACTGCAGGCTGTCCACGGCGTGGCCGGCGGCGCCCGCCTGGGCGGCCAGGGCCTGGTCGATATCGGCCAGCGTGGTGTGCCCGTAGACCTCCGGCTCGCGCGTGCCGAGCAGGTTGAGGTTGGGGCCGTGCAGGACCAGCAGCTTCGCCATGGAATCCGATCAACGGGAAAGGGCGGCAGTCTGGCGGAAGCTGAGGATGGTGTCCAGTTCGGCGAAGTTTGCGGCGTTTCAATCGAGCGTTTGAAATTCGCCGAGGCCCTTGTGGCCGTATGCGGCGGGGCGGATCAAGGCTGGCTGAACGCCGTGCGCGCGGGGGATGTCGGCATGTACGCCGATGATGCGCGCAAACGGGCGGGATGGGGAGCCGGTCACCCGCAAGGTGATCCGGCCCCGGTGCTGCCTCAGGCGGGCGTGCGCAGCTGGGCGATGGCCGGCGGCACTTGGTCCAGCCACCAGCGCGGGTCGGCACTGCCATCGCGGACCGTGCCGTCACGCTGCACGTAATGGCGCACATCGCGGCCGGCATCGCTCAATTCGCCAGCCAGCACCCGTTCCAGCCACTCCGCGCCGTAACGGAAGATCTCGGCGGCAACACCGCCCAGCGGATGGAACTCGTTTTCGTAGACGCGCAGTTCCTTAGGCGCGCGGATACGCTCGAAGTTGGCGATGGCATCGGCCAGTGGGGTCAATTCGTCGAATTCGCCGATGCCCACCAGTACCGGGCAACGGATATCGGCCACGCGTTGGCCCAGCGGCATGCGCTCGGCCAGCTCGTGGTCGAAGGTGGCCGCATCGGTGTGCCCGGACATGTACATGTAGTTGGTCTTGAAGGTGGGCTGGGCCCGTTCGAAGATCGTGGTGAAATCGCCGGTCACCCCTTCGAAACTGGCCAAGGCTTTCAGGCGCGGCTCGCAGGTGGCGGCGCGGTGGCCCCAGTAGCCGCTCATGCTGATGCCGAACATGGCGATGCGATCGGCATCCACTTCCGGCAGCGCGGCCAGATGGTCGATGTAGGCGCTGATCGCCCGCTCGTAGTTGTCCAGGGTCACCACCAGGCCGTTGGCGCGGGTTTCGCCCTGGCCCGGGCCTTCAATGGACAGCGCCACCACCCCGCGGGAGGTGTAGTAGCGGTCGGCGGCATGGATGTAGTCCTCTTTGATCATGTCCATGCCCGGGCCCAGGATGACTGCGGCCGCCCCCCGCACCGGGCCGGCAGGCAGGTGCAGCAGGGCATACAGGGTCTTGCCTTCGAACGGAATCTCGACACGGCGCACGCGGCCCTGGCGCAGCGCACCGATGCGGGCCACCGCATGGTTGGCGTGCGCGCGGAAGGCGTGCTTGCGCGGATCGGCCGCATCGAAGATCGAGTACTGCGCGCGGCCCCACATGACCGCCGCGCGCACGTAAAGGTCGGCCGCGGTCTGTGCGTGGCCATCGCGGTCGTAATGGGCGGCCTTGCGCTCGATTTCGCCGGCCACCGTCGCCCAGGCCTTGGGCAGCATGGCGCCGCTCTTCACCAGGGAAAACACCCGGTCGAAATCGGCCGGGTCATGGCCCAGCTGGACCAGGGTGGCCTTGGCCTCCGGATGCAGGGCGTCGAAACCGCCCTGGGCCAGGGCGATATCCAGCACCCAGCTTTGTGCTGCGGAACGTGAACTCATTGCGGTGTCTCCAGAAAGGATGGAAGCGCGATGGCCATTCGCTAAGTACTAAACTAAATTCCGTGCGCTATCCTGTCAAACCGTTTCCAGCCCGTGGTCTGCCATGGTTCATGCTGTCCCGCCTGTCGAGCGCGCCGCGTTCGATGCCCTGGCCCGTGCCGCCTATCAGCTCAGTGCGGCCGACGCGCGGTTGCGCGGCCGCGCCACCCGCGAAGCAGGCGCGCTGTCGATGACCCACGCACGCGTGCTGAAGCTGCTGGACGAGCGCGGACCGCTGTCGGTGACCGCGCTGGCCGAAGGCACTGAAACGTCCACGGCTGCGGTGACCCAACTGCTGAAGGGGTTGGTTGCGGCTGGCTACGTGGACAAGCAGGAATCGGCCGAGGACCGCCGCAAGGTACGGGTGAAGCTCACGGCTGCCGGGCGCGCCCGGCACCGGCAGCGCGAAGCACGCATCCAACAGTGGATGCAGCTGGCCCTGGCACAGCATTCCGATGCCGAACTGGCGGCGGCCACGCAGATCCTGGGGCAGCTTGGGGCCCTGTACGACGCGCTGTAAGCCGCACGCAGGCTTTACATGGCCAGGGCTCCATTTATAATCGACCGGATGGTTAAAAATGGAGCGCGCCCATGGGTCGCCGCAAGAGTATTGATCCGCAGCAGGTGCTGGACGCTGCCGAGCGCGTGGTAGCCCAGGTGGGCGCCGCGCGCCTGACCCTGGATGCCGTGGCCGCCGAGGCCGGGGTGAGCAAGGCGTCGGTGGTCTACGACTTCCAGTCCAAGGCCGGCCTCATCCAGGCGGTGGTGGAACGTGCGGTCGCCCGCGACAACGCCTTCAATCGCGAGGCGGCAGCCGGGTTCGACCAGGATGCGGTGCTGCGCGGGCGCCTTGCCGCTGCCGCCCAACCCTTTCCCGAAGCATTCCAACCCGTGGCGCTGGCGCTGTGCGCCGCCATGGCGCAGGACCCGCAGTTGCGCGCCCCCATCCAGCACAACCAGGCGCAGATCCTGGCCGAAATCCAGCAGCAGGCGCGCCACCCGCGCAGCGCGATGCTGGCTTACCTGGCGCTGGAAGGCATGAAGCTGCTGGAGTCGCTGGACTACGTGCAGTGGCCACCGGCGCAGCGACAGCAGCTGTTGCAGGACATCGGCGCGTTGATCGACGCACCGCCGCGCTGAATCCGTTCTCTCCCCTCGAGGTACCCCGATGAGTTCTTCCACCCTCTTCCTGACCGGAGGAAGCGGCTATGTGGGCCGCAATCTGATTCGCCGCCTGTGCGCCGAAGGTCACCACGTGCGTGCGCTGGTGCGCAGCCCACAGGCCGCCGCAGCGGTACAGGCACTGGGCGCCCAGCCCGTGCACGGTGATCTGCTGGACCCGGGCATCGCCGCAGCGATGTCGGGTTGCGCGGCGCTGATCCACGCGGCCGCCGACACTGATCATCGCAATGCCTCGTCCAGCCAGTGGCAGACCAACGTGGAGGGCACCCGCAACGTGCTGACGACGGCGCGCAGCGCGGGCGTGCCCGTTGCCATCGTGCTGAGCAGCGAGTCGGCGCTGACCAGCGGCGCGCCGCTGCAGCAGGCACGCGAAGACCAGCCGTATCCCGCGCGGGCGGCTGGCACCTACGGCGCCAGCAAGGCCGAGGCAGAGCGCGTGGCGTTGGCGCTGTCCACACCGCAGTTCGCGGTGAAAGTGCTGCGGCCGCGTTTCGTCTGGGGCCGCGACAACACCACGGCCATGCCGTACCTGCTGCAGGCCGTGCGCAGCGGTCGCTTCGCCTGGATCGATGGTGGCCACTACCTCACCTCGGCCACCCACGTGGACAACCTGGCCGAAGCGGTGTGCTGCGCGCTGACCCGCGGCGCAGGCGCACGCATCTACCACGTGTGCGACGGCGCGCCGGTGCCGTTCCGGCGCCTGATTGGTGCGCAGCTGCAGGCCCATGGGGTGGAGCCGCCTGACAAACAGGTGCCACGCACGCTGCTGCGCGTGTTCATCGGCCTGGATGATCTGTTCCGCGCGCTGCGGCTGCCGCTGCGCGCACCGATGACCCGGCAGGAATTTGCATCCTCTGCGGTGGAGGTGACCCTGGATGACAGCCGCGCGCGCAGCGAACTGGGCTATCGGCCGGTGCTCACGCTGGAGGCCGGTGTCGCGCTGCTGAAAAGCCAGATAGCGGCGCAGGGGTGATCTTCAGGGGTGCGTCGATGGCAGGCTGTCGCGCGGCGCGTGCCCAAACAGCCGGCTGAATTCGCGGCTGAACTGGGATGGGCTTTCGTAGCCCACGGCGAACGCCGCAGCGGCGATGCCGATGCCGCCCCGCTGCAGCAGGCGGCGCGCCTCCAGCAGGCGCAGCTGCTTCTGGTATTGCAGCGGCGACAGGCCGGTGGCTGCGCGGAAATGGCGATAGAACAGCGTGCTGCCCATGCCCGCGCGGCTGGCCAGCGCCACTGCATCCAACGGCTGGCGGAAACTGCGCTGCACGCTGCGGATCGCACTGGCCATGCGCCGCGCCAGCGGCGATGGCTGGGCCATGGCCCGCAAGGTCGGCCCCGCCGCACCCTGCAGCAGACGGAACAGCAATTCGCGCTGCAAGGGTGGCCACAGAACCTGCTGGGCCTGCGCCGTATCCACGGCCAGTTCCAGCACGCGTTGCAGGCAGCCCAACACCGGTGCGCCCAGGGCCACCACACTGAATGGCGCGGGCGCTGCAGCTCCAGTCGTCGGCTGGTCGCGCAGTTCATCCAGCAACTGCCGCAGCGCAGCGGTGTCCAGTTCGATCACCAGGCCCACGAAGGGAATCTGGGGATTGCCACGGGTCACTACACCGCGGGCGGGGACCGGCAGCCGGGTGAGCAGCGCATCGCCTGCGCGATAGTCCAATACTGCATCGCCCACCAGCACCTGCTTGGCGCCCTGCAGGACCGCGCCCAGCGCAGGACGATACAGCGCTGGGGTGGGTACCCGCGGCGCGCCTGACTGTGCCAGCCAGGCGCCGGGCAGCAGTTGCAGCAGCGATTCTGCGGCGGCGCCACGCGCGCGCAGCACCGATTGCGCCTGCAGGGTCAACGCATGCAACGTGGCAGGAAGGCTGTCAGTGGCAAGGGAATCGGGCAAGGATCGTGTGCAATCGGGCAAGTGTGGGCGGCGCCGTGGGCGCAGCATGTCACGCTCCGGTTAACGAGACAAAACCCAGCATGCACAGCGAACACACCCCGCGCACGATTGCCCTGGTCACCGGTGGCAGTCGTGGTATCGGCCGCAGCATCGCCCTGCACCTTGCCCGGCAGGGCAGTGATGTGGTGATCACTTACCAGCACCAGCAGGTGCACGCGGCGGACACCGTGCGCCAGCTCGAAGCCTGTGGTGTCCGCGCGGCCATGCTGCCGCTGGACCTGGCGGACACCGGTACGCTGGAAGTCTTCGTGCCCGCCATGCAGGCGCAACTGCAGCGCTGGGGCGCGTCTCAGTTCCAGTACCTGGTGAACAATGCCGGCCTGCATGCGCCCTCGGCCTTCGGTGAAATCCGTGCCGAGGACATGGACCTGCTGTACCGCGTGCACTTCAAAGGCCCGCTGCTGCTGGCGCAGGCGTTGTCGCCGCAGCTGGCCGACGGCGGTGCGATCCTCAATATCTCTACCAGCCTGACCCGCCACGTGGCGGCTGGCAGCCTGGCCTATGCGGCCATGAAGGGCGCGCTGGAAACCGCCACGCGCTATCTGGCGCTGGAACTGGGCGCGCGTGGCATCGCGGTGAACTCGGTGGCACCCGGTGCCACCGAAACTGACTTCTTCGGGGGCGCGGTACGCGACGACGCAGGCGTGAACCAGTACGTGGCGCAGCACACGGCGATGGGCCGCACCGGCCGCGCCGATGACATCGGTGCCGCCGTAGCCAACCTGCTGGCACCGGGCAGCCATTGGATCACCGGGCAGCGGATCGAGGTGGCGGGCGGCATGCTGCTGTAAGCCCGCTGGCGTGCGCGCTTACACTTCCAGCGGTACCGTGGGCACCACGTTGGGAAAGACTTCTTCCAGCGCTTCGGTTCCCCCCGGCGCTGGCGCGGGCCAGTTGTAGGCGTTCACCGGCTGCGCCCGGTTCACCCACAGCGCGTAGTGCAGATGGTCGGCACGGCCATCGCCGGTGTTGGGATGGATGAGGATGGTCAGACCCAGGCTGTTGAGCTGCAGCCACGGCAGCAGCACCGGCAGCAGGTCGTTGGTAAACCCGAAGTAGAACGAGGGGGTGACGTGTGGCCCGCGCGGCTGCAGGTTCCAGTTGCCCAGCTCCACCGGGAAGCGCTCGGCCGCCCAGCGGCGCAGCAGCGCGGCCTTCTCGAAGGTGTCCTCATCGAAGTAGATGTGGGCGTGGTAACTCTTGATATCGGTATAGGGCCGCGGCCGGTCGGGCAGCGGCGTTTCGCCCGGACGGACGCTGGCCGGGCGTGGCGTCGCTTCGCTCACCGTGTCCTGGCCCCAGGGGCTGTGCCCCTGCGCGGGCGGCGGCACGATCGGGCGGAACCCGGGGCGGCCCGGTTCGGTGGTGTTGGGCGCGGCGCTGGCGGCCGCAACGGGCAGGGCAGGGAGGTGCGTCGGCATGGCCAGCGTCTTGGTGGCGGAGCCGTCACGCTCGGTGATGGGCCTGGCGCCGTCCAATAAGCAGCCGGCATCACCTGATGCCGCGCATCTTCCGGCTGTAACCGTGATGCGCTACAACGTGTGACTGCACAACGGACGTGGCATCTCGATGAAGTGGCGTGAACCCTGGTTGCCGGGCCTGCGGCAGCAGCCGCGATTCAATCCTCTGCAGTGGCAGGTACTGAAAACCGCGCTGGCGTTCGGCGGTGTCCTCGCTGCCTTCGTGGTGTTGACGGCGTTCACCCGCGAGCGTAGTGCCGGTGACATCGCTCTTTCGCTGGCGATCTGCGCCGGCTTCGGGCCCGCACTGGCGCTGCTGCTCTACACCGTTTACTGGCTCAGCCCGCGCAGGATCGATCACGGCCCCTACGGCATCATCATCAGCAAGGCCGAGAGCACGTTGATCCTGCCGTGGCAGGCCATTGCCGGCTACGCCTTCGTATCGGTAGAGGGCGAACGTGCACTGAGCCTGCGCGATCATGCCGGTGTCGACCATCGCCTGTTCCTGTCCGAGCGGATCAGCCGTACGGTGATCGAACGCACCCTGCGCGAGCACACCGGCCTGGCGCCGGGCCTGCCACGTTGAAGTCGTGCTGGCGACCGGGCTAGGGTGGCCGGACCGCTGCCCTGGATGTCCGCCATGACTGCTCCCGACGCCGATACCGCCCGCAGGCGTGCCGCCTTCCGCCAGCTGCATGCGCAGGGTTGCTTCGTGCTGCCCAACCCGTGGGACGTGGGCAGTGCGCGTTATCTGCAGCGGCAGGGGTTCCAGGCCCTGGCCACCACCAGCGCCGGCTGTGCGTGGAGCGAAGGCCGGCCCGACGGTGCGGTTTCGCTGCAGGCCACGCTGGACCATCTGCGGTTGATGGCCGCAGCCACCGATCTGCCACTGAACGCCGACTTTGGTGATGGTTTCGGTGCAACACCCGATGATGTGGGGCAGGCGGTAACCGCGGCGCTGGACACCGGCATTGCCGCGCTGTCGATCGAAGATGCCAGCGGTCTGGCCGACGCACCCCTGCGCCCGCTGGAAGAGGCCGTGCAGCGCCTGCGCGCGGCGCGTGCGGCCATTGATCGTGCCGCGGCCGATGTACTGCTGGTTGCGCGCGCTGAGAACTTCTTCGTGGGCGTGCCGGATCTGGAAGACACGCTGCAGCGCCTGCGTGCCTACGCGGCTGCCGGCGCCGATGTGCTGTACGCACCGGGCATCACCACGGTCGAACAGATCCAGGCGGTAGTGGCCGCAGCCGGTGGCACGCCGGTGAACCTGCTGGTGGGTGGGCCGACGTCGCTTACGTTGCGCGACATCGCGGCGCTGGGCGTGCGCCGGGTCAGCCTGGGCGGTGCGCTGGCCCGCGCGGCGTGGGGTGGATTGATGCAGGCCACCGAGCCGCTGCTGCGCGAGGGCCGCTTCGATGGGCTGCAGCAGGCCGCGGCGGGTGCCGCCCTGAACGACCTGTTCCGGTCGTAGCGGCCGCGGGCGCAGTAGATTCACGCCATGCGTGGATGGCGCGCAGGCTGGGGTCGGAGCCCTTCGCTGCGCGAAGGGATCCGACCCCGCTCCGGGTTACTGCACGGGCGCCGGCACCGGGAAGGTCCATTGCCCCTGCAGCACCGCCGGCTCCGGCCGGTAAATGCGCGCCAGATAGTTCCAGCCGGGCATGGTGGGGATGCAGTTGGCGGTGCTGGCCGTGCAGCCACCAAACTGCACATCAATGCTGCCATCGGCACTTTTCTTCGCGGTCACGCTGTTCACCGAATAGCGCCCCAGCGCGTTCTGTTCGAAAAAGCCGTCGGCGTTGTACACCGACAGCGACCAGAAGGCCTTCATCGGTACGTCGCGCACCTTCACCCGGTACACGGTCTTGCCGTCGTTCATTGGCACGCCGCCACCGGCATAGATGGCCTCGCGTTCGGGATTTCCGCCCCAACCGGCAGCGGTGCCCAGCAGGTGACGGACCGGATCGATTTCCTCGCGGCTGCCGAACATGCGCTTGTAATCGGGGATGCCCGCAACCAGGCCCAGCAGCAGCTTGCGCGTGCCGTCCAGCGAGGTCTTGTCCCAGTCGGGAATCTCGAACATGCCCTTGTTCGTCTGCTTGATCGACAGCGCATCCTGCAGCTTGTGGGCGGTGGCCATGTCGGTCTTGCTGGTTTCGTCCACCAGCGTGCGGATGATGATCAGCGCGTAGCGCGTGCCCACCTGTTCCTGGGTCAGCACATGGCTGCCCTTGCCATGCCACAGGTCCACGGTGATGTGGTCCTGGTTGACGATCTGCGCGGCCATGTAGCGATCACCGGTATCGGGCATCACCACGGTGGCCGGCGATGCCTGCAGGTCCACCACCGCATACGAATACAGCGTGTCCCGGTTCAGGCGGATGATCAGTTGTTTGTCCAGCGCCGGAAACGCGCGCGCATGCTGGAACTTGCCGAAACCGCCGTCGGCGGCGATCTTGCCCAGGTAGACATCACTCTCGGCGCGCACGAAGTTGTCCGTGTTCACCGGAATCGGCGTTGCGGTCTGCGCGGTGGCGGCACCGGCGCAGCCGAGCACAATGGCGGCGCACAGCAGTCTGGGCAGGGTCATGGTCATCACTCCTTGGTTGACAGGGGAAGGGAAACGGTGAGGAACACGCTGTTGCTGCGCGCACGATTGGCCACGGCGGTTTCGTGGAAATACTTCATGCGCAGCGATACCGGGCGTGCCCCGGCACGGAAGCTGTACTGCGCCCCGGCGCCGAGTGCGGATACGCGCCCCTTGAACGGCCCCAGCAATGCGCCTGCACCCGAATCGCCACTGACCTGCTGGTAGTGGTAGCCCAGCAGACTGACCGACCATGCCGCCGAGAAGTACTGGCTGACCGCTGCCTCAAGGTGCGCTTCGTCGCCGGTGCGGTAGTCGGTGGCGCTGTTGCGGCCGTTGAAGGTGTAGCCGAGGGCTGCGGAGACCTCGCGGCCGCTTTCCACGTCCAGCCAGGTCAGTGCCGTGGAGACATCGGTGCCCCACCGGTTGAACGACAGGTTGGCCAGGCGGTCACGCCGGTAGTCGCCCACCGGAACATTCACCGAAACGCCGGTCTGCACCGAAAGCTTTCCGTCTTGCCAGGCCAGGCTTGCGCCCAGCGACGGATCGCCGTAGGTGGTCAATGCATCAGAACGCGTCAGCCCACCGGTGCCACCCAATCGCGGAAAATCAGTGACCACTTGCGCATCCAGCGATTTGCGCCCGATCGGCAGCGTGGCGCTCAGGCCCAGGCGGCCACCCAGCGGCTGCCACGGCGTGGACCACAGCAGCGTGGACAGATTCACGTAGGCATCGGCATCCACGCCGGAGGCAAAGCTGCCACCGGTCGGCAGGGTTCGGCTGTTGCCCAGCGAGCCGCGATAGAAATAGCTGTCGTTCTGGTAGTAGACGCCGGGCGGTGGCGCCAGTGCAGCACCTTGTCCCTTCATGCCCAGCAGGTACACACCCGTGGAGCCCTCGGCGGCGTGTGCCGCACAGAATGAAGAACCCACGGCGACGAATACGAGGGGGAGAATCAGTCTGGCCATGCCCGTTCCCTGGAATGCGGTAACGCGCCAGCGAAATGCTTTGTCGTGGCGCTGGAACGATTCTAGGCAGTCGCCTCCATTGTGATTGTGCAAGACTGCACATTCCGCCCCGATCGTTGAAGCAAGGGAATGACGACGAATTCAGCGGCATTGGATGTGGTGTTGCGGCACGGTTGGCTGTCCCAGCTTCCGCTCGCATTCCAGCAGGCCATGCAGGCGCACATGCGCGTGCAGGACTACAGCGCCGGGCAGTTCATCTACCGGCGTGGCGATCCTCTCGGCGGCATCTACGGACTGGTGTCCGGCGTTGTGGCCGTGGATATCGCGCCGCCGGGTGAAGACTGCCGGCTGGTGCAGTACGGTACGCCCGGTTCATGGACTGGCGAAGGTTGCTTCCTGACACGCCAGCCACGGCGACTGGACCTGCGTGCAGGGGGCGATGTGCGCGTGGTGCATGTACCTCTGCAGGCCATGGATGCGCTGGCCCGGCAGGACCCGGCCGCGCACGGCTATTTCGCGCAGATGCTGATGGCCAATGTCTATGTGCTGCTGCGCGTGGTGCACGATCTGCAGATCAGCCAGGTGGACAAGCGCATTGCCTCGACCATGGTGCGCCTGCGGGTTGCCGAGAGCGAAGCATTGCCGATCACCCAGACCGAACTTGGCCAGCTGGCCAACGCCTCGCGGCGGCAGGTCGCGGCGGCATTGAAGCAGTTCACCGGCAACGGGTGGGTAGAAGCCAGTTACCGCAGCGTACGGGTGATCGATGCAACTGCGTTGGCGCAGTTCGCAACGGCTGAAGATCTCTGAGTCGTGCGTGGGGTCGGAGCCCTTCGCTGCGCGAAGGGATCCGACCCCGGGGTCAGATCCCGTTGCCTGGCAACGGGCTCTGACCCCACGGCCTGATCAGAAACGCGCGGTGGCGCCGACGAAGAACGTGCGCGCGCCGCCGTCGTAGTTGTTGCCTTCGTCGATGGTGGACACATCGCCCACGTTCAACACGCCGGCACGCAGGGTCAGGTTCTCGTTCACATCGAAGCCGGTGACCAGATCCCAGGTGGTGTACGCCTTGGCGAAGGTCGCGCTGGTGGCCGACACCAGCTGCTTGCCGATGTGCTGCGCACTGGCGTTCAGCGACCAGGCGTCGGTCACCTGCCATTCCAGCGAGGTGTTGGCGGTCAGTTCCGGTACCACCAGCAGGGTGGCGCCGGTGGTGCGGTTCTTCGATTCCAGCATGCGCGTGGCATTGGTGGTCCAGCTCAGCCGCTCGTGCAGCGGCACGGTCACGCTGGCTTCCACGCCGCGGGTGCGTGCCTTCTGGATGTTCTGCGCCACCGTCCACCAGTAGCCGTTGACGAAGCTGGTGGTCTGGCCGGGAATCTGGCTCAGCGGCACCTGCTCGATCTTGTCATCGAAGTTGGTCAGGAAGTAGGTGGCCGACGCCGACCAGCCGCCCTGGTCGTAACCCAGGCCCAGCTCGTAGTTGGTGCTGGTTTCCGGTTCCAGGTTCGGGTTGCCGGCCATGTAGCAGCCGCGCGTGCCATCGGCATTCACCGAGGTGCTGCTCCAGCCTTCGACGGTCAACGCGCGGCAGCCGTTGCCACCGGACTGGGTGGCCGCGCCGGCGGTGCCCTGCTTCAGGTTGGGCGCGCGGAAGCCCTTGGAAATGCCACCGCGCACGGTCCACGCATCGGCCGGGTGCCAGACGCCGTAGATGCGCGGGCTCAGGTTGTCGTCGTAGTTTTCAGTGTTGTCCCAGCGCAGGCCCAGGGTCAGCACGAAACGCTCGTGCAGGGTGATGTGGTCTTCGGCGAACAGCGCCCAGGAATCGGCCTCGCTGGTGGGGCTGATGCGGCCGCTGCCGGTCCAGGTGACCGGCACGGTGCCGATGGTGTCGCTGTTTTCCAGTTCCTCGCGCTTCCACTGCCCGCCCACGTTCAGGCTGTGCTCGAAGCCCCAGTGGAAGCCGGTGGTGAAGGCGGTATCGAAGACGGTTTCCTTCGAGTGGTTGCCCACCGTGCTGCCCTTGTCCTCGTAATCGTTCTGCACCAGCGTGGTCTTGGACGTGCTGGCATCGCCGTACTTGCCGTCGTGGCTCAGCACATAGCCGGTCTGCACCAGCTTGGACAGGCCCCAGCTGCTGACTGCGCCGGCACCGCTGTTGCGCTGGGTGCCGCGCGAGGCTTCCACGCCCACGCTGTGGTTGTCGTTCACCCGCCAGTGGAACTGCACGTTGGCATTTTCCGCCTTGTTGCCCGGGGTCTGCCGCGCGCCACGATCCGACTCGCGGTCGGTCACGTTGGCGCCCACGCGCACGCCCAGGTTCTGGGTGAGCGGGCCACTGAACAGCGCGCCCATCTGCGTGGTGTTGCCGCGCGTATCCGAATCGGGCTTGCTGTAGTTGAAGGTGGCCGAGCCGCCCCAGTGGTCGGCGATCTTGCGGGTGATGATGTTGATCACCCCGCCCATGGCGTCCGAACCGTACAGCGAGGACATCGGGCCGCGCACCACTTCGATGCGCTCGATCATGTCCGGCGACAGCCAGTTCAGATCCTGCGGACCCAGGTCATCACGGTAGTTCACGCCGGCCGAGCTGCCCTGGCGGCGGCCGTCGATCAGGATCAGCGTGTACTGCTCGGGCAGGCCGCGCAGGCGGATCTTCGACTGCGCACCGGACAGCGCGTAACCACCGGTCACGCCCGGTACGGTGCTCAGCAGCTGGCCGATGCTGCTGACCGGCTTGCGCTCGATCTCCTCGCGGGTGATCACGCTGATGCTGGCCGGGGCATCCTTGATCCACTGCTGGGCGCCGGTGGCGGTGACCACCACGGTATCCAGCTGGCGCGCCGAGGAGGCATCGGCGCTGGCATCAGCATGGGCATGGGCGGCCAGCGCCAGACCGATCGCAGCGGTCAGGGTGGCAACGGAACGGCGACGGTTCGGTGAGGCGTGCGACATCGCGCAGGTACTCCTGTGAGGGGGTCCACTGGCGATGGCTGGGACGTCCGTGTGTGGGGGTTTCAGTATTCCTTAACAATCGTATCACGAATCATTCGCATTTGATGCGCGGCGATACACAGGACCACGGTGGGCCCTGTGGTGTGTCAATCCAGCTGAAATCAGCGTCCTGCCATGCGTACTGGTGGAAACAGGGGTGTTAGCTACTATTAGTAACTTGTTCCGTGTTCGAGTGTCTTTCATGCACAGCCTTATCGTGGTTGCTCATCCCGAGCCCCGCTCGCTTACCCACGCGGTGGCCGCACGTATCGGCGATGCGATTGCCAGCGCCCACGCCCGCAACAGCGTGACCGTGGCTGATCTTGCCAGCGAGGGGTTTGACCCCCGTTTCAACGCCGATGACATGGCCCTGTTCCGGCAGCGTGGGGCAGTGCCCCCTGACGTCGCTGCCGAGCACGCACGACTGGATGCCGCCGATACGCTTGTGCTGGTCTATCCGTTGTACTGGTGGTCGTTCCCGGCCCTGCTGAAGGGCTGGATTGATCGTGTTTTCACCCAAGGCTGGGCGTATGCCGACGGTGCCGATGGCAAGGTGCAGAAGAAACTGCAGCGACTGCAGGTGCACCTGGTCGGCCTTGGTGGCGCTGGTGCGGAGATGATCGAACGCCGCGGCTATGGGGCGGCCATGAAGACCCAGATCGATATGGGCATCTTCGATTACTGCGGTGCCACCGTGCGTTCTTCCAACCTGCTGCTCGATGCTGACAGCGGCCAGGGCCAGGCACATCTGCAGACCGCTGCGGCCATCGGCCTTACCATAGGCACACCCACGCCGTGATGTAGAGCCGCTGCATGTCCACCGCCGCCACACCCACCCGCCGCCGGATGTCGCGCGAACAGCGTGGCCGCCAGTTGCTGGATGTGGCCTGGGCATTGGTGGGCCGCGAGGGCACCGATGCACTCAGCCTGGGCCATCTGGCCGAGGTGGCAGGCGTGACCAAGCCGGTGGCGTACGATCACTTCGTCACCCGCAATGGCCTGCTGGCTGCACTGTATGCCGACTACGACCGGCGCCAGACGGCGGTGTTCGAGTCGCGTATCGGCGCCGCGCCCGTGCGCCTGGAGGAGCGGGCTCAGGCCATTGCATCGGGCTACATCGATTGCGTGCTCTCGCAGGGCAGCGACATCCAGGCGATTCTTGCCGCGTTGGCTGGCTCGCCGGAACTACGTGACGTGCGACATCGCTATCAACAGGATTTCGTAGATCAGTGTGGGCACTGGTTGGGCCCGTTCGTTGCCGGTGGCAACGTGCCCTTGGCCGGGCGCTGGGCGATCCTGGGCGCCGCTGAGGCGCTGTCCGAAGCGGTGGCCGCCGCCGCGCTCCCACGAGTGGACGCCGAAGCGGAGCTGCAACGGTTGATCGTGGGTATCGTCACTGGCGTGTCGTAACGCCGCGCCTGCGCCCCGCTCTTTGTAGAGTCGAGCTTGCTCGACTGCTCTTGTTCACACGCAGTCGAGCAAGCTCGACTCTACCCAATCTGCAATATTGCACGGGTATAACGGGCGGTTGTTGGCGCCATCGCCGCCGCTCGTACTGCAGGTAACGCATGACCCGAGTTCTTTCGCGACGCTGGCTGTGCCCGTCGCTGCTGGCCACCGTGGCCACCCTGGCCGCGTGCCATCCGGTCGCGCGCAGTGAGGCGCCGCTGGCCGAAACCACCCGGCCGCACAACGTGATCGTGATGATCAACGACGGTGCGGGCTGGGGCACCTGGGATGCCGCGGCGTACTGGCAGTACGGCAGCCGCGAGGGCGCGCCCTACGCGCAGTTCCCGCAGCGCCTGGGTGTGACCACCTTCCCGTTGAATGCCAGCAGCCAGCCCACCGGTGAAGCCACGCAGACCATCGGCTACGACACATCGCGCGCGTGGGATGCCTCGGCCGTGCCCGCCACCGATCTGCCGTTCGAGGGCTATCAGTACCTGGCAGCCGTAGCCACCGACAGTGCAGCGGCCGGCACCGCACTGTCGTCCGGGGTGAAGACGTACAACAACGCAATCAACTTCAGCAACGACGGCGTGGCGGTGGACTTCAACACGCTGCGCGCCAAGCGCCTGGGCATGGCCACTGGCGTGGTCACCTCGGTGCCGTTCGCGCACGCCACGCCCGCAGCGTTCGCGGCGCAGAACGCGTCGCGCAACAGCTACCACGCCATCGCCCACCAGATGCTGGCGCAGGGCCACATGGACCTGGTGATGGGCACCGGCGGGCCCGGTTACAGCGTGGACGGAACGCCGTGCGTGGACGGCATGGACACGGTCGCCGCCGAAGGCTGCCAGAACCCCTGGGAATGGGTCTCGCAGCAGGACTGGCAGCAGCTGCAGGCGGGTACGCCGATTGCCGGCAATCCGGCGGGGGCCTGGCGGATGATCCGCAGCAAGGATGAATTCACCGCATTGGCCGAGGGCCGCCTGCCCAGTGATCGCCCGCTGATTGGCGTGCCGCAGGTGGCCAACACCCTGCAGCAGGCACGCCAGCTGGCGGTGGTCGGGCGCGATGCCGCAACGCCATCCGGAGTGAAGAAGATCGACAGCGTGCCCGATCTGGCTACGATGACCCGTGGCGCACTGCGCTTCCTGCAGCAGCGGTCGCCGCAGGGCCTGTTCCTGATGGTGGAAGGTGGCGCGACAGATTGGGCCGCGCATACCAGTGCCTGCGGCACCGAGTGGCATTACGGCGCCTGCACCGATCAGCCGCAGTTCGGCCGCCTGATCGAGGAAACCGTTGAGTTCAATGATGCGGTCGCTGCCGTGGTCGAGTGGATCGAGCGCAATGGCGGCTGGGAGCGAAATCTGTTGATCGTTACCACTGACCATGACAACAGCATGCCGATGGGCCCGGATGCGCAGCAGGTGGCATTCCAGCCGGTGCGCAACAACGGGCGCGGTCAGCTGCCGGGCATGAGCTTCCGCCCTACCGGCAACCACTCGAACGGCCTGGTGCCGCTGTGGGCCAAGGGCAACGGCGCAGAAGGCCTGGCCCGGCGCGTGCGCGGCGTGGATGCCGGCTACCGCCAGCATGTGGGCTGGAACGACGGCAGCTACATCGACAACACCGACGTGGCCCTGGCCGTACAGGAAGCGCTGAACCGCTGATCCGCGCTTTCGTAGAGTCGAGCTTGCTCGACTGCCCTTCGCTCTGTGTAGAGTCGAGCCATGCTCGACTGCTCTTCGCCCTCCGTAGAGTCGAGCTTGCTCGACTGCATCTGACAATCCAGTCGAGCAAGCTCGACTCTACGAATCCTGGCAGTCGAGCATGGCTCGACTCTACAAAACGCTACGCTACCGGATCATGGCCAGATAGCCGGTCACCGTCAGCAGCGACATCACGGTGGTTCCCAGCACCGTCGCCGCCGTGGTGGACGCCTCACGGCGATGGAATTCGGCCAGCATGAACGGCCCGGTGCCGGTGGGCAGCGCGGCCAGCAAGACTGCTGCATGCACCAACGCTGTGGGCAGCGCAAACACCTGCGTGGCCAGCAACCACACCAGCAGGGGTTGCAGCAGCAGCTTTGCAGCCCCCAGCCCCAGTGCGCTGCGTGCGGCGCCCGCAGCCACGTTGCGGCGCTCGCCCAGGAACAGACCCAGGGCGATCAGCGCGCACGGCGCGGCGGCGCTGCCCAGCAGCTTCAGGAACGCGTCGACGGGGGGCGGCAGGGTCAGACCGGTTGCCATCGGCACAAGGCCCAGCGCCGGTGCCAGCAGCAGCGGATTGCGTGCCAGCGATCGACTGACCTTCCACAGCAGGTGGTGCAGGCGCTGTTCGCGTTGCAGGCCCGCTTCGATCAGGACGATGGCCGCCGCGAACAACACGCAGACCGTCAGCAGGGTGGCGATCAGGGTCGGCGCCAGGGCGGCCGGGCCCAGCACCGCCGCTGCCAGCGGAAAGCCGATGAACCCGGTGTTGGCGTAGGCGGCATTCAGACCGTCGATGCTGGCATCGGCCACGGCGTGTCCGGCGCGCCAGCGCAACAGCACCGTGGCCGTGAACACCAGTGCCGTGCCGATACCGAAGCTGAGGACGAAGCCGGGTTGCCAGAGGGTGCGCCATTGCGCATGGGCCACCACGTCGAACAGCAGCGCGGGCAGCGCAAGGTAGACCACGAACCGGTTCAGTTCGCTGGTGGAATGCGGGCCCAGCGCACCACTGCGGCGCGCCAGTCCGCCGGCCAGCACCAGGGCAAAGATGGGAAGGACGATGGCCAGCACAGACCACATGGCGGCGGGGATCCACGGAAGGGCTTACAAGGCTAGAGAGCGCCAGCAATACCTTCCAATGCTTTCTTCGGCGTTTAGCGATACCCTTTGTGCATGATTGATATCCGTCCGTTGCGCTATTTCCTCGCGGTGGCCGACACCCTGCACTTCGGCCGGGCGGCCGAGCGCCTGCATGTCACCCAGCCACCGCTCAGCCGCCAGATCGCGGCGCTGGAACGGACGCTGGGCGTCGCGCTGTTCGAGCGGGATTCGCGCCATGTCCGGCTCACCCCGGCCGGGCAGCGGTTCCGCGACGATGCACGCGCCGTGCTGTTATCGCTGCAGCAGGCTTGCCAGACCGCCCGGCAGATCGATGCGGGGGAACAGGGGGAGCTGCAGGTCGGCTTCATGATGCATGCGGCACACAGCTCGGTACCGCCCCTGGCACGGCGCTTCATGGCGGCCTGCCCACAGGTGCAACTGCGCCTCCGCGAGGCGCTGCCGTTGGCGTTGCTGGAAGGCGTGCGCAGTGGCGAGCTGGATGCCGGCATTGGTTTCGCGCCGGCGTCCCTGCGCGGTCTGGAACTGCAGCCGCTGCTGCAGGAGCCGCTGTGCGTGGTGCTGCCGCTGGGCCATGCGCTGGCGCGGCGGCGCCAGTTGGCCGTGGCGGCGTTGGCCGACGAGGGCCTGATCACGGCGCCCGCCGAGGTCGTGCCGACCCTGCGCGAAGCGATCGATGCGTGCTTCCGCGCTGCCGGCCTGGAACCCCGGATCCGCCTGGAAGTGCAACTCCAGCAGAGCATCGTCAGCCTGGTGGCAGAAGGGCTGGGCGTTGCACTGGTGCCTGCGTCGCTGCGACGGCTGGGCGTACCGGGCGTGGCCTTTGTCGGGCTGAAGGATGCGCCGCAGGTGCAGCAGGTGCTGTTCTGGCGCAGCGGCAACCGCAACCCGGCCCTGCAGCGCCTGCGAGACTGCATCACCCGCGAACTTCGCTCTTTGTAGAGTCGAGCTTGCTCGACTGCTCTTCGCCCTTTGTAGAGTCGAGCCATGCTCGACTGATCTTCGCTCTTTGTAGAGTCGAGCCATGCTCGACTGGACCGCCAGAAGCAGTCGAGCATGGCTCGACTCCACAGAACACGGCAGTCGAGCAAGCTCGACGCCTCGGCGCCGGGGCCCTATCGCAGCAGCGTGACCTGCTGCCCGGCACGTTCAAACGCTTCGGCCAGCAGCGCGGTCCTGCGCAGTGCATCCACTTCCGCGAACAGCGCCTGCAGCGCCGCAACCGGGCGCGCGGCCGGTGCGGCCACGGCCTGGGCGATGGCGGTGAAACGGTCGTCCAGCACGCGGTGGCCGGGATGTTGCGCCGCCCATGCCTGCAGGGGTTGGCGCACGCCGGCGGCCGCGTCCAGGCGCTGCTGGTTGAACAAGGCGATGGCCGCTGCCGACGTATCAGCACGCTCGATGCACGCGTGCCGCAGGGCACGACTGAGGAACAGGTCATAGGCCGCACCACGCCCCACCGCGATGCGCAGGCCATGGCGATCAAGATCGGTCACGTGCTGCGCCGGGCTGTCATCACGCACCAGATAGGTGCCTTCAATTTCCACATACGGTGCGCTGAAGGCAATGCGATCTGCGCGCGCGGGATCGACGGCCAGGAAGGCCAGGTCCCACGCATCATCGGCGGCGGCCGCCACGACCGATGCGGCGGCATCGTGGCAGGTGAAACGCGGCTCGACCCCCAGCCGCTGCGCCAGCGCCGTGGCCAGCTCCACCGAAGGGCCGCGCGGCGCGGAAGCGTCGCCCTGCGCCAGCACCGGGTTGCCCAGGTTGATGGCGACCCGTAGATGGCCACGGGGTGCCAATGCTTCACGGTAGTCGATCAGGGGCATGCGCAGTTCCGCAGGGAATCGGAGTGCCAGCATGACAGCACCGCCGTGCGTCCGGTGTGCTCAACCGCGCGCAGCAAAGGTCCCGTGGAAGCCCAACGGCACTGCGTACGGCAGCCAGGCCTGCGCCAGTGGTCCATCGTCGACATGGCGTGCATCCAGCACGGCGAGGCCACTGCGCTGCTGCACCGGGTCCAGCAGGGTGCCGACCAGCCAGCCATCATCGGCACTGCGGCTTCCCGGGCGCGGTACGAAAACGTGCTCTTCGGCCAGGATATCGGTGCCGTAGCGCCAGACCTGGCGCCGACCACGGTCCACGTCGAACGCGGCCACCGCGTTGAAGTACGGGGCGGTGGCTTCACCGGCGATGGTGGGTGCATACAGTCGCGCACCGCGGGTGCTGGGCGTACGCGCATCAAACAGCGGGAACTCCACCGTGCTGATGCCGGTGTCCTGCCAGCGCGCCTGCGTGCGGCGCAGGTCCAGGTGCAGCTCGACCAGGGTGGTATGGCCATTCACCGCGTGCGCGCCATCGCCGGCCATGGCTTCCTTCATGGGCGACCGTGCCTCGTTGATGTCGTCGCGGCGCACGGCGCGCACCACGATGCCGCCGTCGCGGGCGTAGGCATCACCGAAGTGGTAGATGGCGGCGAACGGGGCCTCGAACCACTGCGCCTTGTCCGGGCTGTTCTTGTCCACCACGGCAATGCGCGCGGCACGTTGCGGGGCGAAGGCCATGCGCTCGAAGAAGCTGCCGCCGCTCTGCTTGAAGTCGAACGGGGCCAGCACGAACACCAGGTGCTGGTCGGTCATGGTGAAGGCGTGCAGGTAGCCGTATTCGGGCGTCTGGATCACGTTGGCGCTGCGCAGCTGGCCGTCCTTGCCCAGGTGCCACACCAGTAATGCCGAACCGCCTACCAGACTGATCGAGCCGAAGTTCCACAGGCTGCCGTCGCGATCGGGCAGGGGATGGGCTGAAAAAGGCATGGCGGCCAGATCGGGGCGCCAGGTGACCGGCCCGATGGTGTCCAGGGTGTCCGGGTGTACTTCGAAGGCCGAACCGGCCTCGCACAGCGCGAACAGCCGCCCGTTCAGTGTCACCACCGAGGTATTGGCGGTGTTGGCGTCATCGTTGTTGCGTACTGGCTTGGTGTCGGGAACGCTGGTGCCTGCGGCCGGGTACAGGAAGCGACCGGCCTTCTGTTCACGGCTGAACTTGGGCGTGGCTACCATTCGTGCGTGATGGGTCAGGCTGCCATCGCCATTGAAGCGCCAACCGTGCACCATGCCGTCGCCGTCGAACCAGTGGTCGTAGCGCAGGCCATTGCGCTCGGTCCATGCCGGACCATTGCGGTACAGCGTGCCAGCCAGACCTGCCGGCAGGCGGCCCTGCAGGGGTACCGTGGCTGGCCCCAGCGTTTCGCTGCTCACACCGCGCCAGCCCAGCAGCCAGGGGTGGTCGTGCAGCCCCTGCGCGAACTGCGCCGGGTCGTTGGCGAAGGCTGGTGCGCTGCGCAGGGCGGTGGCACCCACGGCCAGGCCGGCGGCGCTGCTGAGCAGGGTGCGGAGGAAGCGACGACGGTCCATGGCGGCTCTCGGGCAGGGGTCAGCGCAGGGTGATGTCGATTACGGTGCCGGTGGCCGGCACCTCGAAGCGGGCCTCATCGAAGGTCGGCTTGCGCATCACGTTGGGGTTGTTGCTGAAGCCATAGCCTTCCACCGGCATGCCGACCAGGTTGGTGTCCAGCTTGCCGTTGTCGTTCTCGTCGTGGGTCAGCATTACGGCGTAGGTTCCTGCCGGCAGATCCTTGAAGGTGAACTGCAGGTGGTCGCCACTCGGCCTAGCCTGCGCCGCTTTCAGCGGGGCCGCCTTGCCGTCCCAGCCCTCTGCACTGTTCACCAGGGCTGCCCGCACGGTGCCGGTCTGGGCACGGATGCCCTGCACGTTCAAGGTCAGGTCGGCGGCCGATGCACTGGCGGCCAGGGTCAGGCAGGCGAGGGTGGTGCTGAGCAGGGCGGTGCGGATCATGACGGTGGGCTCCAGGGGCGGTAGGTCTGCAGTCTCACCGCGGGGCCGTGCCTGGGTTCAGGGCCAGTGGTCATCGATTCGACGTGCCAGAAGTCACTTTCTGCGCCTACCCCATTGCCGGCACACCCTGCCGACCGGCAGCATGCGGCCATGCCTGCATTCTTCCGCCACCTGCTGCGTCCCCTCAGCCTGGCGGGTCTGCTGACCATCGTGGTGGTCGGTCTGACCCTGGACATCCACGGTGCCGGTGCCGGCGTGCGCTGGTGCGTGCTGGGCCTGTTCCTGCTGTTGTTCGCGCTGCATTCGCAGCTGCCCACCCGGCATGGCGTGCGCCTGCTGGCGGCGGTGCTGCAGACCGGGCTGGCCGTGGCCATGGTGACGCTGGAGCCGCGTACCGGCACCGCGCCCATTCTGCTTGTGGCGTTGGTGGCGCAACTGGGCGAGCACTGGCCGCCGCGCGTGGTGCTGGCCCTGGCCCTGCCGGCCAACCTGGCCATGTACCTGGTGTTGAAGCACGCCGGCTTCTCACAGCCGTTCATGGTGGTGCTGCTGTACAGCGGCTTCCAGGCCTTCGCCGCACTCACCGCCCACTATGCGCGCAGCAGTGCGCTGGCGCGCGACGCGCTGGCCCGGGTCAACGCTGACCTGTTGGCCACGCGCGCGCTGCTGGCCGACAGCGCACGTGATGCTGAACGCCTGCGCCTGGCCCGCGAGTTGCACGACGTGGCAGGGCATAAGCTGACGGCCATGCGCCTGAACCTGCGCGCGCTGGCCGCCGACGAACGGGTGGCGGGGCTGGAGGGGCTGCGCATGGCCGAGCAGTTGTCCGGCGAGCTGTTGGCGGACATCCGCCAAGTGGTGCAGTCCATGCGTGATGATCGCGGGCTGGACCTGGCCACGGCGTTGCACGCGCTGGCTGCGCCGTTCCCGCGTCCGCGCCTGCAGGTGCAGATCGCCGAAGGCCTGTGCGTGACCGACCCGCAGGTTGCTGAGGCGGTGCTGCGGCTGGTGCAGGAAGCACTGACCAACGCCGCGCGGCATGGCGATGCGGCAACCGTCTGGCTGCAGATGAGCGAAGAGGATTCCCAGTTGCAGATCGATATCCAGGATGATGGTCAGCGCGCCGAACGGATCCGCGAAGGCAACGGCATTGCGGGCATGCGCGAACGCCTGGCCGAAGTGGGTGGACGTCTGGACCTGGCACGTACCCGGAGTGGTGGCATGCACCTGATCGCACGGCTGCCCGCATGAACGCGGCCACGGTGCGGGTGGCCCTGGCCGACGATCAGGCGCTGGTACGTGCAGGTCTGCGGGCGCTGCTGCAGGGCTTGGGGGTGCAGGTGGTGCTGGAAGCGGACGACGGTCAGGCGCTGCTCGATGCCCTGGCCACGCAGCCGGTCGACGTGGTGCTGAGTGATATCCGCATGCCCGGCGTGGACGGGATTGAAGCGTTGCGGCAACTGCGCGCGCGCGGCGACAGCACGCCCTGTCTACTGCTGACCACCTTCGATGAAAGCGATCTGCTGCTGCGCGCCAGCGAAGCCGGTGCGCAGGGCTTCCTGTTGAAGGACGCCGCCCCGGCCGATCTGCGCGATGCCATTGAACGCGTCGCCGCAGGCGAGACCCTGCTGCTGCCGGTCAGCACCGAGCCGGTGCGGGCGCGTTACCGGTTCCATGACGAAGCACCGCCCCGCGATACGTTCGGCGAGCGCGAGGTCGCGATCCTGCGCCTGCTGGCCGGCGGCTACAGCAACAAGGAAATCGCGCGCAGCCTGTTCCTCGCCGAAGGCACGGTGAAGAACTACGTGTCCACGATCCTGGACAAGCTGGGTACCCGCGACCGTACCCGCGCGGTGCTGAAGGCGATTACCCTGCGCATCATATGAAGCGAACTGGCGCAGCGATGAACCCTGTCATGCATGTCGAGATTCCGGTGGTCGACCTGGCCCGGGCCATCGCGTTCTACCAGCGATGGCTGCAGGTAGTGATCGATGCCCCGGTGCCCGTGCATGACTGCATGATGGCCTACCTGCCATTCGACGATGACGCCGGCGGCGCCAGCCTGGCCCTGGTAGAGGGGGCCGACTATCGTCCATCAGAGCAGGGCACGCGCATCTACATCGGTGTCGATGACCTGGACACCAGCCTGGCCCGTGCGCTGCAGGCCGGCGCCACGTTGCGGTTCGGCCCCGCCCAGGCCGGTGAGTGGCACGTGGCCGAGATCGCTGACAGCGAAGGCAACCGCATTGCCGTGCAGGCCCGGGCAGCCTGACGTCCGGTTACGCGGCAGCGGACTGCCAACGCTGCAACCACCCTGAAATGGCGGGGTCCAGCCGCGCATCGTCGGGAAGCCGCACGCCAAAGCGGTCCTGCAGCACCTGCCGCACATCGGCCACATCGCGCAGCGCCCGCTTCTGCGGCGTCTGGCCGTGGCGATACTCGGTGTAGTTGCCGCTGCCGATGGTGCGGCGCCAGTCTGGGCCGGTCAGCGAAGCACGCAGCTCGCCCGGGAAACTGGAGTGCGGGTGCGTGCACACATACCAGTTGCCTACTTCGTTGTCGGCCGGCGCCGGTGAGGCCAGGTCGAAGCGATACAGCGAACGCCAGTCATTGCCACTGCTGGCGGCCAGCAGGAAATCGCCATTGTCCAGCCGCTGCAGCCGATAGCGCTCGTGCGGCGTGTCCTGCACGGCGGCCTCGCGCAGGCGCAGCGGTACGGTCGGGGTCAGGCTGCCAAAGCCGGTGTCCACCAGCCAGTCGCCGTCATCCAGGCGTACCCGGATCAACAAATGGGTACGCGGGGTCAGTTCACCGTCGCTGGCCGACAGCAGCACGCGCGCGCTCAGCGGGCGGGCGTCGAAACCCAGCGCCTGCAGCAGCGCCAGGAAGGCGCCGTTGAGCTCGAAGCAGTAACCGCCGCGCTGGGCGTGCAGCAGCTTGCGCTGCACGCTGTCCAGATCGATCGGCACGGCATCGCGCAGCAGGCAGGTCAGCGTCTCGAAGGGTACGTGGGCGTTGTGGCGCTGCTGCAGCTCGGCCAGGCCAGCAAGAGTGGCCGCCGGCGCGGCCGACAGCTGCAGGCGTTGCAGGTAGCGGGGGACATCGAGCGTGGTCATCACGGCACCGGGTGGGGCACAGAACCCTACTGTGCAACCGCAACCGGGGTTGAGGTCAAGCGGCCGAGCCGTGTCCGACCTGTCGACTCAGTACACGTCGCGGCGGTAGCGCCCGTTCTCCAGCAGCGTTTCCACGGCCTCGTCGCCCAGCGTGGCGCGCAGCACCTGGTCCACGCCTTCGGCCATGCCCTGCAGCGAACCGCAGACGTGGATCACCGCACCGCGTGCCAGCCATTCCAGCAGTTCGGGGGCAGCGGCCTGCAGACGGTGCTGCACGTAGCCGCCGCCGTCCGCATCACGCGAGAACGCCAGGTCCACGCGCGCCAGATGGCCTTCGGCCTGCCAGTGTCCAATCTCTTCGGCGAACAGCAGATCGTGCGCGCGTTGGCGCTCGCCGAACAGCAGCCAGTGTCCGTGCTCGCTGTCGGCAGCGGCTTCGCGCAGCAGGCTGCGCAGGCCGGCAATGCCGGTGCCGTTGCCGATCAGCACCATCGGTGATGCGGCCACGCGCTGGAAACCGGGGTTGTGGTGCACGCGCGCAGCGATGCTTTCACCCAGCACCGCATGCAGGGCCAGCCATCCCGATCCCAGGCCTGGGCGCCCGGTGCTGTCGTGGGTCAGGCGTACTACCAGTTCCACCACGCCGTCGGCGGCACAGGAGGCGATCGAGTACTCGCGGCTGGGCAACAGCGGCAACCCCGACAGCCACTGGCAGGCATCCTGCACCGGCACGTCCGGTGCGCCATCGGGCAGCAGCCGCTCGCTGGCCAGCTGCAGCAGGGTGCGGGTCTGCGGGTCCACCTGCATCGGCTGCAGCGGGTCCAGGCCGTGGGCCTGCAGCACAGCGCTCACCTGCGCGGCGGCGTTGCGGGGCGCGACATGCAGGATGTCGCCGCCTTTCCAATGCACGTTCGCAGGGGCCGCCAGCCGGATCTTCCAGATCTGCCCGCCCATGCTGCCCGGATTGAGCAGCGTGCGGTCCAGCAACGGCCAGGCGTGCATCACCGTGGCCGCGGGCAGCACGCTGTCATCGGTCTGGATGCCGGTCAGTGCGCTCAGTTGCAGCTGCCACTCACGCAGGGCGGGCACGGCGGCGGCGTCCACCTCGATGCGGGCGAACAGCGCGTGCGCGCCGTTGCGTGTCATCCAGTCGTCCACCTGCACGCCGAAGGCACAGTAGTGCGGGTACTGGCGGTCGCCCAGTGCCAACAGGCCGTAGCGTAGGGCGGAAAGATCGGCCGACTGCGCCAGCAGCTGCCGTGCGGCGCGGCGCGCGCTGTCCGGTGGCTCGCCATCGCCGAAGGTGCTGAGCACGAACAGCACCTGCGGCGTGTCCTGCAGCTGTTGCAGGTTGACCCGCGAAAGCGGCAGCACCTGCACCGGGTGGCCGGCCGCCTGCAGTTGCGCCGCTGCGCGCCAGGCCAGCTGCTCGGCCAGGCCACTCTGGCTGGCATGCACTACCCGCCACGGCCTGCCTTCCTGGCCGTCGCTGGCGCCGCCGCCCGGCAGCGACTGGCGCAATGCGCGGGCGGCGCGTTGGCTGCGTCGGCGGTCCAGGTACAGCATCCAGCCGGTGATGAAGAACAGGGTCATGCACAGGCTGGACAGCATGACGATCACGCGACCGGGCAGGCCGAAGAAGCTGCCCGAGTGCAGCGCGAACATGCTGGTCATCACCTTGCCGCCGGCATCCAGCTGCGCGTACGGGCGGTGTTCCAGCACGGCGCCGCTGCCCGGGTCGATCTGCAGGCTGTCCTGCGCGCGGTCATGGCCGCCGCCACGCAGCGCCGGATCACCGGCCATCACCCGCGCGGTGATCGGCTGGCCGGGTTTGCCGGGCAATCGCAGGTCGATGTAGCCGGTGCGCACGCCGGGCACGGCATACAGGCTTTCCTGCACGCGCGTCAGGTCCAGCGGGGCAGACTGCACGTGCGCGCGCGGGGCGCTGCGGCCATCGCCCAGCAGGCGGGTCACGCCGTCGCGGTACCAGTCGAACGACCACCACAGGCCGGTGAGCACGATGACCAGGTAGACCAGCAGCACCCAGGTACCGACCACCGAATGCAGGCTCCACAGGAAGCTGCGGCCGCTGCGCTTCCATTCCACCGCCAGCCAGGTGCGCGGGCGCCACCATTGCCGGGGCCAACGCAGGTAGAGGCCGGACAGTACGAAGAACAGCAGGATGATCGCGCAGCTGCCGGTCAGCAGCTTGCCGCGCTCGCCTGCCGCCAGGTGCCGGTGCAGGTCTTCCACGAAATCGAAGAAGCCCTGGCCGCGCAGGGTGCTGAAGCGCTCGCCGCTGTAAGGGTCGAAGTAGACCCAGTGTTCCTTGCCGCCTTCAAAGCGTGCCACCGAGGGCCGCTGGCCGGTGGCATCGACGCGCAGGCGCTGCAGGGGCCGGTCGCTGTCGGCCTGCAGCATCGGCACCAGCTCGTCCAGGCTCAGCGGCGGCTGACCGTCTTCATGGTGTTCGGCAATGCCGGCCAGCCCCGGGTTGGCGGCACGCAGCAGTTCGTCCTCGAACGACAGCGCAGCGCCGCTCAGGCCCATGATGGCCAGGATGGTGCCGGCGGTGATGCCGAGGAACCAGTGCAGCTGGAACAGGACGTTCTTGAACATCGGGAGAGGGGCCGTGGGTCTGCCGCGGCATCCCTGCGCAACAGTAAATGAGAATTAATCTCGGAATTCTCCCGGTCGCGACCGGCCCCGGTCAAGGAGGGTGTTCCGGCAGGGCTGCGCCCTGCACCCGCTAAGAGCCAGAGCCAGAGCCGAAGCCGAAGCAACAGCGGGCTATCCGTGGGATGGCGGGGTGGGTCCGGTTGCGGGGGACGGCGCAAGTACGTCCCTGTAGCCTCGGTCGCGCCATCCATGGCGCTCACGCCCCCGCAACCGGACCCACCCCGCCTTCGACAGTTTTCCGCGAGCTGTTGGAACGGCACGGGATCCGATCCCAGATAGTTCTGGATGTCTGAAAGATGTGTCGACCAAGGTCGACACCTACCAACAACCGGGCGTTCGAACAGTCGCCGTTACCAACAGCCGAGTGAACCTGTCAGAGGCGGGGCGGTGTGGGTGGGCAGGACCGCAGGCGCCATGGATGGCGCCTACGAGCCCCCATGGAAGGGTTTACGGCGTGTCCTGCCCACCCACACCGCCCCGCCATCCCACGGAAAGCAGGCTTTTGACGTTGACGTTGACGTTGATGTTGACGTTGCTTGAGCAGGTGCAGGGCGCAGCCCTGCAGAAAACCTACTCCACCCAGCCTGCCATCTCGCCGTGTGCGAACGGCCCCAGCTTGGCCTTGACCATGCGCCCGTCCGCATCGAACAGCACGCTGTAGGGCAGCAGGCCCTGTGCGTTGCCCAACTGCACGCTGGCATCGCGCGGGCCCGGGGTGTCCAGCACGATGGGGTAGTGCACCGGCACCCGTTGCAGGAACTCGGCCACGCCCTCGGGAGTATCCAGCGCCAGCCCCAGCACCTGTACGCCGGCATCGCCTTGTGCCTGGGCGAAACGCTGCAGCTCGGGCATCTCTTCCACGCAGGGGCCGCACCAGCTGGCCCAGACATTCACCAGCAGCGGCCGACCGGCGAATCGTTGGCGCAGGTCCAGCGGCCGGCCCGACGCGTCGGGCAGGACCAGGGCGGGCAAGGCATCACCGGGCCGCAACGTGGGCATCGCTGCCGACGGCGCATCGGCAGGCGCGCGTGGCGCCACCGGTGCCGGCGTCAGCCGGTGCCCGGCCCACAGGCCCAGGCCGGCGGCCAGCACCGCTGTCCACAGCAGTGCGGGCCGCTGCCACCTCATCGGGCAGTGCGCAGCAGGGCTTCTTCCACCACTGCCTGGGTCAGCAGGGTGGGCAGCACGGTGGGCGGTGCGCCGGGGCCGTACACCACGTACAGCGGCACGCCCACGGCCTTGTGCTCTTCCAGGAAATCGGTGATCTGCGGGTCGACGTTGGTGTAGTCACCACGCATGTACACCGCATTGGTGCGGCGGAGCAGGTCCTTGAACTCCGGGCGCGACAGCACCGCACGTTCGTTGGCCTTGCAGCTCACGCACCAGTCGGCGGTCATGTTGACGAACACCACGCGGTTGTCGGCGCGCAGGCGGTCCAGCAGCTGCGGCGAATACTCCACCACGTTGTCGGTGCTGGCCTGGGCCGCGCGCGCCGGCAGGGCCAGCTGGGTCACGCCCCAGACCGGCACCAGTGCGGTCAGCACCAGCAGCACGCCCAGCAGGATGCCGCCGCGCTTGCTGCGCCAGCGGCTGGTTTCGAACAGCCACAGGCCGCCGGTCAGCACCAGCAGGCCGCCCAGCGCCAGCGCCATGCCATCCACGCCGCGCTGCTTGCCGAGCACCCACAGCAGCCACAGTGCGGCGGCATACATCGGGAAGGCCAGCACGTGCTTCAGGGTTTCCATCCACGGACCCGGCTTGGGCAGGCGCCGCGCCAACGCCGGCACGAAGCCGATCAGCAGGAACGGCAGGGCCAGGCCCAGGCCAAGGAACAGGAACACCAGCATGGCCGCCACCGGCGGGGCCACGAACGCGTAGGCCACGGCCGGGCCGAAGAACGGACCCACGCAGGCGCTGCCGACCACGCAGGCCAGCACGCCGGTGAAGAAGTCGCCGGCCGGACCGCTGCGGCTGGCCAGCGACTGGCCGAAGTTGCCCACGCCACCGCCCATGGTGAACACGCCGGACAGGCTGAGGCCGACGGCAAACATCACGTAGGCCAGCGCGGCCACCACCGCCGGGTGCTGCAGCTGGAAACCAATGCCCACGGCGTTGCCCAGCATGCGCAGGCCCACCATCGAGGCGCCGATCACCGCGAAGGCCACCAGCACGCCCAGCGTGTACCACAGGGCATGGCTGCGGGCGCGTTCGGCGCTTTCACCGCTCTGCGCCAGGCTCAACACCTTCAGCGACAGGATCGGCAGCACGCACGGCATCAGGTTCAGCACCAGGCCGCCGCCCAGGGCCAGCAACAGCACCCACAGCAGCGAACTGTCAGTCTTCGGCACGGTGCCCGGCGGCTTGGTGCGCAGCGCGTTGTCCGGCCGTGCATCGGCAGCGAAGGCGGTTGCGCCGGGCGCGGCGTCGTCGGCGCTCGGGGCCGGATCGTTCGGCACGGTGGGTAGCAGGCGGCGCAGCGCGCCGTCACCGCCTTCGCGCGACGCATCGGCGGCCGAGCCGGGCAGCGGCTGGATCACCTCGCTGCGGGCAGCGGTGGCCGATGCGCTGGCATTGACCTTGCCGGCAGGAATGGCCAGCTTCACCCGGCGGGTCATCGGCGGGTAGCAGATGCCGTCGGTCTGGCAGCCCTGGAAGGTGACCACCAGGGTGCCGTCCACCGCATCGGCGCGGCTGCGGCGCAGCGGCAGCGGCACTTCCACCTGGTTGAAGTACACCGATACATCGCCGAAGTGTTCATCGCGGTGCGACTGCGCCTTCGGCCAGCGCGGGGTGTCGGCCAGCACGCCGCTGCTGCCTTCCAGCTTCAGCGAGGTGCGGTCGCGGTACAGGTAGTAGCCCGGTGCCGGGCTGAAGCGCAGCAGCAGGGTGTTGCCGTCGCTGGCGATGGCATCGAAGGCGAAGGCCTGTTCCGACGGCAGCGGCAGGGCCTGGGCAGTGCTGGCGCCGGGCAGCGGCAGGCCGCGCGCGGTGCCGGCGCCGGCCAGCGGATTGTTGAACGCCGGGGTCGTGCCGCTGCGCGCGGCAGGCGCCGCCGCACCGTCGCCGCCGGGCAGGGTGACCTGCACTACGCGCTTCTGCGGCGGATAGCACACGCCGGCATCGGCGCAGCCCTGGTAACGCACTTCCAGGCTGATCGTGCCGGCGGCATCGGTGGGCGCACCGGGCAGGGTCGCCACCAGGCGCTGGCGGTAGGTTTCCACCTCGCCGAAGAAATCGTCGTGGTGCTTGTCGCCGGCCGGCATCTGCAGCGCAGCGGCGTTGAAGGCCGGGTCGGCCTTGACGCTGGTGCGGTGGCGGTAAAGGTAATAGCCCGGCGCAATCTTGAACTGCAGTTGGATCTGGCCGCGTTCGGGCGCGGTGGCGGTCAGCGCGAACGCCTGGTCCACCGGCAGCAGGTCCTTCTCATCCAGAGCGAAGGCGGGCAGGGAAAGCCACAACAGGGCGCACAGGGCGGCGCCACGCGCAAACAGAGTCTTCAAACGGTGTCCTCCCGGGTCTGCGCCCGGATCCAGTCCAGATACGCCGGCAGGCCGGCCCGGCTTTCGACCGCAATGCATTCCGGGAGTTCATACGGATGCAGGGCAACGATGCGGGCAATGGCCGCATCGACCCGGCTGGCCGTGGTCTTCACCAGCAGCTGCAGTTCGGCATCGGTGGTGACCTGGCCTTGCCAGCGGTAGGTCGAGCGCGCGCCGTCCAGGCGGGTCACGCAGGCAGCGAGCTGTTCGCCCACCAGTGCGTGGGCGATGCGGTCGGCACTGTCCGCGTCGGGACAGGTGGTGAACAACAGCAGGACGGGATCGGCGATCGACATGACCGCCGAGTATAAGGCCCCTGTCCGGCCGGGTCAGGGCCGGACAGGGGAATTGCAACTTTCTTTAACTCTGCTCAGTTGGCCAGCTGGCAGGTGGCCGGCTTGGCCGAGGTGAACAGGGCCGGGGTGGCCCACTCGGGGTGGTCGATGAACGGGTTGCGGTTGCCCTGGAAGCTGTAGATCACGTCATTGCGGGCGCGTTCGGCGTCGCTCGGCGGATCGGCCAGGTGCCAGTCGATCAGGGTGGACAGCAGGCCCATGTAGGCCGGCGAGCTGCTGGTCTTGACGATCTTGCTGCGGTCGTCGGTCAGTTCCAGGTCCGGTTCGGACTGGCCGGTGGCCGCATCCTTGCCGCCCTCATAGCGGATCGCCATGTACATCACCGCACGCGCCATGTCGCCCTTGCGCTGGCCCCAGACTTCGAAGGTGCCGGTGTTGCCGTCCGGGGTCCGCACCCAGTTGGAATTGCCCGGGTAGCCGCCGCTGCCGCCGCCCTGGCCGTTGTTGGCCTCGGTGGCGCGCTCGCCGCAGTTGCTGTCGCACTTGCCGAACGGCTTGTTGCCGCGGTCGGCGTTCCACTGTGCGTCGGTCAGGTACAGCATGTGGGTGTCGGTGTACGGCGCGTACGGCAGGCCCTTGTCGCCGGTGGTGCTGGCAAAGCCCAGCGAGTTCGGCCAGGTGTGTTCGCGGTTGTACTTCAGGCCGCTGCCACTGCCGGCACGGTCGGTCACCTTGGTGTAGCTGCGGTTGCGGTAGGCATCCAGGATCTTGCCGCTGTTGTTCGGGTCTTCGTCGGCGATTTCCAGGATGGTCCAGGTGCTGGTGCCCGAGCCGCTGTACGGGTAGGCGGTGTGGCCCTTGATGGTTTCATGCAGCGAGCAGCGCAGCTGGCTGGGGCTGCTGGTGTTCACCTTGGAATAGTAGCCCTCCGGGGTGCCGGGATTGCCGGGGTTGCCCGGGTCCGGGTTGCCGGTGGTGCTGGCCACGGTGAAGGCGATGCGGCTGTCGGCGGCCGGGTGTGCGCCCTGGCTGTCGGTGATGCGCGCGGCGCGGATGTCGAAGCGGCAGGCTTCGCCGGCCACCAGCGCGGTGTTGGTAGACAGCTTCACCGTGCGGCCGCTGGACGGCCAGGTCAGCGGTACGCTGCCCGAGGTGCCGCAGCTCAGGCTGAACGCGCCGCTGGCCAGGGTCACGGTCTCGCTGAACACCACTTCCAGATCGGCCGCGGCCGGGAAGGTGCTGCTGCCCTGCGCCGGGGTGGTGGTGCTGACCGACGGCGGGGTGTTCGGGCCCGGGGTGCCGCCACCGCCGGTGAAGGTCTGGTTGGTGTTGCAGCGGCCGAAGGTCTGGCCGGCCGATTCGGCCCAGGTGAAGTGGGCGTACTGGCTGCCGCTGCCGGTCAGCTGCAGCGAGGTACCCGGGGCGGTGCTGTTGGTTTCGGCCACCGGAATGTTCTGGCTGGTCATGCCGGCCGCCGGGCCACCGGCCGCGGTGATCGCGCCCTCGTAGCTCAGGAACTGCACGACCTTGCCGCTGGCGTCGACCAGGGCGATGCCGTCGTTGGGACCGTTCTGGATGCCATTGGTGGGGTAGGTGACCACCGCGATGGTGGCGCTGCCGCAGCTGGCGGCAGCGCCTGCCGGCACCGGGTTGTTGGCGTACACCGCCGCGGCCGACGGGTTGCTGCCGTTGTACAGGTACAGACGGTACCCCGACAGGTCCTCACCGGCGGTGGCGACCACTTCAATGGCCTCGCCCACGTCACCGGCAGCGGTGCTGTCGTCGTAGTGCAGTTCGTTGATGAAGACCTCGGCCTGGGCCGGCGCGGCGACCAGCGCCAGCAGGCAGGCGGCGGCGAGCGGGGACAGCAATCGCATCGACTACTCCTTGTGATTGGGAATGCCGGGCGAGACTAAGGCCGATCAGGTGACACTTTGTCGTAACTGAACGCCAGATATCTGACACTGCGACGCCCGTCACCAAAAATCCGGGAACTTCGCCGGATCTGCGCCGCAGCGCACCGTCGAAAAATTTTGCCGCGATGGCCTTGAAAGGCCCCCGGGGGGCTCCATCTCTGTCCTGCTCCCGACCTGTCGGGCTTTTTCACGCGCAATGCTGGCAGTCACCCTGGGTGAGTGCTAACATCGCCAGACTTTTTCAGACCAATCAATAACTTAAGAGGTCTCTCATGAGCATCAAGCCGCTGCACGACCGCGTTGTGGTCAAGCCGATCGAAGCCGACGAAATCTCCGCCGGTGGCATCGTCATTCCGGATTCGGCCAAGGAAAAGTCCACCAAGGGTGAAGTCGTGGCCGTCGGCCCGGGCAAGCCGCTGGACAACGGCAGCGTGCGCGCGCCGTCGCTGAAGGTTGGCGACAAGGTCATCTACGGCCAGTACGCCGGCAGCTCGTACAAGAGCGAAGGCGTCGAGTACAAGGTCCTGCGCGAAGACGACGTGCTCGCCGTCATCGGCTGAGCCCCGGCGCGACCTGCTTTTCAGTAAGACATCCCTTTTCGTCGCCGGGCCCGGCCCGGCGCAAACATCGAGGTAATCGCAATGGCTGCCAAGGATATTCGTTTCGGTGAAGACGCCCGTTCGCGCATGGTGCGCGGCGTCAACGTTCTCGCCAATGCCGTCAAGGCCACCCTGGGCCCGAAGGGCCGCAACGTCGTGCTGGAAAAGAGCTTCGGCGCCCCGACCATCACCAAGGACGGCGTGTCCGTTGCCAAGGAAATCGAACTGGCTGACAAGTTCGAGAACATGGGCGCGCAGATGGTGAAGGAAGTCGCTTCGCGCACCAACGACGACGCGGGCGACGGCACCACCACCGCCACCGTGCTGGCCCAGGCCCTGATCCGCGAAGGCGCCAAGGCTGTTGCCGCCGGCATGAACCCGATGGACCTCAAGCGCGGTATCGACAAGGCCGTCGTGGCCGCCGTTGCCGAGCTGAAGAACATCTCCAAGCCCACCGCTGACGACAAGGCCATCGCCCAGGTCGGCACCATCTCGGCCAACTCGGACGAGTCGATCGGCCAGATCATCGCTGATGCGATGAAGGAAGTCGGCAAGGAAGGCGTGATCACCGTTGAAGAAGGCTCGGGCCTGGACAACGAGCTGGACGTGGTCAAGGGCATGCAGTTCGACCGCGGCTACCTGTCCCCGTACTTCATCAACAACCAGCAGTCGCAGACCGCTGACCTGGATGATCCGTTCATCCTGCTGCACGACAAGAAGATCTCCAACGTCCGTGACCTGCTGCCGGTGCTGGAAGGCGTCGCCAAGGCTGGCAAGCCGCTGCTGATCGTGGCCGAAGAAGTCGAAGGCGAAGCGCTGGCGACCCTGGTGGTCAACACCATCCGTGGCATCGTCAAGGTCGTGGCCGTGAAGGCTCCGGGCTTCGGCGACCGTCGCAAGGCGATGCTTGAAGACATGGCCGTGCTGACCGGCGGCACCGTGATCTCCGAAGAAGTGGGCCTGTCGCTGGAAAAGGCCACCATCAAGGACCTGGGCCGCGCCAAGAAGGTGCAGGTTTCCAAGGAAAACACCACCATCATCGACGGCGTGGGCGACAAGGCCAACGTTGATGCACGCGTGGGCCAGATCAAGACCCAGATCCAGGACACCTCCTCCGATTACGATCGCGAGAAGCTGCAGGAACGCGTGGCCAAGCTGGCCGGCGGCGTTGCCGTGATCAAGGTCGGTGCCTCGACCGAAATCGAAATGAAGGAAAAGAAGGACCGCGTCGACGACGCCCTGCACGCCACCCGTGCAGCCGTTGAAGAAGGCGTGGTTCCGGGCGGCGGCGTGGCCCTGGTTCGTGCGGTCACCGCGCTGGCCGGTCTGAAGGGTGCCAACGAAGACCAGAACCACGGCATCCAGATCGCCCTGCGCGCGATGGAAGCCCCGCTGCGCGAGATCGTCTCCAACGCCGGCGAAGAGCCGTCGGTCATCATCAACAAGGTGAAGGAAGGCAGCGGCAGCTTCGGCTACAACGCCGCCACCGGTGAATTCGGCGACATGCTGCAGTTCGGCATCCTGGACCCGACCAAGGTGACCCGTTCGGCGCTGCAGAACGCTGCTTCGATCGCTGGCCTGATGATCACCACCGAAGCCATGGTTGCCGAAGCTCCGAAGAAGGACGAGCCGGCCATGGGCGGCGCCGGTGGCATGGGCGGCATGGGTGGCATGGGCGGCATGGACTTCTAAGTCCACGCCTTCCCGATGCAATGAAAAACCCCGCCGAAAGGCGGGGTTTTTTTGTGCCAGTAGATCCACGCCATGCGTGGATGGGGGCCCGCTATCTACGCGATGCCCACTGCTGCCAGCCTTCGGCCAGCAGGAACCCAAGGGCGCCCCCTACCAGCATTCCCTGCGACCACGCGACAGGCAGTTGGCTGGCCGCCGCCACGCCCAGCGCCATGCCCGCCAGCGACACCGCTGCGGACACGCGCCGCCGGCGATCGTGCGCGTTCTGCAGCTGCCGCTCCGCCTGCAGGCGGTCACGGCGGTCGTCGGGTTGCAACATCGCCTCGGCAACTGCCTTGGCCTGTGATCGATCCATCGTGCGCTCCTTGCGGGGATGAGTCCTGCGATCCTAGCGCAGGCAGATGCGCTCGGCACCTGCGCTGATATCCACCTGGCCGCCCTGCATCACATCCGCGCCCAGGATCACCGCCGGCCGCTGGTCCAGGCCGATCGCGCGGAATACCGGCAGTTCGCTGATGCGCACCTCCACCGCTGGATGCCGCCAGCGTGCGCTGGCCAGTGTCGGCAGGGTGTACAGCCACGTTGGCGTGGGCTTGCCGCCCAGCCCTTCGCTGCCCTTGCTGCGCGCCCGCACACGCACATCGCTGCCATCGGTGCGCAACCCCAGCGCGCCGGCCGCCGCGTTGTTGAGGATCGTCTGCGCGGCACCGGTATCGACCACGCCGATCGCCTCCACGCCCTGTTCGCCCAGTTGCAGGCGGACGAAGCCGAAGCCTTTCAGCACGCCGCTGCGTTCGGGCAGGGCATTGCGCTGGCACTGTGTGCCGGTGGTCGGCAGGGTCTGCGCTGGCCACAGCATCAGGCGTGCGTTGGCGAAATCCCAGCGCGTATCGAAGCGCGCGGTGATGTCCTGGCCGATGATGCCGTGTAACGGCGCGCTGCCCGCCGACGACAGGCTGGCCAGATCGGCCTGCAGCGCGGTCACCTGCAGCTGCAGGCTGCCCAGTGCCATCGCCACGCCGCGCGTGCTGCGCAGCGCCAGGCCGCCCGCACTGGCACCCTGCGCATCGTGGTTGCGTGCGTTCGGGTCCTGCAGTTCGAAGCGTTGCACCACGGCCGTGTCCAGCAGGGTCGCGCTGGCGGCGCTGTCCACGACCAGCTGCAGCGATTCATCGCGCCCGTCCAGCGTGGCCTGCACGGTGGGATGGCTGGCCTGCATCGTCATTGGCAGGCTGTGCAATGCAGGGGGCTCGGCCACGGCGGGCAGGGAGATCAACAACAGGGGCAGCAGTGCCAGGCGCATCGGTGTACTCCTCGGGAACGAGTGGCCATTTCGCCGCAGGCGCGTACTGCCGGTATGTCCGGGTTGATACCGTGCCGATACACAGCGCCGTCATACTGGCAGCATGAATGCTAACGCCACCCTTTTCGTCGTGGATGACGATGCCAGCATCCGCGATGCCATCGCCGACCATCTGCTGCTGCACGGCTACCGCGTGCGCGTGGCGGCCGATGCCGCGGCCATGGATGTGCTGCTGCAGGTCGAGCGTCCCGACGCCATCATCCTGGACTGGATGATGCCGGGCGAGGACGGACTGTCGGTGTGCCGTCGCCTGCAGTCACGGGCCATTCCGATCCTGATGCTGTCGGCCCTGGGCAGTGCGCCGGACCGGGTGATCGGGCTGGAAATGGGCGCCGATGATTACCTGGGCAAACCGTTCGACCCACGCGAACTGCTGGCGCGGGTGCGCGCGCTGCTGCGCCGGCAGGAAAAGCTGCACGCACAGACCCCCATCGAGCTGCGCTTTGCTGGCTGGCGCCTGCTGCCCGAGCAGCGCCGCCTGCTGGCACCGGACGGCGCCGAGGTCGTGCTCAGCCGCGGCGAATTTTCCCTGCTGCAGGCCCTGGCCGAGCGGCCCGGCCGGGTGCTGGACCGCGATCAGCTGATGCAGCTGACCCGTGGCGATGACAGCGACAGAGTCGACCGCGCCGTCGATCTGGCCATCAGCCGACTGCGCCGCAAGCTGGCCCAGGCCGCCGGCGATGCGGAAGGATTGGTGCAGACCCTGCGCGGCGAGGGCTATCGCTTCGGTGCAACGGTGCAACGGCTGTGAGAGCGCGCTGGAGCACCGCGCGCTGGATCGCCATGCTGGCGGTCAGCAGCCTGTTGCTGGCGACCGCGGTCAGCCTGGCGGTGGTGGGCTGGCTGCCGCGCCCGGCGCCGCCGCAGATGCGCCTGGACCAGGCGATGCACGTGCTGCGCGGCGAGCGTACCGCTGCCAGTGTGGGGCTGCGCGTGGACCTGCGCACGCAGGCACCGCAGGGAACCGTCCATGCGCGATTGCTGGCACTGGCCGCCGACGGGCTGCAGCAACCGGCCCGGCAGGTGCGCCTGGTGTGGACGGGCGACAGCCGCCCGCCGGATATCCATGTCGTGGCCGCCGAAGGCGGGCAGGCGGGCGATGCCGCGGTGGTGCGCGCCGCGCAGCAGGTGCTGGCCAGCCTGCCGTGGCCTCCGTTTGAACTGGCCGTGCAGCAGGCCGACGGGCGCTGGCGCGTGGTCAGCAGTGCCTACAGCGATCTGGCGGCATGGCGTCGGCAGGTCGTGCTGGCACTGCTGGGCGGCACCGTGCTGCTGGCGCCGCTGGCCGCGTGGGCGGCGGTGCGGCTGGGCCGCCCGCTGCGGCGGTTGGCCGATGCCAGTGCCGGCCTTGATCTGCATGCCCAGGCGCCGCTGCCTGACGATGGCCCACGCGAAGTGCAGATGCTGGCCGTAGCGCTGGATGCGGGCCGCGCGCGCCTGCGTGACCAGGCGCAACAGATGACCCGCATGCTGGCCGCGGTGGCGCATGACCTGCGCACGCCGCTGACCGGCCTGCGCCTGCGCGCCGAGTTCGCCCCACCGGCACAGGCGGCGCGCATGGTGGCCGACATCGAGCGCATGGACGCCATGATCGAGCAGGTGCTGGATTACGCCCGTGGTGAACTGCAGCCACCGCAGTTGCAACCGGTGGATCTGGCGCCCCTGCTGGAGGATTGCGTGCAGGCGGCGCGCCTGCGCGGCGTTGCCCTCGCTGCGCAGCTGCCCGGCGAACTGCACTGGCACGCCGACGCCCTGCTGCTTCGCCGCGCGCTGGACAACCTGATCGACAACGCCCACCGCTATGCCGGCGCGGTGGAGCTGCGTGCCGCACACATTGACGCAGGCCTGGTGGTAGAGGTCATGGACCGCGGCCCTGGCATTGCCGTCGAAGAGTGTGAACGCCTGCTGCAGCCTTTCCAGCGCAGCGAAACCTCGCGCAGCCGTGCCACCGGCGGTACCGGCCTGGGCCTGGCAGTCGCTGCCAACGCCGCCCGCCGCCACGGCGGTCAACTGCAGCTGCTGCAACGCGACGGCGGCGGCCTGATCGCCCGCATGCACCTGCCCCCGTAGAGTCGAGCTTGCTCGACTGCTCCTGCTCCTGCCTTTCGTAGAGTCGAGCTTGCTCGACTGCTGTCTGCTTCAGTCGAGCAAGCTCGACTCTACCGCCAGGTCTTGCATCACCCATTCCTGCATGAATATGATTAGCCGCCTAATCATATGGATATGCAAGGTGCTGGAAGCCAAACACATCGCGCTGATCGACGAAGCCGCCCGCCGCGGCCACGCGAACCTGGCGCAGCTGCGCCTGTGCTTCCAGTTGCTCTCGCTGTCCAGCGCGATCGACCAGGACTGCGCCACACGCCTCGCCCCGCAGGGCCTCAGCGAAGGCCGTTTCATCGTGCTGTTCCTGCTGCATGGCGCCGGCGGAACGCTGCCGCCCCATGAACTGGCTGAACGCGCCGGGGTTACCCGCGCCACCATCAGTGGCCTGGTGGACGGTCTGCAACGCGATGGCCTGCTGCAGCGCAGGCACCATGCTGACGATGGGCGGCGTCTGCAGATCGTGCTGACCGCGCGCGGCAAGCGCTTGGCCGAAGACCTGTTCAACCAGCACACGCAATGGATCGGCGGTCTCTTCAACGCGCTGGACGCACGCGAGCAGCGCCAGCTTTCGCAGCTGTTGACCAAGGTCTGGCAGCACACCGACCGCGGCCGCGAGGCCCTGCCATGAGTGCCGCCATCCACCGTGCGCGGCAACGCGAACTCGATGCGGGAACTGCGGCCACGACGCACCTGACCGAGTGCCTTGCGGTGGACTTCGCAGTACTGCTGCAGGCCGTAGCGGCACTTCCAGACGCTGCCATCCAGCGCATGCAGGCTGCTGCCAGCAAAGGCATCACCCAGCGCATGGCGCTGGCCGCCGCACTGTTGCGCGAAGCGGGGCAGGGCGATGCCGCGCAGTGGTCCTCGCATCCTTCCGACACCGTGCGGGGCTGGGCCTGCTACCTCATCGGCAGTGATTCCACGCAGGGGCTGGCCGACAAGCTGCAGGCGATCCGTCCACTGGCGGACGATCCGCATTTCGGCGTGCGTGAATGGGCCTGGCTGGCGCTGCGCGGCGATCTTGTGGCACAGCCGTTGCCGGCGCTGCAGCTATTGCTGCCATGGACGCGGGACGCTTCGCCGTACCTGCGCCGCTATGCCTGTGAAGCGTTGCGACCACGCGGGGTCTGGGCCACGCATATCGCCGTCTTCAAGCAACAACCCGAGCATGCGCTGCCGCTGCTGGACGCGCTGGCGAATGATCCCGAACGTTACGTGCAGGATTCGGTGGGCAACTGGCTCAATGATGCGGCCAAGAGCCAGCCGCAGTGGGTACGCGAACACTGTGCCCGCTGGCAGCGCGAATACAGCAGCGCCGCCAACGCCTACATCCGCAAGCGTGCCCAGCGCTCCCTCGACAAGTAGAGTCGAGCTTGCTCGACTGCTTCTGCTCCTGCCGTTCGTAGAGTCGAGCTTGCTCGACTGCCGTTTGCTCCAGTCGAGCAAGCTCGACTCTACCTCGGGTTCTTGCTGCTTCAGTCGAGCAAGCTCGACTCTACCCAGCCGCACATCGGCACATGCGCGTGTCATCGATTCCGGGTAAACATGGGTATTGCCCATGTCCACCCGCAGGGAAGTCGATCATGCAGAGCAAGCTCCAGGTCACGCTGTACGGAACCCTTGGCGACAGCCCGGCATTGCAGGTGCCGGGGCTGGACGGGCCGTCGGTGGCCATCCTGGAATCGACCCTGCGTCGGCTGGTGTCCGACCTCTACACCGCGCGTTCCCTGCTCAATCCCGAGCAGTTGGATGAAGCCCGGCACGAGCTGGACCGCGTGGTGGAGCGCTGGGTGGATATCCATGAAGGCCTGCTGCTGGACCTGGAAGTCCACGGCAAGCGCTGATGCCACCACGCCTGAACCGCGGCCCCAGTTGCGAATGAAACAGTTGGCACCTGCCAAAACCCTGTGTTATCAATACATCCCATGAACGCAGCCCACGCCAGCTTTTATTGGTATTACTTTCCGAAGCCCCCGGCGGAGGAAGGACTGCGCTTACCCTGAAGAAACCTTCAGACGCATTCCCGAAAGCCGCCAGCGAACCTGGCGGCTTTTTTCTTGTCGCCACGCTGCGGACCCCCACGTTCCGTAGAGACCCCCCACCATGCCCCCGCACACCGACGACCTGCGTATCCGCACCATCGAACCACTCACACCGCCTGCCCAGCTGCTGGCGATGCTGCCCTGCGACGATGAAGCCTCCGACACCGTCAGCGCCTCGCGCGCGGCCCTGCACCAGATCCTGCACGGCCGCGACGACCGCCTGGCCGTGGTGGTTGGCCCGTGCTCGATCCACGACCCGCACGCGGCGATCGAATACGCCCAGCGCCTGAAGCCCCTGCGCGATGCGCTGGCCGGCGAACTGGAAATCGTCATGCGCGTGTACTTTGAAAAGCCGCGTACCACGGTGGGCTGGAAGGGCCTGATCAACGATCCCGACCTGGATGGCAGCTGCAAGATCGACAAGGGCCTGCGCATCGCCCGCGGCCTGCTGCGCGACATCAACAAGCTGGGCCTGCCGGCCGGTGTCGAGTTCCTCGATGTGATCTCGCCGCAGTACATCGCCGATCTGGTCGCCTGGGGCGCCATCGGTGCGCGCACCACCGAAAGCCAGGTGCACCGCGAACTGGCCTCGGGGCTGTCGTGCCCGGTGGGCTTCAAGAACGGCACCGACGGCAACGTGAAGATCGCCGCCGATGCGGTGGGTGCGGCCTCGAACCCGCACCATTTCCTGTCGGTCACCAAGCAGGGCGGCACGGCCATCGTGTCCACCACCGGCAACCCGGATTGCCATGTGATCCTGCGCGGCGGCAAGCAGCCCAACTACGATGCGGCCAGCGTGGGCGAGGCCTGCCAGGCGCTGGCCAAGGCCAAGCTGCCGACCCGTCTGATGATCGATGCCAGCCACGCCAACAGCCTGAAGAATCCGGACAACCAGCCGAAGGTGATCGAGGACATCGCTACCCAGCTGGAAGATGGCGAACAGCGCATTGTCGGGGTGATGGTGGAAAGCCATCTGGTGGGCGGTCGCCAGGAACTGGTGGAAGGCCAGCCGCTGGTCTACGGCCAGAGCATCACCGATGGCTGCATTGACTGGGACACCACCGTGCAGGTGCTGGAGCGCTTGGCCGCTGCCGTGCGCGCCCGCCGTGAGGTAAAGGTGTCCGAAGCCGCTTGAGTGCGGCACGTGTGTGGATGGCGGCCAGCGCCTGCGGGGGTGCGGCCGCGATCAGGGTCGGTCGGAGTTGGAGACCGACCCGTCCGCACCGGCGATGCGCCTGGCGCTGCGTAAGTGCGACAGCGCCAGGTACATCGCCGGGGTGGTGATACCGGTTTTTGTAGCGTCGAGCCATGCTCGACCAACGCCAAAGGCAGTCGAGCATGGCTCGACTCTACATGCCTCGCCCGATGCATACCCGCTTATCGCTTCGCCCGAATCCTCGCCAGCGCCAGGTACATCGCCGGAGTCGTGTACAGCGTCAACCACTGGCTGACCAGCAGGCCGCCCACGATGGCGATGCCCAGCGGCTGCCGCAGTTCCCAGCCCTCGCCATTGGCCAGCATCAGCGGCAGGGTGCCCAGCAGCGCGGCCAGCGAAGTCATCAGGATCGGCCGCAGGCGTAGGCGTGCCGCCTCCATCACCGCATCCTGCGCGCTCAGGCCGCGACGCTCGCCGGCCAGTGCGAAGTCCACCAGCAGGATGGTGTTCTTCATCACCACGCCCACCAGCAGGAACAACCCCAGCAGCGCGATCAGGTTCAGTTCGTTGCCGAACAGCCACAGGGCCAGCAGCGCCCCGATGCCGGCCGACGGCAGCGTGGACAGGATCACCAGCGGTTGCAGGAAGCTTTCATACAGCACACCCAGCACCAGGTAGACCGCCAGCGTGGCGCCCAGCACCAGCCACAGCTGGCGCGAACGCAGGCTGTCCAGGCCGCCGGCTTCACCGGACAGCTTGGCCTGCACCGAACGCGGCAGCATCAGCTTGGCCATGGCGGTGTTGATGGCCTGCGTGGCCTGTTCCAGGCCCACCCCCGGTGCCAGCGCGAATTCGATCCAGATCGAGGCGAACTGTTCGCTGTGGTAGATCCGATCCGGTGCCATGCCGTAGCGCCAGCTGGCGATGCTGGACAGCGGAATGCGCTGGCCGCTGCCGTCGATCACCTGCAGGCGCGCCAGCGTGCCGGGGTCCTGGGTGTGTTTCGGGTCCAGTTCCATCACCACCCGATACTGGTTCAGGCTGTCGTACAGGGTGGCGACCTGGCGCTGGCTGAAGGAGTTGTTGAGCATGTTGGCCACGGTGCGCAGGTCCACGCCATGGCGCGCAGCGGCCTCGCGGTCGATATCCAGCACCACCTGGCGCATGCCGGCCTCGCCCTGCGCTTCCACGTCCACCAGCTCGGGCAGGCCGCGCAGCGCGGCGGCCACCTTCGGCGCCCACTCACGCAGCGGCGCCATGTCGGCCGACAGCAGCTGGAATTCGTACTGACCGCTGCTGCCGCCACCCTCCAGGCGGATGTCCTGGTCCACCCACAGGTACAGGTTGCCGCCGGGAAGCTGCGGCAGGCGCGCGCGCAGGCGGTCGATCACTTCCTGGCTGGACACCTTGCGCTCGGCCAGCGGCTTCATCTTGATCATGATGAAGGCGTTGTTGACCCCGTTGCTGCCACCGATATAGCCGATGATGTCCTCGATGGCCGGGTCGGACAGCAGCAGCGTGCGGTAGGCATCGATCTTCGGCTGCATGGCCTGGAACGAAAGGCCATCATCGCCGCGGGCGAAACCACGCAGCTGCGCAGTGTCCTGCTTGGGCACCACGCCCTTGGGCACCTGCTGGAACAACCATGCGTTGAGCGCGATGACCGCCACGAAGGCCAGCAGTGGCCAGCGCAGCTGCCGCAGGCTGGCCTGCAGCGTGCGCAGGTAGGCCGCGCGCACGCGTTCAAACAACGCATTGCTGCCACGCTGCCAGCGCGAGCTGTGCTGCGCATCGTCCACGAACAGGCGCGCGCACAGCATCGGCACCAGGCTCAGGGCCACCACCACCGACACGCCCATCGCCGCCACCAGGGTCAGCGAGAACTCGCGGAACAGGCGTTCCACGAAGTCATCCAGGAACAGGATGGAGACGAACACCACGGCCAGTGCCAGATTCATCGACAGCAGCGTGGCACCCACTTCCGACGCGCCGCGCACGGCCGCCTGCCAGCGGTCGGCGCCCAGTTCGCGGTGGCGGGCGATGTTTTCCAGCACCACGATGGCATCGTCCACCACCAGCACCGCGGCCACGATCAGTGCCATCAGTGAAAGCGTGTTGAGCGAAAACCCCATCAACGCAATCAGCGCCAGCGTGCCAAACAGCACCACGGGAATGGCTACGCTGGGCACCAGTGCGGCACGCCAGTGGCCCAGGAAGGCCAGTACCACCAGCACCACCAGCACGATGGCCAGCACCAGGGTCAGCTCGGCTTCGTGCAGCGTGGCGCGGATCACCGGCGAGCGGTCCATCACCAGGCGCATGTCCACGTGGGTGGGCAGCAGTGCATGCAGTTGCGGCAGCTGCGCCTGGATGGCATCGACGGTGGCGATGATGTTGGCGCCGGGCTGGCGGCTGACGATCAGCAGCACGGCCGGGCGCTCGTTGTGGAAACCGCTGGCGTAGCGGTCTTCCACCCCATCGGCAACCACCGCCACATCGCCCAGCCGCAGCGTGCGGTCATCGCTGACCTTCAGCGCCAGTTGCTGGTACTGCGCGGCCTGGCGCAGCTGCAGCGGCGCTTCCAGCTGCCACTGCTGGCGGTCATCGCCCACCGCGCCGAGCGGGCGCACGGCATTGGCACGGGCGATGGCCTGGGCCACGTCTTCCAGTGCCAGGCCGGCATGGTTCAGTGCGTTCGGGTCCAGCGATACGCGCACGGCGGGCAATGCGCTGCCGCCCACCTGCACCTCGCCCACGCCCGGCACCTGGGACAGCTTCTGCGCCAGCACGGTGGAAGCCAGATCGTACAGCTGGCCCGGCGGCAACGTGTCCGATGTCAGTGCCAAGGCCAGGATCGGCGCCTGCGAGGGATTCACCTTGCGGTACTGCGGCATGCCCGGCATGCCACTGGGCAGCTGCCCGCGCGCCAGGTTGATCGCCGCCTGCACTTCGCGCGCGGCTTCGTCGATATCGCGGCCGAGCACGAACTTCAGCTCCACCGAGGTCTGCCCCTGGGTGCTGGCCGAATCGATGCGCGAGATGCCGGGCAGGCTGCCGAGCGCGCGTTCCAGCGGCGTGGCCACGGTAGCGGCCATCGATTCGGGCGAGGCACCGGGCAGGCTGGCGCTCACTTCAATGGCGGGGTAGTCCACCTGCGGCAGCGGTGCCACCGGCAGCAGGCGCAGGGCCAGCAGGCCGGCCAGCACCAGCGCCACGGCCAGCAGGATCGTGGCCACCGGTCGTTGCACGCAGGCCTGGGCCAGGCGCGCGATGGGGCTCATGCGCGTGCCTCTGCAGCCCCGACCGCGGCGGCCGCGCGACCGCGCTGCAGACGGTCGAAGGCCAGGTAGATCACCGGCGTGGTGAACAGGGTCAGCACCTGGCTGACCAGCAGGCCGCCCACCATCACCCAGCCCAGCGGCTGCCGCAGTTCAGCACCCGAGCCACTGGCCAGCATCAGCGGTACCGCACCGAACAGGGCGGCCAGGGTGGTCATCAGGATCGGGCGGAAGCGCAGCAGCGCGGCCTGGTGGATTGCCTCGCGCGGGGTCATGCCGCGCGTGCGCTGCGCATCCAGTGCGAAGTCGATCATCATGATCGCGTTCTTCTTCACCAGGCCGATCAGCAGCACGATGCCGATCACCGCGATCAGGTCCAGGCTGCGCCCGCTCACCCACAGCGCGGCCAACGCACCGACGGTGGCCGAGGGCAGGGTGGACAGGATGGTGATGGGGTGCACGAAGCTCTCGTAGAGCACGCCCAGCACGATGTACATCACCACCACGGCGGCCAGGATCAGCCACAGCGTGGACGACAGGGAGCTGCTGAACGCTGCGGCCGCACCCTGCAGGCGCAGTTCGATGCTGGCCGGCAGCGCGATGGCCGCACGCGCGGCCTGCACCGCGGCAACGCCTTCGCCCAGCGATGCACCGGGTGCCAGGTTGAACGACAGCGTCGCCGCGGGGAACTGGCCCACATGGTTGCGCAGCAGGGCGGCCGGCCCCAGCTCCACCCGCGCCACCGCGCCCAGCGGCACGGTCTGCCCCGCACTGTTACGCACGCGCAGGCCGCTGATCGCCTCGGGCCCGGGCTGCCGCGCCGGATCGGCTTCAAGCACCACGCGGTACTGGCTGGCCTGGGTGAAGATGGTGGAGATCTGCCGCTGCCCGTAGGCGTCGTACAGTGCATCGGCCACCGCTTCCACGCTCACGCCCAGGCGCGCAGCGGCATCGCGGTCGATGTTCACCCGCGCCTGTCGGCCCTGCATCTGCAGGTCGCTGGCCACGTCGCGCAGCGCCGGCTGTTGGCGCAGCGCCTGCAGCAGCCGCGGTGTCCAGGTTTCCAGCGTCTGCTGTTCCGGCGTGGTCAGGGTGAACTGATACTGCGTGCGGCTGATGCGGTCTTCGATGCCCAGTTCCTGTACCGGTTGCAGATACAGGGTGATGCCGGGGATCTTTGCCACGCGCTGCTGCAGGCGCGCCATCACCACGTCCGCAGGTTCGCGGTCGCCGTGCGGCTTCAGTTCGATCAGCAGGCGGCCGGTGTTGAGCGTGGCGTTGTTGCCATCCACGCCGATGTAGGACGACAGGCTGGCTACCGCCGGATCGGCCTCGATGGCCTCGGCCAGTGCCTGCTGGCGCTCGCGCATGGCCTGGAACGAGATCGCCTGCGGCGCTTCGCTGATGCCTTGCACCAGGCCAGCATCCTGTACCGGGAAGAAGCCCTTGGGCACCGCGAAGTACAGCGCGACCGTCAGCGCCAGCGTGGCCACGGTGGCCAGCAGCATCAGTGGCTGGCGTTGCAGCACCCAGTGCAGCTGGCGGTCGTACACGGCGATGATGCGGTCGAACACATCGCGCCTCGGGGTCAGATCCCCTTGGGGCTCTGACCCCACAGACCCGACCGGGGTCAGATCCCCGTGGGGCTCTGACCCCTTCGCATGCGGCTTCAGGAACCGCGCGCACAGCATCGGCGTCAGCGTCAGCGATACCAGCAGTGAAATGCCGATGGCCACCGCCAGCGTCACCGCGAACTCATGGAACAGCGCGCCCACCAGGTCGGCCATGAACAACAGCGGGATCAGCACCGCGATCAGCGAAACGGTCAGCGACACCAGGGTGAAGCCGATCTCGGCGGCGCCCTTCAGCGCCGCTTCCTGCGGGCTTTCGCCTTCTTCCAGGTGGCGGGCGATGTTTTCCAGCATCACGATGGCGTCGTCCACCACGAAGCCGGTGGCGATGGTCAGCGCCATCAGGGTGAGGTTGTTGAGCGAGTAGCCTGCCAGCAGCATCACCGCGAAGGTGCCGATCAGCGACAGCGGCACCGCTACGCTGGGAATCAGCGTGGCCGAAGCGTTGCGCAGGAACACCCAGGTCACCAGCACCACCAGGCCGATGGCCAGCACCAGTTCCTTCTGCACGCCACGTACCGAGGCGCGGATCGATTCGGTGCGGTCGCTCAGCACGGTCATCTGCACGCCGGCCGGCAAGGTGGCCTGCAGCTGCGGCAGCATCGCGCGCACCTGTTCGACCACGGCAATCACATTGGCGCCAGGCTGGCGCTGCAGGTTCACCAGAACCGCGGGCTCGGTACCGCTCCACGCCGCCAGCTGCCGGTTCTCGGCACCATCGGTCACGCTGGCCACGTCGCCCAGGCGCAGCGGCGCGCCCTCGCGCCAGGCCAGCACCAGTGCACGGTACTCGTCGGCACTGCGCATCTGGTCGTTGGCATCCAGCATCACCGCACGGATCGGACCGTCGAAACTGCCCTTGGGCAGGTTCACGTTCGCGGCAGCAATGGCCGCGCGGATGTGGTCCATGCCCAGGCCGTTGGCCGACAGCGCAGCGGCGTTGACCTGGATGCGCACGGCAGGCCGCTGGCCACCGGCCAGGCTGACCAGGCCGACGCCGGGCAGCTGGGCCAGGCGCTGGGCGATGCGGGTATCCACCAGGTCGTGCACCTGCGGCAGCGACAGGCCCTGCGAGGTCACCGCCAGGGTGATGATGGGGGTGTCGGCCGGATTCACCTTGCGGTACACCGGCGGCACCGGCAGGTCGTCCGGCAGGAAACTGCCGGCGGCGTTGATGGCGGCCTGTACGTCCTGCTCGGCCACGCCCAGCGACACGTCCAGGCCGAACTGCAGGGTGATGACCGAGGCACCGCCGGAGCTGGTGGACGACAGCTGCTTCAGCCCGGGAATCTGCCCAAGCTGGCGCTCCAGCGGCGCGGTAATGGTGCGCGTGGTCAGTTCCGGGCTGGCACCCGGGTACAGCGTGGTGATCTGGATGATCGGGTAATCCACCTGCGGCAGCGCGGCCACCGGCAGCAGCCGGTAAGCCAGCACGCCGGACAGCAGCAGCGCCACCATCAGCAGCGTGGTGGCGACCGGGCGCAGGATGAAGGGGCGCGACAGGTTCATGCGCCGGCCTTGGCCGCCTTCGCCTGCGTAGCGGGTTCGGCCACGATCTCCACGGCGGTGCCATCTTCCAGGCCATCGATGCCTTCGATCACCACCTGGTCGCCGGCCTGCAGCCCCGAGCGCACCGCCACGCGGCCATCATCGGCCGGGCCCAGCACCACGGTGCGGCGTTGCGCCTTGTTGTCCTTGTCTACGATGTGCACGTAGTTGCCCTGGCTGCCGAACTGAACGGCGGCATCGGGAATCAGCAGCGCCGGGTGCTCGCCCAGCTGCAGGCGCACGTTGACGAACTGGTTGGGGAACAGTCCCTGGTCCGCGTTGTCGAACTGCGCGCGCAGCTTCAACGTGCCGGTGGCGGTGTCGATGCGGTTGTCCACGCTGGACAGCGCACCGTGCGCCAGCTGCGTGCGTTCTTCGCGGTCCCAGGCTTCCACCGCCAGTGCCGGCTGCGCCTGTACTGCATCCAGCAGCGCGGGCAGTTCCGGTTCCGGAACGGTGAACAGCACGCTGATCGGCGCGGTCTGGGCCAGGGTGACCAGGCCTTCGGTGTCACTGGCCTGCACCAGGTTGCCCACGTCCAGGCGGCGCAGGCCCACGCGGCCGCTGACCGGCGCCACGATGCGGGTGTACTGCAGCTGCAGGCGCGCTTCGTCCACGGCGGCCTGATCGCTGATGCGACGGCCCTGCAGCTGGCGCACTTTGCTCTGCTGGTCGCTCAGTTCCTGCGCCGACACGAAGTGCTGGCGTTGCAGTTCGCGGTAGCGCTGCAACTGGCGCTCGGCGTTTTCCAGCTCCGCCAGGTTCTGCTGCTGGGTGCCCTGTGCCTGCGCCAGCTTCACTTCATACGGACGCGGGTCGATCTGCGCCAGCAGATCGCCGGCCTTCACCTGCTGGCCTTCCTGGAAGTGCAGGCGCATCAGCTCGCCGTCCACCCGGCTGCGCACCACCACGCTGTGCAGCGGGGTGACCGTGCCCACCGCTTTCAGGCGCAGTACCAGCGGCTCGGCGCTGGCCGGGGCCACGCGCACCGGTACCGTCTTGCCCGGACTGCTGGCGGCCGCGCTCGCATCGGCCCGCGGCCAGGCCCACCAGGCAAGCGCGGCGGCGGCCACGAGCACGACGGCGATCAGCCACGCGCGACGGAAACGGGGCGGGGTGCTACGGGGCGACTCGACAGCGGACATGGGGCATCCTGCGCCCTGCGCACGCGCAGGGACATGTACGCCCGCGCGCACTGGGGGCGCCGCGGGCAGCGGGGGAGGGGAGTTGTCTGGCGGGGCCGCAGCGCGGCGTGGCTGGATGCCGTCGCGCGTGCGACGGGGCGCCCATGGTAGCCAATCAGCCTGCCGATTGCCGCATGACCAAGGTCATGGCGTGGCTGTGGGCAGCATGGATGCGTGCGGCTGACGATGCTGCTGGGCGGGGCCGTGCATGCGTGCGGCGTGCGGGGCTGTTTGGCGGGGCCTGGTTTTGTGCGGTGTGCGATGGTGCTTGGCGGAGCCTGGTTTTGTGCGGTGTGCGATGGTGCTTGGCGGGGCCTGGATTCGTAGAGTCGAGCTTGCTCGACTGCTTTTTCCTGGAGCAGTCGAGCAAGCTCGACTCTACAACGCACAGCAGTCGAGCATGGCTCGACTCTACAATGCACGGCCGTCGACCTACGCGCCGCTCAATGCACTTCGTCGTGGTACACGAACTTGGGCATTTCCCAGCGGTAGTGGATCGCCAGCAGGCGCAGCGCGAAGCCACCGCCCAGGCAGCACAGGATCGCGGTGGCATCGGCCACGCCCCAGTGCAGCAACAGCAGATACACCGCACCGGTCAGCAGCGAGATGATCGCGTACAGCTCTTTCTGGAAGATCAGCGGCACTTCGTTGCAGAGGATGTCGCGCAGCACGCCACCAAACGCGCCGGTCAGCATGCCGGCAATCAGCACGATCGGCATCGCGTGGCCGGCCTCGCGCGCAATCGCGCAGCCGATCAGGGTGAAGGCGATCAGGCCCAGACCATCGAGCACCAGGAAGGTGCGGCGGAAATGGTGCATCCAGCGCGCCACCCAGGTGGCGATCAGCGCCGCACAGACGGTGAAGGCCAGATACTCGGGATGCTTCACCCAGCCCAGCGGGTAATGCCCCAGCAGGATGTCGCGCAGCGAACCGCCGCCGAGGGCAGTCACACAGGCAATCATGACCACGCCGAACAGATCCATGCGGCGGCGGCCTGCAGACAGGGCGCCGGTCATGGCTTCGGCGGAAATGGCGATCAGGTAGATGATGGACAGCAGCATGGGTCAGGCTCCGGGCGCGGTGGGGCCGGCCATGCGCGTATACCGCCACTGCCTGTGCAATGACGGAATGACGATGACCGGTGCCGCTCCCGCTGTCCTTTTGCCTGAGAGTTCAGCGGGATGAACCGCGTGCCCCTTCGGCGGATCGCGGCGGGCGTGCCCGGCGACCTCTCTCCAGCTCGGCGTGTCGAATGCATGGTTGGTGGGATTCCAGCCCACCGGCCTGAGCGATCATGGGAGCCTGCGCCTTCGGCGGGCGCCAGCGCGGCGCCTCTCTCCTGCATTCGGGCCGCAGTATATCCGCTGCAGTGCAGCACGGCATAATCGGCGGCATGGCTCCGTCCCCCCGCCCGTGGTTCCTGTACCTGCTTGAATGCCGCGACGGCAGCTACTACGCCGGCATCAGCACCGATGTGGCGGCCCGTTTCGCCGCCCATCAGGCCGGCAAGGGCGCACGCTATACCCGTGCCCGCCCCCCCCTGCAGATACTGGCCGTGCGCGAGTACCCCGATCGTGCGGCTGCCTCGCGCGCCGAATGGCAGCTCAAGCAGCAGCCGCGCGAGCGGAAGCTGGCGTGGCTGCAGGCCGCGATCCAGTAGATCCACGCCATGCGTGGATGGGATACCCCACCCATGCCATCATCGCCACACCCATCGACGCAGGGACGGTCCGATGAAAGCCCGCTGGTTGCTGATGACCCTCTGCACCGCGCTGCCGGCAGGCGCCGACGCCCAGCCGCCGCTGCAACACGGGCAGATCGGCAGCGCCGCCGAACTGACCGCGCAGCGCGGCGCGACCATGCCCGAAGGGATCCACCTGCGCCGCGATCAGGTACCCCCTGATCTGGTCGACCTGATCCCGCTGGCGGAAACGTGGGGCATCGCCGATGACGCGCTGCGCGACGCGATGCAGCAACGGGCAACGGCAGCCGAGAAGAAGGCCATGGCGGACGCGCTGAAGGGCCGCCATGCGCGCATTACCGCATGGCTTGACACGTTCCCGCAGGGACAGCCGATGCCCAACGAAGCGGCGGCCTTCATGTACCTGCAGTTGGGCGCCGACGAAATGGGCCTGATCCCGTAGCTCCACGCCCTGCGTGGATGGGGGCGCCCCAGCCATGCCACCATCGCCCCACGCCCAGCGCTGGAGACACCCATGTCCACCGTCGCCCTGTTGTTCGCTGTCGCTGCAGCCACCAGCCCCACCGCCGACCCCGCCACCCTCGCGGCCATCGAAGCGACCTGCCATGACTACGTGGATGGCCAGCTGGAAGCCGACCCGCAGCGGGTCGCCCGCTCCCTGCATCCGGACCTGGCCAAGCGCGCCGTGCTGGGCGATACGCCCGACGAACGCCTCGGCCTGCGGCGCATGTCGAAGGAGGAGCTGGTCGCGCTGACCAGGCAGGGCGCGCTGAAAACCCCGAAGGCGCAATGGGACCGCCGCTGCACGGTGCTCGACGTGACGGGCAACGCGGCCTCGGTGCGGTTGGAAACCCCGTGGTTCGTCGACTACTTCCACATGGGCCGGTTCGACCAGCGCTGGGTCATCGTCAACGCGCTGTGGTACCCCAAGCCGAAGGCGGAATGACCGCGATGCGCGCTGCGGGGAAGGCGTGGCTCTCCATCCTCCTGCTGGCAGCCGGCATCGCGCTGCTGCCCGGCCTGCTGTACCTGCTCGGGCTGGCCCTGGTGGACGGTTGGCCGCAACCCGCAGAACGTGCGCCCAGTGGCATGGCGGCGTGCAGCAGTGAACCGCGCGCAGGGTTCCAGCCAATGAACCCCTGGCACTTCGCCGCGCAGTTCTTCGACGAGGACGCGAGGAAAGCGAAGGTACCCGTGGCCGAGCAGGAGGCGTCCTGGGTTGCCCGCCGCCACCTGATGCGGCAGCCGCGGCACGGCATGCTGCGTTGGCAGTTGAGCAGCACGGCGCTGACGATCTGGATCACCCGTCACTGGAGTGCGGCGCAGATCGCCGAGACCGCGAGGAAGGAGGATTTCTGCCGCCGGTGACCTCCGGTTACAGCGCCGGGCCCGCGCCCGGCTGCTCAGACTGATCGCGTCTGCTGCGACAGGCTGCTCTGGCGATCCAGCTCTTCATGCCTGGACAGCGCATCTGTCCGCTGATGCGCTTCGTTCATCGCCTGCAACTGTGCCAACGACGTGTCCACGGGGGTGGCAAATGCCTGCGCCGCCGGCATCTGTGCCCTGACATGGGCTGGGTTGGACGGGTCGCCCTGCACCACGAAGAGTGTCTCCGCCCTGCCATCCTGCGACGACGGGGCAGCCAGCACGACATGGTCGATGCGTGTCATCCCGGCCTCGCGAGCCAGGCAGGTCGAGCTGGCTGCAAGGCGTTGGGCGCTGTCGCCGCAAGGCAGCCCCTGGCTTTCCTGCAAACGTCGAACCGCCGCCTCGGCCTGTTGCAGCATTGGGTCGGAAAGCGCTGCATGCCGTTGCCCCCGTTGTGCCGGTTCGACATGAAGCAGCTGTTCGGGCATCCCGTTGCGCGGGGCGCGGTTGAGATCGATGGAGCCATCGGCGTTCTGCTGGCGATGCAGTTCCGCGCGCGGAACGGTGGACCATTGGCCATCAATCAAGGCATGGCCGCGACCATCCCGGTTCCAGATGACCAGATCATTGCCGGAGGCGTACAGGCCGGCGGTGGCCGGCGAGTTTCCCACCGCCTGTGGGCGGCCCCAGGCGTGCGAGCGCCCGTGCTGCAGCGCATCGAGGTACGCCGGTGCCTCGGTGTTCTGCAGGAACAGGGTCTTGACGACTTCGTAGCGATGCAAGGCCTCGGGATGTGCGCGATCTGCCGCCAGCACCACCGGGCTGGCCAACGGGGCGGCGGCGACGCCGGCGAACACATCCCGCATCGGATTGCCTGGGCCTGCGGCCCGCAACCGGTTGAAGACCTCGGTGCCCTTCAAGGCATGCTCAACGCCGCTTTCCAGGTAATCGGGCTGCTCCCTGCCGCGCACGATACGGTTGGGAAGCATGCCGTCGATCCGCGTCTTGACGTCATCCACGCTGGCCAGGTCGCCGCTGGAAATCGAGCGCAGTACACCCGGATAGCGGCCCAGTCCTGCCTGGTTTTCCAGCTTCATCAGCATGGTAGCAAGCTTGGCCTGGTCATCCAGCGACGCATGCTGGTACAGGTCTGTGCCGCGCAGCTGCTGCATCGCGCCGCCAGGATCCCGGCGGCCATCGCCTTGGCGCAGCAGGCGATCGACCTGGCTGACATCGTGTGCATGCACGAACGCCACGCCCTCGTTGGATGCGAGGAAATTGTCCAGACGTGCGCGGACAGTACCCTCCAGTGCACGCCCGTTCTGCGCCCTGATGGCGGCACCATCGCGCTGCAGGTCGGACACCGTCTGCTGCTGCTGGCGTCCATCGAGCTCCAGCGAGGGCTGCTGCTGGCGTGCCCAGCGCTGATAGGCGTCCACCAGCTGGGTCGCGACTTCTGGGTGCTGGCCCAGGTCGGTCTGCAGGGTGCCGATTGAGAAACCACTGTTGCCCACGGGCGTCATGACATTGCCGCTGATGTTGCCGGCAAAGGACAACTGATAGGCCACGTTACGGCCGGCGTTGCTGCCCTCGGAGGCCACGCCGATAGCGAAGTAGGCCAGTGTGCGCAGCTGCGCATCACTGAGCTGCGGGCCATGCTGCGGTGCTGAGCTCATGGGCTGTTCTCCTTGTCGTTGGCGGCGTGTCCGCACATCAGCAGGGCGTCGCGCACGGATGCGATGAGTGCAACGTATTCCTCCGCCACAACCGGTGACATCCCGTCGCTGATCTCGTCATCGCTGCGCCCGGCGTCCTCGGCATAGGGAGAAAGTGCCGCCCGGCAGGCATCGTTGTTTCCTGCCTCGTGCTGGGCCGCGGCGATGGCCAGCCGGATATCGCCGATCGTGGTCAACGAGAGCGTGGCCGCGCAGGACGCCTGCAGGGCGTCAAGCCTGCTGGCGGTCCCGGCGGCGGAAGACGGCCCGGTCGTTTCAGCGGCCTTGCGCAGCGCGGCGGCAACGTTGTCTGTGCTGCAAGCGTCGGTCACAGCCAGGTAGTGGCCCCTGAATCCGCCGTTGCTGCCGCAGTAGGCGGCGCAGGCATCGACCGTGCGCGTCCCCACCTCGATGCCCTGGGGCGTAGGGTGCAGCGTGAGCAGGCATTGCGCCGCGCCGGGTGCGGGATCCACCTTGACGGACTGCAGATCGTCGCCCAGCGTGCCCGCCAGGCTGCATCCAGCACCGGAGGATTCGGTCTCCAGATGGAACTGCAGCGCGGTACTGCCAGGCCGCGCCTGCAATTGCAGTTGCCCCCACCCTCGTTCTGTCGCGTACGTACCGGCAGACAGGCGCTGAGAGGAGGTTGGCGCGGGGGCGGAGGCTTCCGCCTGCGAGTGCCCTGCCGGACAGCCGCAGAGCAGGGCGGCTGCGGCCAGCGCGGGTAAGCATTTCAGCAGGTCCATGCGGCTTCCTTTCCTCAGCGACCCGCCTACGCTAGCAGCTTGCAGGTGAAGGCCGCTGGGACCCAGGCCTGGCGCCTGGGCCGCCGGTCTTGCCGGTCATCACCGAAGATGATGCGCGCGCTGCGCTGGTAGCCATAGCCAGTAGATCCACGCCATGCGTGGATGGGGTCAGAGCCCTTTCCTGTGGAAAGGGATCCGACCCCGTTTTCCCGCCCGCTATTTCGGCCGCCGGTCTTCCTGGTCATCACCGAAGATGATGCGTGCGCTGCGCTGGTAGCTCCAGTACGCCACGGCCCAGTTCAGCAGCACCACGATGCGGTTGCGGAAGCCGATCAGGAAGAACACGTGCGCGGCCAGCCAGAACCACCAGGCCAGGATGCCCGACAGCTGCAGCTTGCCCAGGTGCACGATCGCGGCCATGCGGCCGATCGTGGCCAGATTGCCGTAGTCTGCGTACTTGAACGCGCCCGGTTCGGCCTTGCCATGCAGGCGTGCGCGGATCGTTTCGGCCACGTGCTTGCCCATCTGCTTGGCGGCCGGCGCCACGCCGGGCACGGGGCGGCCATCGGCCTGGCTGACCGCGGCCAGATCGCCGGCCACGAACAGTTCGGGATGGCCGGGCAGGGTCAGGTCCGGCTGCACCTGCACCCGGCCGGCGCGGTCCAGTGGCACGTCCAGGGTTTTTGCCAGCGGTGACGCGGCCACGCCCGCGGCCCACACCACGGTGCGCGCGGGCACGAACTGGTCGCCCAGCTTGAAGCCCTGGCTGTCGATATCACTGACCGGGGTGCCGGTCAGCACTTCCACGCCCAGCTTTTCCAGCTGCCGGCGCGCCTTCAGCGAAAGCACTTCGGGGAACGAGGACAGCACGCGTGGGCCCGCTTCCACCAGGCGCACCTTGGCGCTGGCCGGATCGATATGGCGGAACTCATTGCGCAGGGTGTGGCGGGCGATCTCGGCCAGCGTACCGGCCAGTTCCACACCGGTGGGGCCACCGCCGACCACCGCAAAGCTCAGCCAGGCGGCCTTCTTCTCCGGGTCCGGCTCGGCTTCGGCGCGCTCGAAGGCCAGCAGCAGCTTGCGGCGCAGGGCGATCGCATCGTCCAGCGTCTTCAGGCCCGGCGCATCGGCGGCCCACTGGTCGTTGCCGAAGTAGGCGTGGGTGGCGCCGGTGGCCAGCAGCAGGCTGTCATAGCCCAGCGTGCTGCCGTCGGCCAGAGTGATCTGGCGGGCCTGTTTTTCGATGCTCACCACTTCGCCCAGGCGCACTTCCACATTGCGCTGGTGGCCCAGGATATGCCGCAGGGGCGCGGCGATATCGGGTGCGGACAGGCCCGCGGTGGCGACCTGGTACAGCAGGGGTTGGAACAGGTGGTGGTTGCGGCGGTCGACCAGAGTGATCCTGATCCGTTCGCGTGCCAGGGCACGGGTGGCCCAGAGGCCCGCGAAACCGCCGCCGATGATGACCAGGTGGGGGACTGGTTCGCGGCTCATCGACGTACTCCAGAGGGGGTGGATGTCGCCCGGCATCATCGCACGTCACATGCCCGCCCAACGGGATCGGCGATACTCGGTTCAGGCCGCAGCCCCTTCGCCGAGGAACCCATGTCCGAACCGGAAAAGCGCATTGCCCTGCTGATCGACGCCGACAACGCGCCGGCATCGAAGATCGACGAAGTGCTGGCCGAAGTGGCCCGCCATGGCGTGGCCAACGTGCGGCGCGCCTATGGCAACTGGAAAAGCCCGCGTTTGAAGGGCTGGGAAGTGGTGCTGCACGAGTACGCCATCCGCCCCATCCAGCAGTTCGCCTACAGCAAGGGCAAGAATGCGTCGGACATGGCCATGGTGATCGATGCCATGGATCTGCTGTACGCACGCAACCTGGATGGCTTCGCCATCGTATCCAGCGATGCCGACTTCACGCCCATGGTCATGCGCCTGCTGACCGACGGGGTGAAGGTGTATGGCTTTGGCGAAAAGAAGACGCCCGAGCCATTCGTCAACGCCTGTTCCAAGTTCACCTATCTGGAAGCGCTGGGCCAGGCCCACGCCAGCGTGCCCGATGCCGACACGCCCGAAGTGGAGCGGACCGCCAGCGAACAGGCCGCCAGCGATGAAGCACGGCCACGCAAGAGCGGCGCGGAAATGCGCAGCGATACCCGCCTGGTGAAGATGCTGCGCCGTGCGGTGTCGTCGGCCGAAGGTGAGGATGGCTGGTCGCACCTGGGGCCGGTGGGCAGCCAGATCGGCAACCAGGCCTCGTTCGATCCGCGCAACTACGGCTACGGAAAGCTCAGCGACCTGCTGGCGGCGATCGGCCTGTTCGAGCTGAAGAAAGACGGAAAATCGTCCTACGTGCGCGCGTTGCCGAAGAAGAACCGGTAGCGCAGCACAGCGCGTTTGATCGGCGTATCGTAGCGGCTCCGCGCCAGCGTGGCGCACCGCTGCAGGCAAGGAACAAACGCATGTTGAAGATCTGGGGCCGCCGCAATTCCAGCAATGTCCGCAAGGTGCTGTGGTGTGCCGAGGAAATCGGGCTGCCGTACGAATCCATCGAAGTAGGCGGCAGCCACGGCGGCACGCAGTCGGCCGAGTACGTGGCGATGAACCCGAACAGCCTGGTGCCGGTGATCGAAGACCACGGCCTGCCGCTGTGGGAATCGAACACCATCGTGCGCTACCTGAGCGCGCGCTACGCGCTGGGTACGTTGTACGCCGAAGATGCGATGGAACGTGCGCAGGCCGAGAAGTGGATGGACTGGAGCACCTCGCGGATGGCGCCGCTGTACTCCGAACTGATCTGGGGCATCATGCGCACCGCCCCGGCCGACCGCGATGAAGCCCGCATCAACGCAGCCATCGTGCGCGCCGGCGAGTATCTGGCCATGGCCGACGCTACCCTGGCCACGCAGCCGTGGCTGTCCGGCGATCGCTTCGCGATGGGCGACATTCCGTTGGGGTCGCTGGTGTATGCCTGGTACGAACTGCCGATCCAGCGTCCGGACCTGCCGCATGTGGCCGACTGGTACGCACGCCTGCGCGAACGCCCGGCCTACCAGCGCGGCGTGATGTCACCGTTGACCTGAGCGCCGGTTGTGTGGGGTCGGATCCCACCCGACGGGTGGCTCTGACCCCGCTGCGAGCTTGCTCGACTGCGGTGCTACGTTCAGTCGAGCAAGCTCGACTCTACCAACGGCGGTAAGCGCGCGTTGATTGGGGTCGGATCCCACCCGTCGGGTGGGCTCTGACCCCGCACCGTCGGCCACCACGGTAGCGCCGGGCCATGCCCGTCGGAGGCCACCCCGCACCGCTCAATACAGATCCGTCGGGTCCACATCCAGCGACCAGCGCACCTTGCGTGCTTCCGGCAGCGCGTACAGCTGCGGCACCAGCTGCGCCAGCACTCCATGCAGCGGTGGCCGTTGCGGTGCCGACAACAGCAGCTGCGTGCGCTGGTAACCGGCGCGGCGTGGCATTGGCGCGGGCATCGGCCCATAGGCCTCCACTACGTTCTGTTCGCCCAGCAGCTGCCGCGCCGCCAGCAGGAAGGCGTTGGCATGCTCGACCTGCTGCGCTTCGGCACGCATCAGTGCCAGATGCGCGAAGGGCGGGAAGCCGGCGGCCTGGCGCTGGTTCAGTTCGGCCTGTGCAAACGGGTGATAGCCACCGCTGACCAGGGTCTCCAGCAGCGGGTGGCCCGGGTGATGAGTCTGCAGCCAGACCTCCCCAGGATCGCGCGCGCGCCCGGCGCGACCGGCCACCTGGATCAACTGCTGGGCCAGCTTCTCGCTGGCGCGGAAATCGGCCGAGAACAGCCCTTCGTCGATGCCCACCACCACCACCAGGGTCAGCTTGGGCAGGTCGTGGCCCTTGGCCAGGATCTGCGTGCCGACCAGAATGCCGGGCTGGTCGCCCAGGTTCGCCAGCTGCTGTTCCAGCGCATCGCGCCGCGTCGTGGTACCACGGTCGATGCGCACGACCGGGTAATCGGCGAAGGCGCTGACCAGGTGTTCTTCCAGTCGCTCGGTGCCGATGCCCTGCGGTTGCAGGGCCAGGCTGGCGCAGGCCGGGCAGGCCAGCGGTGCGGGCTGGCGGGCGCCACAGTGGTGGCACTGCAGGCGACGGCCGCCGCCATGCACGGTCATCGGCGCATCGCAGCGCTGGCACGGTGCGGTCCAGCCGCAGTCGTGGCACAGCAGCACCGGCGCGTAGCCGCGGCGGTTCTTGAACACCAGCACCTGCTGGCCGCGCTGCAGGTGTTCGCCAATGCCGGCCAGCACTTCGTCGCTCAGCCCATCGCGCAGCGGCCGCTTGCGCACGTCCAGAATGCGCACCCGCGGTGGCCGCGCCTCGCCGGCGCGCTGCTTCAGGCGCAGGTGCGTGTAGCGGCCGCCATAGGCGTTGTGCAGCGATTCCAGCGAGGGCGTGGCGCTGCCCAGCAGCACCGGAATGCCCAATGCCTTGGCCCGCACCAGGGCGAAGTCGCGCGCGTGGTAGCGGATGCCGTCCTGCTGCTTGTAGCTGCCGTCGTGCTCTTCATCCACGATCAGCAGGCCAGCCTGCGGCAGCGGGGTGAACACGGCCGAACGGGTGCCGACGATCACCCGTGCCTCACCGCGCGACGCAGCGGCCCACACGCGTGCGCGCTCGTTGTCATTCAGACCCGAATGCAGCGCGTGTACCGGAATGCCCAAGCGCCCACGGAAGCGCGCCAGGGTCTGCGGGGTCAGGCCGATTTCCGGCACCAGTACCAGCGCCTGCCGGCCCTGTGCGAGACAATGGATGATGGCCTGCAGGTAGACCTCGGTCTTGCCGCTGCCGGTCACCCCATCCAACAGGAACGGCTGGAAGCCGTCAGCGGCGGTGATTGCGGCCACGGCGTCGGCCTGGTCGGGGTTCAACGTCGGGCCGGGCAACGGCTGCGCATGGCGGGGTGCCACCGCCAGCGCCACCCGTTCGGCCAGGCCGCGCTTGGCCAGGCTGCGGGCCGCCGTGCGCCAGTCGGGCATGCGGGCAGCCAGCACGTCTTCGTCCACCACGGCGTCGGCCAGATGTTCGGCCAGTTGTCGGGGGCGGCTGCCGGCGCGCAGCGTCCCGCGCTGGGCCTGGCCGTCTTCCGTCAGCTGCCAGCCCCAGTGGTGGGTGTCAGGCAGGGGCTCGCCATGCCGCAGGGGGCCGGGCAGGGCGGTGCTGACCACCTCGCCCAGCGGTGCGTGGGTGTAGCGGGCAAGCCACTGCAGGCTCTGCCACAGCTCGCCCTGCAGCAGCGGCTGCGGGTCCAGCCAGGCCAGTGCCTGGCGCAGCCCCTGGGCATCCTCTACCTGGCCCTGGCCGGCCACCAGGCCCACCAGCTCACGGTTGCCGAAGGGCACCTTCAGTCGGCAGCCCACCACATCGGTCGGCGCCTGGCCGTCCGGGGCCAGGTAGTCGAACAGGCGGGGCAGGGGGACAGGCAGAGCGACCTGCAGGGTCGGAATCGGTGCGGGCATCGGTGCAGTGTAGCGGTCCATGCGCGCGCGCATGGCCGGCGCCTGACCCCGGCCGCGACGTCGTGGCATTCATAAATTTCACCTAAATGCAGGCGGCTATTAGAGATTCAGTCTTATCCACATCTTCTGTGGATAAGTTTGTGCGTTACCGGTCGGCGATGTGCCGGGAAGCCGATGGCGACGGCCTCACGCTTGCGTTGGTCAAAAAATAGCCACAATAAAAACATGATTAATATCAATATCTTATGTGTGAAACAATGCTGAAACACGGTGAATTCACCGATCCATCCCGCATGCGCCAAGTCAGGTCTTGATGCTGTGCACAACCTGCAGCACGAAGTGCCGGTGGGCGCAAGCCCTGCCGGCCGCCAAGGGCCTGCCGCTATCATGCCGGCAGACCTTTGGAGTGACCGATGACGGCTGTGCCCGCCCCTGTTTCCTCGACCGCGGCCGGCGCGCTGTCGGCGTTCCTGCGTGGCGTCGAGCGCCGCGCGCTGGTGGTCGCCGAACTGCAATGCGGTGACCCTGCCCGCGCCGAACAGACCCTGGTGGCGGTCATGCGCGCCTTCGCGGCGGTCGCCAGCGATCTGCCCATGGCGCAGTGGCCGGCCCGCTTCTGGACCCTGCTGGGCCAGCGCCAGGCCCTGCGTGAACCGTCCACCGGGCAGTGGCCGCCGTCGCTGGCGGCATTGGGAGGCATGGACCCGCTGCCGCGCCTGGCCCTGCTGCTGCGGGTAGGCGGCAGCCTGGACGAGGGCATCGCCACGCGGGTGCTGGACACCGACGAGAACGGCTACCAGCAGTTGCTGGCCGCGGCCTGCCCGCGCGACGCGCAGGGCCAGCCCGATGCCGTCGCCTGGCGCGGGCTGGCCGAACAGGTGCAGCTGCGCATCCGTGACCTGCCGGCCAAGCGCCTGCAGCAGTTGCAGCAGCCCGCCGCCCCGGCCAGCAACCCGCAGGGCCCCACCACGGGCTGGCGCGCCCCCGACCGCGACGAACGCACGGCCACGGCCGGCAAGCGCCGCCGCCCGAACGCGCGCCCGCGCTGGCGCGGCCCACTCATCCTGCTGGTGACCGTCGCCGTGCTGTTGGCTGCGGCGCTGGGCTGGCGCCACTGGCAGGGGCAGCACACCGCCAGTGACGCGCCGCTGCCGGAAGGTGTGGTGGCCGAAGCGGGCCCGGTGACCGTGGAATCCCTGCCGCCCACCGACGTGCCGGCCGCAGGCGCGGTCGACAGCCACGCGACCGATGACGCCGCCATGCTGGCTGACCGCGACTACCCGCTGGTGGCCGACGCCGATCTGTACGCGTGGAGCGCCGCCGGCGGCCCGCTGCCGGTGGATGAATCCGAACCCAAACCGACCCACCCCGAGCCGGTGGGTGCCGCGCTGGAAACCTCTGCCGCCGATGAATAAGTTCCTGTTGGCCAGTGCGCTGCTGGCCCTGCCGCTGTGGTCCGCCGCCGCGCCGAATGCCCTGAACCTGCCTGCGCCCACGGCCGAGCCGGCCCGCGCGGTCGATGCCGCTTCGCCGGCGGCCTTTGCCAGCCTGGACGTGGCCACCCAGCGCCAGCGCAGGGCTGACTACGCCGCTTGGCGCGCGCTGCCGGAAGGCGAACGTGAGCGCATCCGCGTGGCCGCTTCGCGCTTTGCCGCGTTGCCGGCGGCCCAGCAGCAGCACCTGCGTGAGCAGTTCCAGGCGCAGGACCAGGCCTTCCGCCAAGGCTGGCGGCTGGGCCCCGAACTGGGCCAGCAGTTCCCCAAGCTGCACGGTCTGTTCGGCTTCGTGCCACCGGAGCAGCGCGAAGCGGCGTTGACAGTGCTGCGCGCGCTTACCCCGGCACAACTGTCGCAATTGACCTTGGTGGCCCAGCGTACGCCGCCGCAGGAACGCGATGCAGTGCGCAGTGCCTTCCTGGCCCTGCAGCCGGCCGAGCGTGACAGCTGGCTGAAGCGCCAGGCCGGGCAGTAGCGCCGGGGGATTCGCCGCGGAATCGGCGGGGTAGAATCGACCGTTGGTCGACTACCGCGCGCAGCGCGGGGGTTTACGCGAAGCGCAGTCGACCAACGGTCGACTCTACCCCGTCGCCCGCACCCATTCGCCCGCACCCAGCCGACGTTCGCGCCCATGCAGGGCCATTTGGCCGTAAGATGGCGGCCCGCAACCCGGTGCCTGTGCCCTTCGCGCGCAACCGTAGTTGGCGTTCTGTATTTCCCATGTCTACCGCAACCTCCACGCCGCGCTTCAGCAAGGAAGTCGGCGCGACCGGTCTGCTCGCCCTGCCGCTGGTGCTGGGCCATGTATCCACCGGCCTGATCTCCTTCGTCGACAACGTCATTGCCGGCCACCACGCCACCGCCACGCTGGCGGCGGTCACCATCGGCACGGCCCTGCTGTGGCTGCCCATGCTGATTCCGATCGGCACCCTGATCTCGCTCACCGCCTCGGTATCGCAGCTGCATGGCGCCGGCCGCGAGCGCGAGATCGGCCCGCTGTTCCGCCAGGCGCTGTGGCTGGCGCTGGGGCTGGGGCTGATCATGTTCGCCTTCCTGACCCTGGTGCCGCCGCTGCTGCCGGCCTTCGGCATCGCGCCGGACATCGTGCCGGGCGCGACCGCCTTCCTGCATGCGGTGCGCTGGGGCGGGCCCGCGCTCACCCTGTATTTCTGCATGCGCTATCTCAGCGAAGGCATGCACTGGACCCTGCCGACCATGCTGCTGGGCTTCGGCGGCCTGCTGGTGCTGGCGCCCATGGGCTACGTGCTGGCCAACGGCAAGCTGGGTTTCCCGGAAATGGGCGCCGAAGGGCTGGGCATCGCCTCGGCGGTGATGATGTGGCTGCAGGCCATCGCCTTCGCCACCTACCTGTGGTTCACCAAGCGCTTCGCCCACCTGCAGCTGTTCTCGCACTTCGAAGGCCCGCGCCCGGCGGCGATCTGGGACCTGCTGCGCACGGGCCTGCCGATCGGCATCACCGTGTTGATGGAAGGCGGGTTGTTCATCGTCACCGCGCTGCTGATCGGTCGGCTGGGGGCCAATGAAGCGGCCGCGCACCAGATCGCGATCAACGTAGCGCAGCTGTGCTTCATGATCCCGATGGGCGTGGCCGAAGCGACCACCGTGCGCGTGGGCCATGCGGTCGGCCGCGGCGATGGCTTCGGCGTGCGCCGTGCGGCTTGGGCCGGCTACGCGATCATCATGGGCACCCAGACCCTGTCGGCGGCCGTGCTGTTGTTCGGCCACGATGCCATCGTCGGGGTCTACACCAACGATCTGGCCGTGGCCGGGCTGGCCTCCACGCTGCTGCTGTACGCGACCACCTTCCAGTTCCCCGACGGCATCCAGGTGCTGTCGGCCGGCGCGCTGCGCGGCCTGAAGGACACCCGCGTGCCGATGTTCATCGCCATGTTCGCCTACTGGGGCCTGGGCATGCCGCTCGGCGCCGGGCTCGGCCTGGGCCTGGGCATGGGCCCGCAGGGCATGTGGATCGGCCTGATCGTCGGCCTGACCGCCGCGGCCATCCTGATGGGCTGGCGCCTGCGCCGCAGCAGTCTGAAGGTGGGCCAGTCGGTCCTGTCCTGAACCCCTGCGTCCGTCACGGCCGACCGTGACGGGTGATCCCCTGACTTGTGTCCGGTGCCAGCTCACACGGCACCGGCTATGCTGGTACCACGGCAAGAAGCCATCCGGAGCGCTCCATGAACCAACCCGTGCCCCCGCTGCCCCCGGCACGTCGCAACCCCGTCGCCAGTTTCTTCATCGGGCTGTGGGACGTGATGAATTTCACCCGCAGGCTGATCCTGAACCTGGTGTTCTTCGGCCTGCTGCTGGTGTTTGTGGTGATGTTCATCGTCGCCGCCGGCATGGGTGCCGGTGCCAGCAAATCGCTGCAGGACCGCACCACCCTGGTGATCGCGCCCGAAGGCCGCCTGGTCGAGCAGTTCAGCGCCGATCCGGTCAGCCGCGCGCTGGCCAAGGCCGTGGGCGACAACAGCGCCGAGGAAGTGCAGCTGCGCGACCTGATCCGGGTCATCGAAGCGGCCAAGGACGACAAGAAGATCGAACGCGTGGTGCTGGAGCTGGACAAGCTGCAGCCGTCCGGTTTCGCCTCGCTGCGTGAAGTGGCCGCTGCGCTGCAGGATCTGCGCGCGTCGGGCAAGCAGGTCGTGGCCTTCAGCCAGAGCATGGGGCAGTCGCAGTACCTGCTGGCCGCGCAGGCCGACGAGGTCTACCTGGACCCGATGGGCTCGGTGGTGCTGGAAGGCCTCGGCCGCTACCGCCAGTACTTCCGCACCGGCCTGCAGGACAAGCTGGGCGTGGACGTGCACCTGTTCAAGGTAGGCGAGTACAAGTCGGCCGCCGAACCCTATGTGCTGGATGCCGCGTCGCCGGCATCCAAGGAAGCCGATCTGTTCTGGATGAACGATGTCTGGCAGCGCTACCTGGGCGACATCGCCAAGGCCCGCCGCCTGGACCCGGCACAGCTGGCCGCCGGCATCGACACCCTGCCCGAAGGCGTGGCCGCCGCCGGTGGCGATCTGGCCAAGTTCGCCCTGCAGCAGAAGCTGGTGACCGCGCTGAAGACCCGCGAGGAATTCGAGGATCTGATGATCGACCGCGGCGTGGCCGATGAAGACGCCGACGGTGGCTTCCGCAACATCGATTTCGGTGGCTACCTCACCCAGCTCGATGCGCGCCGCAACCCGGTGGACAGCCGTCCGCAGGTGGCGGTGGTGGTGGCGTCGGGTGAGATCAGCGGCGGTGACCTGCCGGCCGGCCGTATCGGCGGCGAGTCGACCTCGGCCCTGCTGCGTGCCGCGCGTGACGACGAGCACGTCAAGGCCGTGGTACTGCGCGTCGATTCGCCCGGCGGTGAAGTATTCGCCTCCGAGCAGATCCGCCGCGAAGTGGTGGCGTTGCAGGCCGCCGGCAAGCCGGTGGTGGTGTCCATGGGTGACCTGGCCGCGTCCGGCGGTTACTGGATCAGCATGAACGCCGACCGCATCTATGCCGACCCGTCCACCATCACCGGTTCGATCGGCATCTTCGGCATGATCCCGAACTTCAGCCGCGCGCTGGACAAGATCGGCGTGCATACCGATGGCGTGGGCACGACCCGCTTCGCCGGTGCGTTCGATGTCACCCGCGAAATGGACCCGGCCGTCGGCCAGGTGATCCAGTCGGTGATCAACAAGGGCTATGCCGACTTCACCGGCCGTGTGGCCGAAGCGCGCAAGAAGCCGGTGGAAGCCATCGATGAAGTGGCCCGGGGTCGCGTGTGGAGCGGTGCCCAGGCCAAGGAACGCGGTCTGGTCGATGCGTTCGGTGGCCTGAAGGATGCGGTGGCCGATGCTGCCGGCCGCGCCAAGCTCGGCAACGCCGACAAGTACCGCGTGCGCTACATCGAAAAGGCCGCCACGCCGTTTGCGCAGTTCGTCAGCGGTTTCGCCGGCAGCCGCGCCGGCGCGTGGATGCTGTCCGATTCGGGCATGGCCCGCCTGATGCTGGCCCGCACGATGCCGGAAGTGGACACGCAGCTGCGCTTCGTCGAAAACGCCGCCCGCGAAAAGGGCAACGGCGCCCCGGTGAAGGCACTGGCCTACTGCTTCTGCGGTTTCTGACCGGACGGGGTCAGATCCCTTTGCGCAGCAAAGGGCTCTGACCCCACCCCATCATTGCGTCGCGTCAGCCTCGGCCTGGCGCTCGCGCTCGGCGCCTTCGTCCACGGTCTGCTGCACGCTCTTGGCGCGGTCCAGGGGCTGGTTGATGGCCTTGGCCAGCGCCTGCGGTTCCGGTGGTTTTTCCGGGTTCGGTGGGGCAGGGCGCTGGCACCCGGCCAGCAGCGCGGCCGACAGACACAGTGGAATCAACAGACGCATCGCGGCTCTCCGGGGTGGGCGATGGCGCAGTGTCGCACCGTCGGCAGCCGCGCGCTGTGACGCGTATCCTTTGCGCATCGAAACACAGCGGCCGCGGCCCGGAGGACACATGACCCAGCAACGATGGCGCCTGGACGGGCAGACCGCACTGATCACCGGCGCCAGCGCCGGTATCGGTCTGGCAATTGCCCATGAACTGGCGGGCTTCGGCGCCGATCTGATGATCGTGGGGCGCGACATCGACATGCTGGAAACCGCGCGCGACGAGCTGCTGGACGTGTACCCGCAGATGCAGGTGCACGCGCTGGCCGCCGACGTGTCCGATGACGAGGACCGCCGGCAGATCCTGGACTGGGTGGAAGACCACAGCGATGGCCTGCACATCCTGGTGAACAATGCCGGCGGCAACATCACCAAGGCGGCCACCGAGTATTCCGAAGACGAGTGGCGCGGCATCTTCGAAACCAATCTGTTCTCTGCCTTCGAGCTGTCGCGCTATGCGCACCCGCTGCTGGCGCGGCATGCGGCGTCGTCCATCGTCAACGTGGGCAGCGTTTCCGGCCTGACCCATGTGCGCAGTGGCGTGGTCTACGGCATGACCAAGGCGGCCATGCACCAGATGACCCGCAACCTGGCTGTGGAATGGGCCGAAGACGGCATCCGGGTGAACGCGGTGGCCCCGTGGTACATCCGCACGCGCCGCACCTCCGGGCCGCTGTCCGACCCGGACTACTACGAAGAAGTGATCGCGCGCACGCCCATGGGCCGCATCGGCGAACCGGAAGAAGTGGCGGCGGCAGTGGGCTTCCTGTGCCTGCCGGCGTCGAGCTATGTCACCGGCGAATGCATCGCCGTGGACGGCGGCTTCCTGCGCTACGGGTTCTGATCGCTTCGCCGGGGTCGGATCCCTTTCCAGAGGAAAGGGCTCTGACCCCCTCGGCAGCTCACTCAGGCACGGCGCAATCACTGGCCGCCAGCACCGCCTGCAGCCGTTCGCGTTCGCCGCGCGCAGCATCGCGGTTATCCGGGGTAGCGAAGCGTTCGCGCCCGCGTGCATTGCGGAAGCGCTGCTGCCAACTGCCACAGCGCTGGGCCTCGCTGACTTCGCTGCAGTGGTCGGTCACCACTTCACAGCTGGCCGCATTGGCCGGGGTCACCCCGCCCAGGCCCTGTACCTGCAGCAGCTCGCATCGGCCGGGAGCGGCCTCGTACTCGTGCAGGTAACCGCCACCCTGGGCGTCGGTGCACTGGAAGATGGGCGGCAGCGGCGGCTTCGGCGGTGCGTTGCCGTCTGCCTGGGTGTGCGCGTCGTCGTGGGGCAGCTGCGCGCTGTCCAGGATCAGGTTGTCGTCGGGGCGCTCGACCATCCGCGCTTCGCTGATGATGCGTTCGTCGCCGGCCTGTGCCGGTGCCGGCTCGACGGCGGCGGGGGCCGGTGCCGGAACGGCTGCGGGCGGGGGCGTGGGGGCGGCATCTGGCGGAGCGGTCGGTGCCGCCGGCGTGGAGCCGGGAAGGCGCACGATCTCCTGCCGCAGGCCTTCCGCGCAGGGCACGCGCTGTACGGTTGGAACGTCGCTGCTGCCGGTGCAGCGGTAGATCACCTGCGCGTCGGCCGCGGCTGCGGTGGGAAGCAGGCACAGCGCCAGCCAGAACAGTTTCTTCATCCGTGCAGCCTACAGCGACTGCCCACCAAGGTGGGCAGCTACCAAAGCGGGCGGAACCGCCGGCGGCTAACCTGGGTTGCCGACACCCCGGTAGTGGCCAACCTTGGTTGGCCCCATCGCACCGGCGCGGGGCGCTTCAACCGCCGCAATCGCGGCCCAGCCGCGCATCAATGCCGCGCTGTTCGGTGGTGATGGCCGTGCGTTCGCTCTGCAGCGCGCTGTTGTAGCGGCGGTCCAGTTCCCAGCGGCGATCGCGCAGGCGCGCGCAGACTTCCTGCGCGGGCAACGGAGTGCAGGAATCGCGCACCAGCACATTGCCGGCCGGCAGGCTGAAGCCCACCGGCGGCGGGCGGCGGTCGGGCACGGTGCCGCCGATCGGCGGGCCGATGCTGTTGCCGGCGGCCGGGCGCGGCCCCGGGTGCGGGCTGTAGCCGGGGCCAGGGCGGCCACGCGGGTACCAGACGTTGCCCCACACCGTCACCCAGCGCGGGTTCCCTTCGTTGCTGTCGCTGGTGTAGCGGCTGCCGTCCTCGGCCACGCATTCGTACATCGGCTGCGGCGGCTGCACGTACACATGGCGCACTTCGCGCTCACGCAGGGTGGGGGTATCGGTGCGCTCCAGCGGTGCGGCGTCGGTGCTGACCACGCGCGGGGGCGGGTCCTTCGGCCGCTGCATGTCGCGCACTTCCTGGCGGCCGCTGCTGCAGGGCTTGTCCTGCAGGGCCACCGCGCCGTTGCTGCCCACGCAGCGATAGATGCGCACGTCGTCGGCCGCCAGCGCGCTCAGCGGCAGCAGCAGGGCCAGGCACAGGGCGGGTCGCAGCAGGTACATGCGCGCAGCGTGCGCCAAGCCGGGCGCCGCTGCAATCCTCGGCTCAGGAGCGCAGCACGTTGCCACTGAGGGCGTCCCGGATCGGGGTGGGCTGGGCCAGACCGCCGGTCTCGCCGTCCAGCACGCCGTCCAGCAGACGCAGCAGGCGCGGGTCCAGTTCTTGGCGGGTGCGTGCTGGCGGTTCCCCGGCCAGGTTGGCGCTGGTGGACACCAGCGGGCCACCCCAGGCCTGGCACAGCGCCGCCACCAGCGGGTGGGCGCTGATGCGCACGGCAATGCCGCTGTGTTCACCAGTAATCCAGGGCTGGGCACGCGGGCCGGCCGGCAGGATCCAGGTATTGGCGCCGGGCCAGCTGGCCAACACCGCACGCTGCCGCGCGTCGGGCAGGGCCTCCAGGCGCACCCACCCCTGCAGCTGGGCCAGGTCGGCCGCCACCAGGATCATGCCTTTCTCGATCGGGCGCTGCTTCAGCCGCAGCACCATGTGCACCGCGGCCTCGTGCGAAGGATCGCAACCAAGCCCCCAGACCGCTTCGGTCGGGTAGGCGATCACGCCGCCGCCACGCAGGGTGGCGACAGCAGTGTCCAGAGTGAGTTCTTTCATGGCGGCAACCGGGCCGGCGTGGGGGTTCATTATCCCCCTGCTGCGTGCAGATGGGGTGGAACCTGCCACCCCTCTGCAGAGCATCCACGCATGGCGTGGATCTACTTTGCGGCCTTCTTGACTGCCTTCTTGACTGCCTTCTTCGCCACTTTCTTGGCCGCTTTCTTGGCCGGGGCCTTCTTCGCAGCCGCCTTCTTCGGTGCGGCTTCCTTCTTCACTGCCGCCTTCTTGGCCGGGGCCTTCTTCGCGGCCGCCTTCTTGGCGCCGAAGCCCTTGCGCACCGGCTTGCCGGTTTCTTCCATCAGCTGCTGCACCTCGGCCAGGGTCAGCGATGCCGGCTCGCGATCCTTGGGGATCTTGCCGTTCATCTTGCCGTCGCTGATATACGGGCCGAAGCGGCCGTTCAGCACCTGGATGTCGCTGCCCTCGAACTCCTTGATGATCCGGTTGCGCGCGATCTCTTCCTTCTCTTCGATCAGGAACACGGCGCGGGCCAGGTCGATGGTGTACGGGTCATCTTCCTTCTTCAGCGAGGCATAGGTGCTGCCACGCTTGGCGAACGGACCGAAGCGGCCGATGCCGACGCTGACCGGTTCGCCGTTGTCTTCGCCCAGCGCGCGCGGCATCAGGAACAGTTCCAGCGCGTCTTCCAGGGAAATGGTGTGCATCGACTGGCCGGGGCGCAGCGAGGCGAACTTGGGCTTTTCCTCGGCATCTTCGGCGGTGCTGCCGATGGCGGCGTAGGGCCCGAAACGGCCCAGGCGTACGCTGACCGGCTTGCCGGTCTTGGGGTCGGTACCGAGCTCGCGGGCGCCACTGGCTTCGGCGCGGTCGACCGATTCCTTCTTGTCTTCCACCAGTTCCTTGAACGCCTCCCAGAAGCGGGCCATCAGCGGGATCCACTCTTCTTCGCCGCGCGAGACGGCGTCGAGCTCGTCCTCAAGCTTTGCGGTGAAGTCGTAGTCCACGTACTGGGTGAAGTGGCTGGACAGGAACTTGGACACCGCACGGCCGACGTCGGACGGACGGAAGCTGCGGCCTTCCATTTCCACGTACTTGCGGAACAGCAGGGTCTGGATGATCGAGGCGTAGGTCGAGGGACGGCCGATGCCGTACTCTTCCAGCGCCTTCACCAGCGCCGCTTCGGTATAGCGCGGCGGCGGCTGGGTGAAGTGCTGTTCGGCCAGGATGCGTTCCAGCGGAATGCGGTCGCCGGGCTTCATCGCCGGCAGCTTGCGGCCTTCGTCCTCGTCCTCGGCGCTCTTGTTGTCCTTGCCTTCCTCGTACACGGCCAGGAAGCCGGGCACCACCACGGTGGTGCCGCTGGCGCGGAACACGTGTTCGCTGCCGGCAGACAGATCGACACTGACGGTGTTGAGCGTGGCCGGAATCATCTGGCAGGCCACCGCACGCTTCCAGATCAGCTCGTACAGCTTGCGCTCGTCGTCGGTCAGGAAGCGCGACACCTGCGCAGGCGTGCGCAGGGCCGAGGTCGGGCGCACCGCTTCGTGCGCTTCCTGGGCGTTCTTCGACTTGGTCTGGTAGGTGTTGGGCTGGTCGGGCAGCGAGGCAATGCCGTAATCACGGGCGATCACGTCGCGGATTTCGGCCAGCGCATCCTGCGACAGGTTCACCGAGTCGGTACGCATGTAGGAGATGAGGCCGACGGTGCCTTCGTCGCCGATCGCCACGCCTTCATACAGCTTCTGCGCCACCTGCATGGTCTTGCGGGTGGTGAAGCCCAGCTTGCGCGAGGCTTCCTGCTGCAGGGTGGAGGTGGTGAACGGCGGGGCCGGGCGGCGCTTGCGCTCCTTGCTGGCCACGTCGGTCACGTGCAGCGAGCCCTGCGCGGCCTGCTGGATGCGCAGGCGCGCGGCCTCGGCGGTGTCGCCGTCGGTCACGGTGAACTGTTCGAACTTCTGCCCGTCCAGCTTGATCAGCTTGGCGTTGAAGTGCTGCGACGGGTGCGCGCATTCGGCGCCGATCGACCAGTACTCGCGGGCGATGAAGGCTTCGATCTCTTCCTCGCGCTCGACGATCATGCGCAGCGCCGGGCTCTGCACGCGGCCGGCGGACAGCCCGCGCTGCACCTTGCGCCACAGTACCGGCGACAGGTTGAAGCCGACCAGGTAATCCAGCGCGCGGCGCGCCTGCTGCGCGTCCACCAGGTCACTGGCGATGGCGCGCGGCTGGTTGATCGCTTCCTTGATGGCGCGCGGGGTGATCTCGGTGAACACCACGCGCTGCATCGGCTTGTCCTTGACCAGCCCGCGTTCCTTCAGGATCTCGGCAATGTGCCAGCTGATCGCCTCACCCTCGCGATCCGGGTCGGTCGCCAGCAGGATGTCATCGGCGCCTTTGGCAGCCTTGGCGATGGCATCGACGTGCTTCTCGTTCTTGTCGATCACGTCGTAGTGCATGGCAAACCCGTTGTCCGGGTCGACCGCGCCTTCCTTCGGGATCAGGTCGCGCACATGCCCATACGAGGCCAGGACGGTGTAATCCTTGCCGAGGTATTTGTTGATCGTCTTGGCCTTGGCCGGCGATTCGACGATGAGCAGGTGCTTGGGCATGTCGGGAAAGGTCTGTGGGCGGACCGGGGGAAGGGGCCGCTAGGGTGGAGCAAACGGCCGCATTAGTGAAGCGGCCACGGGAAATTCCATAAACTGAACGCCCGGTAGTGTGCCGGGCGTTCAGGTTTCCTTATTAGAGGAATCATGTCCGGGCGGCCGGTGTCAAGCAGCGCGGCGTGACGACCGCTGCCAGAAGGCCGCCCGGGCGGGTCCGGTCAGCCGGCCATCTTGGCGATCATGCCGATGGCGAAAATCAGCAACACGAAGCCGGCCAGCATCAGCAGGCCGCCGATCACCAGCACCACGATGGTGACGGTGCCCAGTTCGTGGCGCTGCATCTGCGGCTGGTCGGTGAAGGCCCAGCGGTCCACCACCACGGTGTCGCAGATCAGGTCGTGCAGGGCCTGCTTGCGGTCGGTGAAAGCGGCCATCAGGTAGCCGATCAGCAGGGTCAGGCTGCTGAGGATGGTGGCGAAGTAGCGGCCGATACTGCGGGCCAGGGTCAGGCGCTCGCCGTTGCCACGCACCACCTTGATGCCGATGGCCATCTTGCCCAGGGTGGCGCCGCCGCGCGAGGCGTGGAAGAACCCGTAGTACAGCAGGGCGATGACCAGGCCGGACAAGCCACTGAGGATCTGCGCGGTCACTTCGGCGGCCGTGCCGGCGGTGCCGGTCGCCCCCAGGCCGGCGCCGATGCCCACGCCCAGGATGGCACCGATGATCCAGCTGGGGATCAGCAGCACGAAGTAGTCGATCAGGTAGGCGGCAAAGCGCTTCCAGAAGCCGGCGTAGACCACTTCGCCGCCCTGTATGGCCTGGCTGTAGGCGCCACTGGACGTGCCGGGGGCGGCATAGGGCGAACTGCTGAGCGGGCCGGTGCCGGGCAGCGGCGCGGTGCCATTGTCGATGGCGGCGTAGTCGCCGCGCAGGTCGAAGCCGCCACTGGCGTTGGACGCACTGGCATCGGCCAGGGTCTGCAGGCCCAGCTCATCCACCACCTGGCGCAGGGCGGCCCATTGGCCCATGCCTTCGCGCCAGACCAGGGTGTCCAGGGTCAGCTGGCCGCGCTGGAAGCGCTGGCGGATCTCCGTTACCGGCAGCGGTCCCTGCCGCTGCTGTCCTTCTGCGTAGTACCACTCGGTCATTGCATGTCCCCTGTTGGGTCGTCCTTGGTGATGGAGGCCTGTGCCGTTCAGCCGCGGCAGGCGACGGGCAGGTACTTGTCGTCGCTTTCGCCGCTGCATTCCCAGCGGCCGCTGTCGCGGTCGTATTCCTGCCATAGCAGGTCGCCGTCGATGCTCTTGCCCGGTACCGACAGCGTGGCTTCAATGCCGCAGTGGCCATTGTTGAAGCGGCCGATATGCACGGCCGACAGGCCCTGCGCGGCGAAATCGCCGGCGCCCGGGAAACCAGCATCGTTGGCGCCGGGGCAGCGGCCCTGGTCGTCGGCGAAATGCTGCACCTGGTCCTTCAGCGGCTGCAGCGCGGTGATCGCGCCGGCCACCTTGGCCTTCAGCGTGTAGTCGTTGTAGGCCGGCAGGGCGATCGCGGCCAGGATGGCGCAGATGGGAATCAGGATCAGCAGCAGGCCACCGCCGATGATGGCGGTGATGGCACAGCCGGAAAGGCCCTTCTTCGGCGCAGGCGCGGCCATGGCCGGGGCCGCCGCATACGGCGTGGCCGGCGGCAGGGTGGGCGGCAGCGGAACGTCCGGTGGCGCCGGCGCCGGCGGCGGAGGCGGTTCGACCGATGCCGGTGCATCCATCGCCGGCACGATCAGGCCCAGCTCATCGACCACGCTGCGCAGCGGCTGCCATTGCGGCAGGCCGTCGCGCCACACCAGGGTGTCCAGGTTGATCTGGTTGCTGCGGAACAGCGCGATCAACTGGTCCGCAGGCAACGGGCCTTGCTGGCGATTGCCTTCTGCATGGAACCACTCACTCACGGGGGACGCTCCTGAATGCGCACGGCCCCCAAGTGTACGGTCAGTGAAGGGGTTCTGGCTCGTCCACGAACATCTGGGTTTCCATCCAGGCGTAGGCGGCCTCGGCGCCGGGCTGGTTGAACAGCACCATCAGCACCACCCACTTCAGGTCATCCAGGTCCAGTTCGTCCTGGTCCAGGGCCATGGCACGGTCCAGCACCAGCTCGCGCTGGTCGGCATCGAGGATGCCGTGCTGTTCCAGGTACAGCAGGAAACCGCGGCATTCCACGTCCAGCTTGTCCAGCTCGGGGCCGTGGTAGATGCGCACGGGGCCGTCGACCCGGGCCTGCGAAACGCTGGGCCGCTGGGCAGCCAACGCGTCGAGCCAGTCGAACGCCTTGTTGATCTCGGTGGGGCTGAAACCGGCCTGTATCAGGCCATTCTGCAGCGAGTCGCGATCACGGATCAGGTCAGCATCTTCGCTGAAATAGTGTTCAAACAGGTACAGCAGTACGTCCAGGATGCTCTCTTTCATTGCCCCTCGGCCTGCGTCGGGCGACGCTGTGGAGGTGAAGAAACTAGGGAGTTCGACAGTAGCGGCCGTGTACGCACACCACGATTCCCGCCAGTTCCATGGCCAGCAGCATGGAGGACACCTCCGGCGCCGTCAATCCACAGCGCGTGATCAATGAATCCATACTGATTGGGTCGTGGTCCAGCGCGCGCCACAAGGTCTGGTAGTTGCGGTCACCGGCCCACTGGGCCGGCAGGGCTGTCGAGACTGCCTGTTCAGTGGGGGCCGCCAACCGGCTTTGCAAGCCCGGCAGGTGCTGGCGCAGGGCCGGGGCCAGCAGTTCCAGTACGTCTTCGGGGCGCTCGACCAGAGCGGCGCCGTCGCGGATCAGCCGGTGGCACCCGGCCGCGCGCGGGTTCAGTACCGAACCCGGCACGGCGCAGACCTCGCGTCCGGCCTCGGCCGCAAGCCGGGCGGTGATCAGCGCGCCCGAGCGCTGGGCGGCCTCGACCACCACGGTGGCCAGCGCCAGTCCGGCCACCAGGCGGTTGCGCGCGGGGAACTGCCCGGGCCGGGCCGCGGTGCCGGGCGGGTATTCGCTCAGGACCGCGCCTTCGGCGGCGATGCGCGCCTGCAGCCGGGCATTGCCGGGGGGATAGGCCAGGTCAGGCCCGGTGGCGATCACGGCCACGGTACAACCGCCGGCCTCGAGGGCCGCGGTGTGGGCGGCCGCATCGATGCCGGCCGCCAGACCGCTGCTGACGGCCAGCCCGGCCTCAGCGAAACAGGTGGCAAACCGTGCGGCCAGCGCTCGCCCCCCGGGCGTGGGCGAGCGGCTGCCAACCACCGCCACCGATGGTCGCCAGGCCAGGCTGGGATCGCCAGCCACGAACAGGGCCAGCGGCGGGTGGGGCAGGTCCTGCAGCAGCGGCGGCGGGGCCGGGTCGGTGCAGCCCAGTACGTGGTGGTCCGGCGCGTCCAGCCAGTGCCGGGCGGTGCCCAGTGCGCGCGCATCCGGGCCGTGCAGTGCGGCACATTGCGCGGGCGTGCAGCCATGCGCGCGCCAGCCAGCCATGCCCAGGGCCAGCGCGGCCTGGGCGCTGCCGGTGCTGTGCAGCAGGGCCCGGCGCGGCGCCAGCGGCCCTTCGGCCAGCAGCAGGGTCAACAAGGCGTGGGTTTCGTCCATCGGCCGACTATCGGCCACAGACAGCGACGGCGCCCTAGGGCGCCGTCGCATGTGCGTGTCAGGGGATGCCGGGCGTGCCCGGCCCGCCCTTACTTCGCGTCCGGGTGCAGCGCGCTGTAGCCGACCTTCACCGGCTTCACGCCCTGCATCACCAGCGCATAGCTCACGTTGTCGAAGGTGCGGAACACCATCGCGTGGGCCGCGTACTCGTCCGGCAGGGTGACCCGGCCGGGGCCGGTGTTGCGGGCGTCATCCATGCGCGAGGAGGTCGGGTACTTCATGCGGTGGGCCACATGACTGCCCTGGCGCCACAGCGAGAACACCGTGCCGTTGTCCACGCCCTGCGCCCGCCCGGCGGAAATGGCGATGACATCGCGCGGGCCGCCGGCATCGAACATGTCGGTGACAGCCAGCACGCGCACATCCACGCCTTCCACGCTGGCCGCTGGCACGTGCGGGAAGAACTGCAGGTCGTACGGCTGTGCTTCCACCGGCACCAGGCGGTCGCCGGCACGCACTTCGCGGCCATTGGCGTTGCTGTCCAGCACCAGGGTGGAAGCTTCGGTCTTGTCGCCGGCCACCTGGGTGATGGTGCCCAGGCCGACCTGGGCCAGTTCATAGCCCAGCACCCCGCGGCGGTGGTTGGGCGCATTGAAGGCCTTCCACAGGTTGCCGCTGGCCGGGGTGACATCGCCATTGGCGGTCAGGTCCTCGGTGGGCTTGGGCTGGCCGTAGCGCACGGTCGGCCGGACCACGGCCCAACGCTGGCCCGGCTGGGCATCTTCCAGGCGCACATAGGCGGTCTGGCCGCCGGTGGCGCGCAGGCGGTTGTCTTCCAGGCCGACCACGTAGGGCAGGCCGTCAATGCTGTCCACCACGCTCAGCTGCTTCAGGAACGGCTCGACCTGGGCCAGCGGCACCCCGGTCACGGGCGCTTCCTGGCGCGGGCCGGGCTTGGCCGTCACGCGGTCCAGGTAGGCCAGGCTGAGCACGTCACCCGGGTAGATCAGGTGTGGATTGGCGATCTGCGGATTGGCTTGCCAGATCTCGGGCCACAGCCAGGGTTTCTGCAGGAATTTCCCTGCAATGTCCCACAGCGTGTCCCCTTTGCGGACCACATAGGTGTCCGGGTGCCCGCCATTCACTTCAACGGCGGTAGCATAGGCAGCCACGGTCAGCATCGCCGCGGCGAGGACCGTACGAAAACGAAGCAACATAGGTGCGAAGCCCTGATTCCCCAACAGGTTGGCGCACTATAGTCCAGAAACCGGGGCGCAAGGCAAGCGTTGCAGATAGAATCTGCGACGTATGCCGGCGTTGCCCCGGCCCCCTACCCGGAAACTGCCATGGCTCTGCTCCCTATTCTTGAGTTCCCCGACCCGCGCCTGCGCACCAAGGCGGCCCTGATCGAGGCCACCGAGGTCACCACGCCGGCCTTCCAGGAACTGATCGACAACATGTTCCAGACCATGTACGAAGCCCCCGGCATCGGCCTGGCCGCCAGCCAGGTGGACGTGCACAAGCGCTTCATGGTCATCGACGTGAGCGAAGAGAAGAACGAACCGCGGGTGTTCATCAACCCGGAAATCGTCGCCAAGGACGGGGGCCAGGTGTACCAGGAAGGCTGCCTGTCGGTGCCGGGCATCTTCGCTGACGTCACCCGTGCCGACACCATCACCGTGAAGTTCCTGGACCGCCAGGGCCAGCCGCAGGAGCTGACCACCGACGGCCTGCTGGCGGTCTGCGTGCAGCACGAGATGGATCACCTGGACGGCAAGCTGTTCATCGACTATCTGTCGCCGCTCAAGCGCGAGATGGTGCGCAAGAAGCTGGCCAAGCAACGCAAGCACGTGGCGTGATCGCCACGCCGGGCCGGCCGCTGCGCCGGTCCGCGCCTGCGCCCAGCGCGCGGGCTGCACGGCGCCTGACCATGGCGCCGTTCTTTTTTCTGCACGAAATCATCCTGCAAGTGGGGTCGCCATGAGGATTGTCTTTGCCGGTACGCCGGAATTCGCGGTGTCGTCGCTGCGCGCCGCTGCCCGCCACCATGAAGTCGTGGCGGTCTACACCCAGCCGGATCGCCCGGCCGGTCGTGGCCGTGGCCTGGCGCCCTCGCCGGTGAAGCTCGAAGCGGTGGCCCGTGGCATTCCGGTGTACCAGCCGGAAACCCTGAAGGATGCAGCCGCACAGCAGCAGCTGCGCGATCTGCAGCCGGACCTGATGGTGGTGGTGGCCTATGGCCTGATCCTGCCCAGGGCGGTGCTGACCATTCCGACCCATGGCTGCTGGAACGTGCATGCCTCGCTGCTGCCGCGCTGGCGTGGCGCCGCGCCGATCCAGCGTGCCATCCAGGCGGGCGATGCCAGCACCGGCGTGTGCCTGATGCAGATGGAGGCCGGCCTGGATACCGGCCCGGTGCTGCTGCACCAGGAACTGCCGATTGCCGCCACCGATACCGGCGGCCAGCTGCACGACAAGCTGGCTGAACTGGGCGCGCAGGTGCTGTCCGATGGGTTGGGCCTGCTGCGTGCGGGCATCAAGCCGGTGGCGCGGCCGCAGCCGGAACAGGGCGTGACCTATGCACACAAGCTGGACAAGGCCGAGGCGAAGCTGGACTGGGCGCAGCCGGCCGACGTGCTGGCGCGCACCGTGCGGGCCTTCAATCCGTGGCCGATCGCCGAAGCCACGCTGGCGGGCGAACGCGTGCGCATCCATGGCGCGGTGGCGCTGGACCTGGCCCATGGCCAGGCCCCGGGCACGGTGCTGGTGGCGGGCCGCGAAGGCATCGACATCGCCTGTGGCCATGGCGCACTGCGCCTGCGCGTGCTGCAGCGCGAGGGCGGCAAGGCGATCACCGCCGCCGATTACCTCAACGCGCGCCGCGATCTGCGCGCAGGGGTGTAACCGGTGGGCAAGCAGAACGATTTTTCGGTGGCCAAGGCCGCTCCCGGGGCAGCGACCCGCATGCTGGCCGCCCGCGTGCTGGCCCAGGTGTTCACCCGCGGCCGTTCGCTGAAGGCCGAGCTGGCGTGGGCGCTGCCCAAGCTGGCCGACACCCGCGACCGCGCCCTGCTGGAAGCCCTGTGCTTTGCCGTGCTGCGCCGGCGCAGTACCTACGACGCCGCCCTGCAGGGCTGGATGCAGAAGCCGCTGTCGGCGCGCGATGCCGACCTGCGCACGCTGCTGATGGTGGGCTTTGCCCAGCTGGACGTGCTGGAACTGCCGGCCCATGCCGCGCTGTCGGCCACGGTGGACGCCGCGCGCGCGCTCGGCCGCGAGCGCCAGGCCGGGCTGGTCAATGCCATCCTGCGCCGCGCCCAGCGAGAAGGGTTCCCGCCGCAGCCGGCCCGCGATGCCTTCCCGGAATGGTTGGCGCAGGCCGTCGAGCGCGACTGGCCGGCCCAGGCCGACGCCATTTTCGAGGCCAGCCTGCAACCGGCGCCGCTGTGGCTGCGTGCGAACCGGCAGCAGGGCGGGCGTGACAAGGCGCTGGCGGCGCTGGCCGAGGCCGGCATTGCCGCCGAGCCCAGCCCGCTGTGCGCCGACGCCCTGCGCCTGTCGGTGCCGGTGCCGGTAAACCAGTTGCCGGGGTTTGCCGACGGCGCGCTGTCGGTGCAGGACCTGTCGGCGCAATGCGCCGCTGACGCACTGGCGCCCGCGCCGGGCGCACGCGTGCTTGATGCCTGTGCGGCGCCGGGCGGCAAGTCGGCGCACCTGCTGGAACGCGACCCGAGCCTGCGCCTGCTGGCGCTGGACATCGACGCCCGGCGCCTGGCACGGGCCCGCGATACCTACACCCGCACCGGTGTGGGCGAGGGCGCGCAGACCCAGGTGGCCGACGCCAGTGATACCGCGGCCTGGTGGGACGGCACGCCGTTCGACGCCATCCTGCTGGACGCCCCGTGCTCGGCCACCGGCGTGATCCGCCGCCAGCCCGACGTGATGTTCCACCGCCGGGCCGAGGACATCGAGGCGCTGGTGGGCGTGCAGGCACGCCTGCTGGAAGCCTGCTGGTCGATGCTGCGCCCCGGCGGCGTGCTGCTGTACGCCACCTGCTCGATCCTGCGGGCCGAGAACGTGGACCAGGTGCGGGCCTTCCTGAAGTGGCATCCGGACGCGCAGGCGGCGCCGCTGGGCGACGCTTTCGGCGTGGACTGCGAGGGCATCGCCCGCCAGCGCCTGCCCGGAAGCGATGACGCTGACGGATTTTTCTACGCGCGTCTGCTAAAAACAGCCTGACCTTTTCAATCGCCGAGTTCCCATGCTGAAAACCCGCGCATCACGCGAGACGTGGCTGTTCGTAGTGATGGCCCTGCTGGTGCTGGGCGCCGGCCTCGGGCTGCGCGACCCGTGGCCCTCGGATGAACCGCGCTTTGCCCTGGTGGCCAAGCAGATGGTGGAAAGCGGTCAGTGGCTGTTCCCGCACCGGGGCCTGGAGCTGTATTCAGACAAGCCGCCCATGCTGATGTGGTGGCAGGCCACCCTGTACAGCGTGATCGGCAACTGGCGGGTGGCCTTCCTGCTGCCCTCGCTGATTGCCGCGCTGGGCACGCTGTGGTGCGTGGTCGACCTGGGCCGCCGGCTGTGGACGCGGCGTGTGGGCCTGTACGCCGGCTGGGCGCTGCTGTTCGCGCTGCAGTTCACCTTCCAGTCGAAGAAGGCGCAGATCGACCCGCTGGTGGTGCTGTTCATCACGCTGGCCAACTACGGTCTGCTGCGCCACCTGCTGCTGGGCCCGGCGTGGCGCTGGTGGTGGCTGGGCTGGTTCTTCGCCGGCATCGGGGTCATCACCAAGGGCGTGGGCGTGATCGCCCTGCTGATGATCGTGCCGGCGGCCATCGCCTCGGCGCTGCACTGGCCGCGGGTGCGCCTGCACGTGCGTGATGTGCGGTTCTGGCTGGCCCCGCTGGCGTTCCTGCTGGCGGTGGCGTTGTGGCTGCTGCCGATGGTGCTGACCGCGCTGGCGACCCGATCGGGCGAGTACCACGCGTACATGAACGACATCCTGTTCCGGCAGACCGCCAAGCGTTACGCGCAGTCCTGGGACCACCACCAGCCCTGGTGGTACTTCCTGGGCACCATGCCGTCGATGTGGATTCCGGCGTTCCTGCTGGTGCCGTGGGCCATTCCCGCGTGGCGCCGGCGGCTGCAGCGACGCGATGCCCGCTACCTGCTGCTGCTGGGCTGGTGGGCGCTGATCGTGCTGTTCTTCTCCATTCCCAATGGCAAGCGCGACGTCTACATCCTGCCGTCGCTGCCGATGTTCTGCCTGGCGCTGGCGCCGCTGCTGCCGGGCCTGCTGCGCCGGCGCGACGTGCAGTGGCTGCTGGGCGCCTTCACCCTGTTGCTGGCGGCGGTCACCCTGGGCGGTGGCATCGCTGCGCTGATCGGCCAGCCTGGCTTCGAGGTGCGCCTGCAGCAGGCGCGCGGCATGGCGCCGGGGGTCATGAACCAGTTGGCCTGGGCCGCGCTGGCCATGGGCGGCTGGGCCGTGGCCAGCCTGCTGCTGTTCGGCCGCCGCCGCTGGCACTTGTCGCTGGTATCCACGCTCACCGTGGTCTGGGTGCTGTACAGCCTGGTGGGCTATCCGCTGTTGAACGATTCCAGTTCGGCGCGGGGCCTGATGCAGGCCGCCGGCAAGCGCATCGGCCCGCAGGCCGAGCTGGGGCTGGTGGCATGGAAGGAACAGAACCTGCTGATGGCCGACCGCCCGGCGGCGACATTCGGCTTCAAGGTGCACTGGGACGAACAGCTGGTGGCCGGCGTGCGCTGGCAGCAGTTGGCGCCGGACCGGCGTTGGCTGCTGGTGCTGGAAGACGCCCTGCTGCCCTGCATCGACCGCAGCCAGGCCGAACTGGCCGGTATCGCCAACCGCCGCCGTTGGTGGTTGGTGCCGGCAACGGCAGTGCAGGGCCGATGCGTGGCCAATGCCGCCGAGCGGGAACGTGAACGGCAACTGCAGGATGATGAGTAAGCGTTCGCTGTCTGGTTTGTCCAGACTGCCCAGTCGGCCCGAAACACAGTAAAAGGTAAGGGCGGGAGTGGCCTGGCCACTCTTCCGGAATTTCCGCAGGAACGCAGTGATCGCTCTGAACGTGGCAGCTTCACCGGACAACAAGGACGCGCGCGCCGGCACCGTGCTGGCGGCCCCCACCGGGGGACGCCACGGCGTGGCCCATTGGCTGGCCCAGGTCGGCCTGTTCTGCATGCCGGCGCTGGTGCTGACCCTGCCCAGCAACCTGCTGGGCTATGCGGTGCTGCTGTTCACCAGCACCCTGCTGGCCCCGGAACTGCTGTGGCGGGCCCGGCGCATGGAGCCGCTGACGCTGAAACTGCTGACTGCCCTGATGCTGGCGGTGGTGGTGCTGGGCGTGTGCTCGATCCTGCTGTTCCAGCAAGGGCTGCGCGATGTCGACAACCGCTCGCGGTTCCTGGTCATCCCGTGGCTGGTGCTGTGGGTCTGCGCGCTGCGGCCGGACATGCGCTGGCTGTGGCGCGGGGCGCTGGTCGGGCTGCTGGGGACGTTCGTGCTGGCGCTGGTGCAGGTGCTGCAGGGCGCGCCCCGTGCCGAACTGTCCACCAATGCCATCGTGCTGGCCGACATCGTGGCCATGCTGATGGTGCTGCTGGTGTTCTGTCGCCCGTCCCGGCGCTGGTCGCTGGTCATCGTGGGCATGGCGGCCGGCTGCGGCACCATCGTGCTGACCGGCAGCCGCGGAGTGTTCGCCGCCCTGCTGGCGCTGCTGGTGGTGCTGGCCCTCAGCCTGCGTTGGCGCACCGGTGCGGCACGCCTGTCGGTACTGGGGGTGATGCTGGCGCTGGGTGCCACGCTGATGCTGTCGGTGCCCGAACTGCGCCACCAGCTGCGCCTGACCGAGCTGCACAGCGACGTGCAGCGCCTGGAGCAGGGCGATGCTGATTCATCGGCGGGTGCGCGCGTGGAACGCCTGCAGGTCGCCTGGGAGGCGTTCAAGGATCATCCGTTCACCGGGGTGGGCATCGGCCAGTTCGATACGGCCATGCAGCGCCTGCCGGTGTGCCGTGCCGACCCGGCCGAGCTGCGCTGCCACCTGGGCCATGCCCACAACGACCTGGCCGAGTGGAGCGCGACCCAGGGGCTGCCAGGCCTGCTGCTGCTGCTGGCCGTGTACGGGGTGCCGCTGGGCGTGTTCGTGCGCCTGCACCGGCGCAGTGGGCGGGCGACGTTCCGTGGCCCGGCGGCGGCGGGCATCATGATCGTGGTGGCCTACGTGCTGTGCGGCCTGACCCAGTCGATGTTCGCCCACCAGATGACGGCCAGTTTCTACGTGACCATCGTCGGCCTGCTGGCCGGTCTTTCCATGGTCGAAGGCGCGCGGCACCGCAGGGTGTAGCGTCGAGCCATGCTCGACGGCGTTGCCCCGTCCGTCGAGCATGGCTCGACGCTACAGGTCCTGCGGCGGGTCGGCCACGGCCTGGCCGTTGCCCAGCATCCACAGCATGATGGTCTTCTGCCGCACATAGTTGGCCCGCACGTAGGCGTAGACCAGGCCGTGCCAGCCATCGCGGAAGCCACCACGGAACACGAACCCGCGCCAGAACCGCCAGGCCGGCGCCAGCACCAGCTTGCCCAGGGTGGCCCGCTTGCCACGCGCGAACTCGTGCTCGGCCATCATCCGCGCGTACTTTTCGGTCTTGGCCAGCTGCTGCTGCAGCGAACGGTACGGGTAGTGGATCAGATCGCCGCGCAGGGTACCCACGCTGCCGTCCACGCTGGCCGCTTCGTGGATCTCGCGCTTGCCGCGCCAACCGCCGTGGCGGCGGTCGAACAGGCGCAGCACGCGGTCGGGGTAGGCATTGCCATGGCGCAGGAATCTGCCGAAATACTCGGACAGGCGCGCGAAGCGGTAGCCGGCGTGGTCGCTGAAGCCGCCGTCGCGGGCGGCCTCGATGGCCGCGCGCAGGTCCGGGCTGATGCGCTCGTCGGCGTCCAGGCACAACACCCAGTCGTGCTGCGCCTGCGCCACGCAGAAGGCCTTCTGGCTGCGGAAGCCGTCGAACGGCCGCTGCAGCACGCGGGCGCCGGCGGCCTCGGCGATGGCCACGGTGGCATCGGTGGAATACGAGTCCACCACCACGATCTCATCGCAGAAGGACAGCGAGGCCAGGCAGTCGCCGATGCGGCCGGCCTCGTTGAACGCGATAATGCACGCCGAGATGCGAGGCCGTTCGATGGGAGCGGTCGTGGAGGACATGATGGCCGGGTACCTGTTGTTTGCGACGGAGCGCTATGCGCTGCCTATTCTCGCCCCGTTGGCGCAGGCGTTGCACGCCTCGGGCCAGCAGGTCAGTGCCTGGTTCGAAGGCGGTGCGGCCGGCAGCGCGCTGCCCGGGGTGCCCACGGTGGGCCTGAAGCAGGCCCTGGCGCTGCGCCCGCGGGCAGTGTTCAGCGCGGCCAACTGGGTGCCGACCTTCCTGTCCGGGGCCAAGGTGCAGCTGTTCCATGGCTTCAACGTGGAAAAGCGCGACAGTGCGCGCGGCCACTTCCGGGTGCGCGGCATGTTCGATCTGTACTGCACCCAGGGCCCGGCCACCACCGCACCGTTCCGGCAGATCGCCGATCAGCAGGGTCATTTCGCCGTGGCCGAAACCGGCTGGCCGAAGCTGGACCCGCTGTTCCGCGACGATGGCGGTGAAAGCGCGGCGTTGCGCGCGCCGGCGGCCGGGCGCCCGGTGGTGCTGTTCGGTTCCACCTTCACCGAGCGCCTGAGCGCGGCCCCGCACCTGCATGCGCAGATCGCGGCCGACATCGCCGCCGGGGATCGCTACTGGCTGCTGACCCTGCACCCCAAGTGCCCGCCCGAGCTGTTCGCGCGCTACCGCGCGCTGGCCGGTGCCAACGCGCGCTTCATCGAACCCGAGCAGGTGATGGCCGCGCAGCGTGCCGCCGACGTGCTGGTATCGGACACCTCGTCGATCGTTTCGGAGTTCATCGTGCAGCACAAGCCGGTGGTGACCTTCCGCAACCGGGTGCCGAAGCCGCACATGATCGACTTCGATGCCCCCGAGCAACTGCCGGCGATGCTGCAGCGCGCGCTGCACCCCGATGCGGCGCTGACGGCGGAGATCGTGCGCTATGCCGATGCCATCCACCCGTATCGCGATGGGCGCTCCAGCGAGCGGGTGATTGCCGCCACCGAGGATTTCCTGGCCGGCGAGATGGGCGCGTTGCGGCGCAAGCCCTTCGGTACCTGGCTGCGCGATCTGCAGATCCGCAAGGATATGGGCTACTGGGGCCCGTCGCAGCGCTGACGAGGGGGCGCTGGCGGCACCGGCCGGCACCCCGCGAAAATCCCGCGCTGCGCGCGATAGTCGACCAACGGTCGACTCTACCGTTGGGTTGCCACGCGCCTGTCAGTAGATCCACGCCATGCGTCGATGGTGTTTCCGGCCCCGCCTGGTCGACGGGGTAGAGTCGACCGTTGGTCGACTGCTCTTCATGAATTGCCCGAAAACCCCGCGCTGCGCGCGATAGTCGACCAACGGTCGACTCTACCGTCGGGTTGCCACGCGCCCGTCAGTAGATCCACGCCATGCGTGGATGATGCTTGCGGGGTTACCAGCGCTGGTTGGCTGGGTAGAGTCGACCGTTGGTCGACCGCTCTTCATGAATTGCCCGAAAACCCCGCGCTGCGCGCGATAGTCGACCAACGGTCGACTCTACCTTCGGGTTGCTACGCGCCAGTCAGTAGATCCACGCCATGCGTGGATGATGTTTCCGGGGTCGGCGTTACCAGCGCAGCTTGCGCCGTGCCAGCGCCTGGGCCAGTTGTTCCATCACCTGCTGCGCGCGGTCCTGCGGCAGGTAGCGCAGGGTCAGCGCCACATCGCCGTGTGCGCCGGCGGTATCCAGCTGCAGGCTGGCGGTGCCCAGCAGCTTGTCCAGTGGTGTGCGGCGCAGGCGCAGCGCCTGCACCTTGTCCAGTTCGGCCCAGCGCCACCAGCGCTTCCACCAGCCGCCGCGCACGGCCACGAAGTGGTCGTCCAGGTACCAGCCCATGCGCGCCATCTGCCGGTGCGCGGCCAGCAGGGCGATCGGCAGCCAGGCCAGCACGGCCAGCCCGAACGTGCCCCAGCGCCAGTACGCTGCAGCGGCCAGCAGCGGCACCAGCAGCAGGCTGCCCAGCGCCAGCCTCCACCAACCGCGCTGGCGCACCGGCTGCCACCGCGGCGGCGGCCAGTGCAGCTGCGGCAACAGGTGCTGCACCAGCCCGTCGCAGGTCGCCGCCGGTGCCAACGGGGCCAGTTCGCGCAGGGCGCGGTCATCGTCGCGCGAGGGCCCACCGGCGGCGCTGTCGATGCGCAGCTGGCGCAGCCCGAACCAGCGGTGCAGGGTGCTTTCGCGCAGGGTCCAGGCCTGGATGCGGCGCCGCGCCACGCTGCTGCGGGTGCGGCTGAGCAGGCCGGTGGCCACGGTGAGGCGGCGCTCGCGCTCGCTCAGGGTGAAGCCGTGGTAGCGCAGCAGGGTCAGCGCCACCGACAGCACGCGCAGTGCCAGCCAGCCCAGCAGCAGCACGCTGGCGGCCAGCAGCAACGCACCGGTGGTGCCGGGGTGCAGGTGGCTGACGAAGCCGAAGGCCTGGCGGCCACCGCGCTGGATCGCATCGTCCATCACCGGCCGCGGCACGGTCTGGAACAACAGGCCGAAGGCGGCCACCGCCAGTGCCCAGCCGCGGTTGGACAGCAGACCCATGCGCAGCACGTCCCAGCTGGACAGGCGCAGCAGCACCTGGTCCTGCGCATCGTCCGGCGCGACCGCCTGCGGTTGATCATCGGCCACGGCCTGTGGCGCCTGGCCGCGCTGGCGCACCAGGTGTTCCAGCGCCAGCGCCTGGTCCAGCCGCAGCACGCGCATTTCCGCTTCCGGGCGTACGCCGCCGGCCGATTCCAGGCGCAGTTCGGCCACGCCGAACAGGCGGTGCAGCGGGTTCTGCCGCACTTCCACGTTGTGGATGCGGGCGAAGGGAATTTCGCGCCGGTTGCGCGAGAGCAGGCCGCTGCGCACGGTGATCGCATCGGCGCCGATCTGGTAGCGGTAGCTGAGGTACTGCAGCACCGACACCAGCACCAGCGCGACGATGGCGCCCAGCGGAATCAACTGGGCCCACATCGGGTCGCGGTCACCGCGCTGGCCGAACACCAGCAGCGCCACCAGCGGCAGGAAGTAATGGCGCAGCTGCATCAACAGCACGAACAGCCACGACCAGGGGTGCAGGCGCTGGTCCTGGCCACCCGTGGGCAGCGCGGCAGGCAGGGGCGGCGGCTGGTTCACAGGGCGTCGGCGTCCTGGTCCAGCTGGTGGGCCAGCGTGTCGCGCAAACGTTCTGCATCGGCCTGGTCCAGACCGTTCACGGTGACCGCGCTCATGCGCGTGCCAGCGGTATGCACGATCAGCGTGGCCAGGCCGGCGCGGCGCTCCAGCGGCCCGCGGCGCAGATCCAGATGCTGCACGCGTGACACCGGCACCCGCGTTTCCAGCTGCCACATCAGGTCGCGGCGCAGGCCCAGTCCCTGCGCGTCCAAACGCCAGCGCGTGCGCCGGGTGCGGCGGTGGCCGATCCATGCGCCGAACAGCACACCGACCAGCAAGGCCGCAGCGGCACTCCACAGGCCACCTGGGGCGTCGAAGAACCAGCAGGCGGCGGCCAGCGGGGCGCCGGGAATGAACACACCGCCGAACGCGCCTTCCAACGCGGCCAATGCGGCCGCGCGCGCGGGCAGGGGCTGCCAGTGGTCCAGGGGCGGCGCAGGGTCGGCAATCGGCAGGTCGGTCACGCAGGCATCCGTCGGGCAGCAGGGCGGGCGGTGGCGGCCGCAGCCGCACCGCGCTGACGGTAGCAAATCGGCCGCGTTACTGGGCGGCCTGGATCAACGCATCCACATCCAGCAGGTGGCCGGCGCGGTCGGCCTTGGTGCGCAGGTACTGCTCGTTCTCGGCGGTGATCTCGCCGGTGACCGGAATGCAGTCCAGCACTTCAATGCCGGCATTGCGCAGGCGCTGCGCCTTGGTGGGGTTGTTGCTGAGCAGGGCCACGCGGGTGATGCCCAGGCCGTGCAGCATGGCCACCGCGCTGCCGTAGCGGCGCTCGTCGGCACCAAAGCCCAGTTGGGCATCGGCATCGATGGTGTCCAGGCCGTCGTGCTGGTAGCCGTAGGCGCGCATCTTGGCGGCAATGCCGGTGCCGCGGCCTTCCTGGTCCAGGTACAGCAGCACGCCGCCGCCCAGTTCCTTCAGCTTGCGCAGGCCGCGCCGCAGCTGGTCGCCACAATCGCACTTGAGCGAACCGAACAGGTCGCCGGTCAGGCACGAGGAATGCACGCGCACCGGCACCACGGCCGACAGGTCGGGTTCGCCGACGATGATCGCCACCTGGTCGCGCTGGGCCACGCCACCGCGGAACACGGCGAAGGTAGTCATGCCCACGTCGCGCAGCGGTACCGGCGAACGTGCCACCAGTTCGTAATCGTGGGCGGCATGGGCGGCACCCTCGGCCAGATCGCACAGGGCCACGTCGGCGGCGCCGTCGAAGGTGCGGTCATCGTCTGCCAGGCGCACCGCCACCATGGCCGGCAGCAGCAGGCCCAGGCGGGCCAGCTCCACCGCACCGGCGTCGAAGGCATCGCCAGCGCTCCAGCCGTCCGGCATCGGGCCCGGCTCGCGCAGGTAGCCCAGCGACGGCAGCGCATCGAAGGCGATGCCGGCCAGCGGCAGGCGCGCGCCGTGCGCGGCGTCCACGCCCAGCACGCGGGCGCGGGTGGCGGTCAGGAACAGGTAATGGCGTTGCTGCGCGGCGTTGGCGAAGGCGGCGAAGCTGCTGGCGGTGGCGCTGTCCAGCGCGATCACCGCCAGGCGCTGGCCCTGGCCGTCGTGCAGCAGGACCGGGCGACCGGCACGCAGTTCGGCCACCGCGCGTTCGCAGCGGATCGCGGCAGGGTCGCCGAACAGGGAAGAAGCAGGCATGGCAGGACCGGGGGAGGCGGACATCGCAGTCTCTATGGGGGCGCCGGCGTCGTATTCAACATAGCGCGATCGCTGGCGTCCCGCCGTCAGTGCGGGTGCTTCTCGGTGGCGTAGGGGTCGTCTTCGCCGCTGCCCGGCGGCCGCAGCGTGTAGCGCTTGTAGGTCCACTGGTACTGCGCCGGGTCGCGCCGGGCAATGCGTTCAATGCCCGCATTGAGCGCGGCCACGGCGACCTGCGGGTCGGGGTCGGCCACGGCCGGGTCGGTCGGTTCGATATGCAGGGCGAATTCCATGTCCGGACCAACACGTTCGCACCAGCCGTACAGCACGGTGGCGCCGGTGCGCTCGGCCAGCCGATTGACCAGGGTCATGGTCAGCGCCTGCACGCCGAAGAACGGCACGAACACGCCGTCGCCGGCCTTGGGCTGCTGGTCGGGCAGGATGCCGGTGGCACCGCCGTCCTTCAGCACCTTGAACAACTGGCGCACCGCCGGGCCTTCGGCGCGCACCTGCTGCACGTTCTGTCCGCCGCGCACCAGCTGCAGGAAGGCATCGCCGGCTTCGTCTTCCGGCGGCTTGTAGACGATGGCGATCTGCCCGCGCGAGGCCAGCCACTGGTTCAACAGCTCCCAGTTGCCGAAGTGCGGGGCGGCCACGATTACCCCCTTGCCGCTGGCCAGGGCGGCGTCGTACAGGGCCTGGCCGTGGCGTTCCTTCAGGTGCAGCCGCAGGTTGTCGGCCGGGGTCTGGCTCCACAGGCGCAGCGTTTCGATGGCCTGCAGCGCGGTCGAGCGCAGCACCTGGCGGTGCAGGGCGGTGCAGGTGGTCGCGTCCAGTTCCGGGTAGGCCAGTTCCAGGTTGCGGCGGGTCACCCGGCTTTCGCGGGCGTCCAGGCGGATCCACGCCCAGGCCAGGGCGTGCGCGAACCCCCGCAGCAGCGGCCAGGGCAAGCGGGCGAACAGGGTGGTGGCGCGGTAGACCAGCCGGGCTTTGCGTTGCGGATTCATCGCCCCCAGTTTAGCCAAGGGCGCTGCTATCGTGGCCGGCCGTGTTCAAAGGAAGCCCCGCATGCTCGTCCTGATCCAGCGCGTCAGCCAGGCCGCCGTCCACGTAGAGGGCGACGCGGTGGGGCAGATCGGCCCGGGCCTGCTGGCCCTGGTGGGCATGGAGCCGGGCGACACCGAGGCGCAGCTGCAGCGCATGGCCGAACGCCTGCTTGGCTACCGTGTATTCGCAGATGAGGCCGGGCGCATGAACCGTTCGCTGCGCGACACCGGCGGCGGCCTGCTGCTGGTCAGCCAGTTCACCCTGGCCGCGGACACCCGTTCGGGCATGCGGCCCAGCTTCACCAGTGCCGCCCCGCCGGACGAGGCTGAACGCGGGTTCAACCGATTTGTCGAGATCTGCCGTGAAAATCATGCCCCGGGGGTGGAAACGGGCCGATTTGGTGCCCATATGGTCGTCAGCCTGGTCAATGACGGTCCCGTGACCTTCCTCCTCAGGCCCTAGGCCGCCGGGACCACCGCCCGGCAGGCCGGGCCCCGGGCTGGTATAATGCTACGTTCCCTATTTCTCCCTAGCCGGTGGCGCGAGCACTACATGGCCAACGAACGTCCTGCCCAATCCGAAATCAAGCAACTGATCAGCAAGGGCCTGGAACAGGGCTACCTGACCTACGCCGAAGTCAATGACCATCTGCCGGACGACATGGTCGACCCGGAACAGATCGAAGACATCATCGGCATGATCAACGGCATGGGCATTGATGTCCATGAAGTTGCGCCGGATGTGGAAACCCTGCTTCTGAACGACGGCAACACGGGCAACCGTGAGGTCGACGACACCGCGGCCGAAGAAGCCGCCGCAGCGCTGAGCGCGCTGGACACCGAAGGTGGCCGCACCACCGACCCGGTGCGCATGTACATGCGCGAAATGGGCACCGTCGAGCTGCTGACCCGCGAAGGCGAAATCGCCATCGCCAAGCGCATCGAGGAAGGCCTTTCGCAGGTGCAGGCCGCGCTGGGCCAGTTCCCGGTGTCGGTCGAATCGCTGCTGAGCGATTACGAAGCGCACAAGGAAGGCAAGAAGCGCCTGGCCGAAGTGATCGTCGGCTTCAACGACCTGGCCGACGAAGAGCCGGCGCCGCCGGCTGCCGCCGCCTCCGATGACAGCGACGACGCTGACGCCGATGGCGACGAGGACGAGGACGATGATGTCGACGGTGGCGATGAAGAAGCCGCACCGACCGGTCCGGACCCGGAAGAAGTCGCTGCGCGCATGCAGGCGCTGAGCGATGCCTTCAACGCCTTCAAGAAGGCTGCCGGCAAGAACGACAAGAAGAACCTGCCGCGCCTGCGCGAAGAAATGTCGGCCGTGTTCGTCACCCTGAAGCTGCCGCTGCCGCTGACCGACGTGCTGACCAAGCAGCTGCGCGACACCATGGCCAGCATCAAGGGCCACGAGCGCCGCGTGCTGAACCTGGCTACCGTCACTGCACGCATGCCGCGCAAGGACTTCATCCGTTCCTGGGAAGGCAACCAGACCAACCTGGAATGGGTGGAAGACGCACTGAAGCGCAAGCAGAAGTGGTCCTCGGCCCTGCGTGAAGTGAAGGACCAGATCATTGCCGAACAGCAGGCGACGATCGACATCGAGAAGCTGACCCAGCTGGACCTGGAAGAGCTGAAGGAAATCAGCCGTGCCATGGCCTACGGCGAAGCCAAGGCGCGCAAAGCCAAGAAGGAAATGGTCGAGGCCAACCTGCGCCTGGTCATCTCCATTGCCAAGAAGTACACCAACCGTGGCCTGCAGTTCCTCGACCTGATCCAGGAAGGCAACATCGGCCTGATGAAGGCCGTGGACAAGTTCGAGTACCGCCGCGGTTACAAGTTCTCGACCTACGCCACCTGGTGGATCCGCCAGGCGATCACCCGCTCGATTGCCGACCAGGCACGCACCATCCGTATTCCGGTGCACATGATCGAGACGATCAACAAGTTGAACCGCATTTCCCGCCAGATGCTCCAGCAGTACGGCCGCGAGGCTACGCCGGAAGAGCTGGCCAAGGAAATGGACATGCCGGAAGACAAGATCCGCAAGGTGATGAAGATCGCCAAGGAGCCGATCTCGATGGAAACCCCGATCGGCGACGACGAGGATTCCCATCTGGGCGACTTCATCGAGGACACCAACGTGGAGTCCCCGATCGAGAACACCACCAACATCAACTTGTCTGAAACCGTGCGCGACGTGCTGGCCGGCCTCACCCCGAGGGAAGCCAAGGTGCTGCGCATGCGCTTCGGCATCGACATGAACACCGATCACACGCTGGAAGAAGTCGGCAAGCAGTTCGACGTGACCCGCGAGCGCATCCGCCAGATCGAAGCGAAGGCCCTGCGCAAGCTGCGCCACCCGAGCCGTTCGGAACAGCTGCGCAGCTTCCTGGATATCGACTGATTTCCGGGTTGCGCTGATGTGTTGAAAGAACCCCGCTTCGGCGGGGTTTTTTTTGGGTAGCGCCGGGTGATGACCGGTGGATTCGGATCTATATTCGTACCGTTTACGTAACACTATTCGCGCTGCTTCCTGCCCTAGCTCACAAGTAATTCCTTGTAAAACAACCAATTGTGAATTACTGGTTGCTTGCGGAGCCTTAGAATTTGCGCTAAATACGTAACACTATTCCGTCAGAAACGCCTGCCATGGCCCGCCCGCCGCTGCTTCAACCCCAGGACCTGATCGCCCAGCTCCCCTCCGGCCAGCCACTGTCGGCGGCGGTCTTGGCCGAACGGCTGGGCGTGAATCGCATGACCCTGAGTCGGCTGGTGGCCGCCAGTGGCGACCAGGTGGTGCGGCTGGGCCAGACCCGCGCGACCGCCTACGCGCTGCGCCAACCCTCACGCGTGGGCAGCGAATGGCCTCTGTACCGGCTGCGCGAAGATGCCACGCTGGAAGAGCTGGGCCGGCTGGTCGCGCTCAGTGGTGACACCTTCCATGTGGACGCCAGCCGCGCGCGCACGAACCTGCTGCGCGCGCCCGAGGGTGACCTGGCCGGGTTCTTCCCGGGTCTGCCCTGGTACCTGGACGACCTGCGTCCGCAGGGCTTCCTGGGCCGCAGCTTCGCCCATGGCCGCGGCCGCGCGCTTGGCCTGCCGACCGACCTCAACCGATGGCAGCGCGATGACGTGCTGACGGCGCTGGCGCAGGGCGGTAGCACCGAAATCGGCGACCTGCTGCTGGGCGGCGACGCCGTGCAGGCCGCCCTGGCTGCACTGGACGCACCACCGGACCGCGTGGACGCCGCCGACCGCACGCACCAGTACCCCGAGCGCGCGCGTGCCGCGTTGGCCGGCGAAGACGTGGGCTCATCACCGGGGGGCGAGCAGCCCAAGTTCACCGCCACCGTGGAAAGCGCGGGCGGCCGACGCGCGGTGATCGTGAAGTTTGCCCAGCCCGATGGCGGCGACGCTGCGCAGCGCTGGGCCGACCTGCTGGTCTGCGAACACCTGGCCCTGCAGACCCTGCGCGGCACCGGCATGAACGCCGCCCACAGCGAGCTGCTGCAGACACCCACGCATACGTTCCTGGAAGTGGAGCGGTTCGACCGCACGGCCGATCTGCTGGGGCGGCGTGGCTTCGTCTCGCTGCTGGCGCTGTCGGCCGCGTTCACCGGCGAAGCCACGCTGGACTGGCCCACTGCCGGTGCGCAACTGCAGGCGATGGGTTGGCTGTCTGCGCGCACCGTGCAGGCGATGGCGCGGCTGCATGCATTCGGGCGCCTGATCGGCAACAGCGACATGCACCAGGGCAACGTGGGTTTCCACTTTGTGGATCGCGGCGCGCTGCCCTTGGCACCGGCGTACGACATGCTGCCGATGTCGCTGGCACCGTCGCGGCTGGGCGTGCTGCGGCAGGACTCGCCGCTGGAAGCCGTGGCACCGCGTGGCAGCGGCGAGCTGGAACACCTGCGCTGGGCGGCGCCGCTGGCGGCGGAGTTCTGGGAGCGTGTGGCGGGGGAGGGGCGCGTGGGGTCGGCTGGGTTACGCGCGTTGGCGGCGGTGAATGCCGAGCGCGTGCGGGCGATGGGCGCGCGGTTTGGGTGAACCGGTCTGGTAGCGCCGGGCCATGCCCGGCGGATTGTTCTGGTGTCGCGTCTGCCGTTTGAATTCTTCCTGTGGCTGCCGCACGCTGGTTTGGCAGGTGCTCAACACACCTCGTAGGCGGTCCGGACACGCCGGTACCGATGCAGACGCGCAACACCCCGCACCTTTCCTGGGGCGAGCTGTTGCTTTGATCACCCTGCATCTGGAGTAGAGCCATGAATGATGTTGAGCCCGTTGAGGCGGATCGAGACGTTCCCGATTTCCCGCCGCTGCTGGATTGGAATGATGTGATGCTGGACGAGCTTGAGGATCGCTGGGGGTTTGCACGGCGAGCCACGTTCGCGTTGCTGACGCAATCTGGTGGGGGATTGGTTGAGGGATTTGGTGGGGAGAATCGATTGGGGTTGGAGGGGGCGGGAAGCGCTGTGGCCTTGTTTCGTGCGCATCTGCGGCAGATGCAGGTGTACGCAGAGGCTGCCGAAGATCGGTTGCGGCAGGTGGCGGGGGTGCTTGCCGTTGACGACTGAGTAGCGAGGGACGGGCGGGCTCCACTACACTGTGAGGCTGCGCAGGGCCTATAGCTCAACGGTTAGAGCAGGGGACTCATAATCCCTTGGTTCCAGGTTCGAATCCTGGTGGGCCCACCAAACATCTGCCCAGCGTTGTCGAAGTCGGTCCAACGACCGGCACAACGCTGCGTCCGGCCGTGCTGGCTTTTTTCTCGCTCGCATTTCCAATACTTCCCGGTTGAACCCGATCTGGGCTCAGATTCTGGCCGCGTGCAAGAAGACGCGTGCGCAAGTCGGCTATATGATCAAATGCGAGAAGAAGCGAAGAACGTCCTTCACACCCGGAGAGCGGAATCGTACCTGGCATGAAGATAGAGGAATCTGTCGTAAAGGCACTGGTTGATCAAGCCAGTCGATTGCAGTCGGCTGCTGTCGTACCTGCGGATTGCGGGCGCATCAATGTCCCGGTTGCTATGCAGGAAACGAGAGAGCGCTTGGCAAAGCGTATCGATGACCACCTGCAGCCGTGGTTTGTCCTGTTGGACGAGAGCATCCAGTTTTTCGTGCAGTTTGAGCGCTACCTCTATGAGGCTCCGCTAAGCAGCAACCTTGCCGGTTTCGCGGTAACGGTCTCCAAGCTCAAGCGCGATGTCATCTCCATACGCGATCTCCTGGCCATTGGGCAGGACATGACAGCGCGAGTCTTGGCGCGCACGTTCATTGAGGACATTGAGATTGCAATGGCGCTGGCGCTCAGTGCTGAAACATGCGAAGCGTTTGCCGCAACCCGCGATACCAACGAGTTCTGGAACAAACACATCGGGTACGGGAAGGTATACGACAAAGTACATCAGTATCTCTTGGCATGTGGAACCGAAGCAGATCTCTCCAAATCGCTCGTCGACAGGCACCGCCATGCAAAGAAAGTCTTCTCTGAGAGCACTCACGGTGGACGAAATTCCTCGCTGATGAGTGCTTTTGCACCGTCGCTTACTGATAAGGATGAATTGCACTTCCTCTCGATAGGTGCACTGACCTACGCAACTGCGCAGTTGGCGAGGTTCATTGCCCAAGAGACGCATGCGTTTGCGGGCTCGATCGTAAAGGGAACGATGGTCGCCGATCCATTGCATCTGTTCAGGAATTTTCGATTGACGGGGCGCTACATGAATGCCGTGGGCTCTGCTTACGTGCTCCAAGAGCTCCTGATGCGGTACGAGGCGCAATTGGAAGATCAGGAGTCGCGGTTCGGATGAGGTGCATGGGCCGACCGATCTCACGTAGATTCGATCGCGCTTTGGCTTGAAGCCTGGGGACGCTGCGCGTCCCCAATGCCTAGCTCATTGCAGGCTCCTGCGCAGAATCAGCCTGGCTGGACTTCTTCGCCTGTGCCTTCGAATTCTTCGAGACCGCCCGCCGTATGCGCTGCTGGGCGTCCTTTACCTTTTCCCCGTCCAGCACTTCGCGCTTGAGGATCTCATTGTTGAGAAGCTCAACTACGGCCTCTGGCTCGATCTTCAACTCTGGGAAAAGGCGGCGCAGCTCCCGGCGGATAACAGAAACAACGGGCTCCCCGAGAACAACCTGGGCAACCGTAAATCTGTTGAGAACCGAGATGTGCTGGTGATACAGACCCATCGCATCGGAGGTGATCCCTTCTCGACAGAGCAGGAACAACTTGCGCTGGTCCTCGTCGTTCTTCAGGTTGATATCCGCTATGCAGAACGATGAAACGAGTTCGTACTCAATGGGTTGTCCGAACTTGATTCTGTACAGCCGCCACTCGAGTGCGTTCGTCAGCACAATCCACTCGATTCCCTCGTGGGCACCGTAGTTGATGGCCTGGCGCAGGTGGGTTTCGTTCAACGATATGGCGGCAGCTTTCACTTCAATCAGGACCCTGATCTTGCCGTCGATCTTCACCGCCAAGTCGCAGAAGGTTCCTCTGATCTGCTGTTCGCTCGTCAGTTCATTGTATTTGTCATAACCGAAAATGTCGGCAAGCATGTCCTTGACGAGGGTGACTGTGTCCGCTTCAGACACATCCTTGGTCTTGTGGGAAATGGCGACAGAGACAAGCGACTTTACCGTTGCAGGCCACCTGTCCGAGACCTTCTTTGGAATCTTCAGCACATCCATGCTCCTTCCAGTTGTCGTCTGCGGATAGTGATGCTTTGCCCAGTGCTGTGCAATAACTTGCCCCAAGGAATTCCGGTCTTGGAGGGCATGTATGGGGCGTGGTGGCCCCCGAGCACACCACCAGCCAGCCTTCAACACCACGCTCACCCCCCCAGCGTCACGCTCAGACCTCAGCAACGAGGCTCCCCATGGCACCCACCACCCGCATGGCTTCGTCTTCCGACCTCCCCCAGGTCGCTGCGCTTTTCAACGACTACCGGCAGTTCTACGAACAGCCCGCCGACCTTGAACTGGCCACCACCTTCATGCACGAGCGGTTGCAGGCCGGCGATTCACTGGTGCTGGTAATCGAATCCGAAGAACACGGAATCGTTGGATTTACTCAGCTGTACCCGCTGTTCGATTCGGTATCTGCGCAGCGCAGTTTCATTCTGTACGACCTGTATATCGCGCAGTCGGCACGTCGCCAGGGCCTGGCCCGTGCGTTGATGATCGCGGCAACCGACGAGGCACGTCGGCGTGGCGCGGGGCGCCTGGAACTGCAGACCGGCCGCAGCAACCTGCCTGCGCAGCGGCTGTATGAAGGCCTCGGGTGGGAGCGTGACGACGCCTTCTTCGTCTACGCCATTCACCCGTAACTCGTCCCGGGTAAGCATGTCTCCGCATGCGCGGCATTTGAATCCCGTGGCATCATCATGTCTGCTTTCACCAGTAGGTGTGGAGTCGATGGATGAATCATCTGTTTGCAGTTCTGCTGGCAGTTTCCAGTTTTGGTCTGCATGCTGCCGAGCGCGTCGATTCCGTCCCCGCCCGTTTTCTCGGTGAGTGGAGCGCGGGGACCAGAGCCTGCGGTGCCGATTGGGACGAATCCATCCTCGTCATCAAGCCCAGGCACATCACCTACTGGGGAAGCGTGGGTCCCATCAAGGCTGTGGTGACCAACGGACCGCGCGAAATCATGCTCATCGCGGAACTCTCTGGCGAGGGCGAGACCTGGCTGAGCGCCAGCCACTTCAGGCTGAGCGCCGATGGAAATGCCCTCACTGCCGTTGATCGAGCCGAAAAACCGTTCATTCGGTATCGATGCCTCCCCAGACAAGCGGGACAAACCGTTCGCCAGCCAAAGTCGAATGGCAGGTAAACCCAGCTTGACACCCACCCCGCCACAGTAGACCTTTCCCCCCCATGACTATCGATATCGAATCGCTCAGCCTGCGCGAGCTGGGCGCCCTGGTGGCCGCCGCTGAACAGCGCAAAGCCCTGATCACCTCCCGTCGCCCGGCCGCCGCCGTGCGCCGCCTGCTGAAGGCCGCCGCGGCCGAAGCCGGTTACACCATCGAAGAATTGTTCGGTGACGATGCAGACGCCGCGCCCGCGCCGGCCCGCAAGCCCACCCGCCGCAAGTCCGGCAAGGTGGCGCCCAAATACCGGGATCCCGAATACAAGCGCCTGACCTGGACCGGCCGTGGGCGCATGCCGCGCTGGCTGGCGGCCAAGGTGTCCAAGGGCCATAAGGTCACCGATTTCCTGATTCCCGGCCTGGCCAAGCCGACCGCAGGCAAGACCAGCACCATCGGCAAGCGCACCGTCATCAAGAAGGCCTGACGCCCGCGTTCCACTCCCGCATGTGGAGTGGGACCGCCTTCGCATTCCTTATCTGGATCGATCTAATATGCTCCCATCCATCCAGCACGGGAGCGGACGGCATGGCGTTGGGGAAGTGGATGATGGCCGCCTGCATGGCGGTAACACTGGCATCGGGCGCGCAGGCCGCGCCTCCGGCCACCTCGGGTAATCCGATACTGCAGGGCTGGTATGCCGACCCGGAAGCAGCCGTGTTCGGCAGCCGCTACTGGATCTTCCCGACCACCTCGGCCGTGTACGAAGCGCAAACCACCTTCGATGCGTTCTCGTCGCCCGATCTGCTGCACTGGACCAAGCATGCCGACGTCCTGAACGCCAAGGCGGTGCCCTGGGCCAAGCGCGCGATGTGGGCGCCGTCGGTGGTGGAGAACAACGGGAGGTACTACTTCTTCTTCGCCGCCAACGACATCAAGAACGACAGCGAGCTGGGTGGCATCGGCGTGGCCGTGGCCGCCCGCCCGGAAGGTCCCTACACGGATCTGCTGGGCAAGCCCTTGGTGGGCGCCTTCCATAATGGCGCCCAGCCCATCGACCAGTTCGTGTTCAAGGATGACGATGGCGCCTGGTACATGATCTACGGCGGCTGGAAGCACGCCAATATCGTGCGGCTGAAGGACGATTTCACCGGCGTGCTGCCGCTGGCCGATGGCACGCTGTTCAAGGAAATCACCCCGGCCCCGGAATACGTGGAGGGCCCGCTGATGTTCAAGCGCGGCGGCCGCTATTACTTCATGTGGTCCGAAGGCGGCTGGGGCAGCCCGGATTATTCGGTGGCCTATGCCATTGCCGATGGACCCACCGGGCCGTTCAAGCGCGTCGGCAAGATCCTGCAGCAGGATGAAACCATCGCCACCAGCGCAGGCCACAACTCGGTGATCCAGGTGCCGGGCACCGATCGCTGGTACATCGTCTACCACCGTCGCCCCCACGGTGACAGCGCACGCGACCATCGAGTGACCGCCATCGAGCGCATCGAGTTCGATGCGCAGGGCCACATCCTGCCGGTGAAGATCACCCATGAAGGCGTGGCGGCCGATCCACTGCGCTGAGGCCGGCCGAGCGGCGCGCCATCAGGCGTTCTGGAACACTGCCAGCTGCGCGGCGAACGCGCGCTGGTAGGCCGGCCGTGCCGTTGCGCGCGCCACATAGGCGGCCAGCAGCGGGAATTCATCGACGATGCCGCTGCTCTTCAGGCGCAGCAGCACCGACACCATCAGCAGATCGGCGGCGCTGAAGCCAGCTTCCAGCCAAGGGCCATCCCCCAGCCGTGCGGACAGTTCGCCCAGCCGCCGCCGCACGCGCTCATCCAGCATCACCAGCCGCTGCGCATACCAGGGCTGTTCGCGTTCCAGCACCCAGGCCAGCGAGCGTTCGACAATCGGCGGCTCCACCGTGTTCAACGCGGCGAACATCCACATGATCGCGCGCATGCGCGCGTTGCCATCGGGCGGCAGCAGGCCAGGATGTTGTTCGGCCAGGTGCAGGATGATCGCGCCCGATTCGAACAGCACCAGGTCGCCCTCTTCATAGGTGGGAATCTGCCCGAACGGATGAAGCGCGCGGTGCGCTGGTTCCTTCATTTCAGCGAAGCTCAGCAGGCGCACGTCGTAGGCCAGGCCCAGTTCTTCCAGTGCCCAGCGCACGCGCATGTCGCGGGCCAGGCCCTGGCCACGGTCGGGGGAGGTGGCAAAGGCGGTGATGGTCGGTTGCATGCTGCTGCTCCTGCAGGGAAACGGCCTGCGTTACCTGTTCCGACGAACGACGGGGCCGACAATCGACAGGCCGGCCCCGCCTGCACTCACGCACTCAGCGGTCCAGGAAGGCCACCAGCGCGGGAATCGTCTGCTCTGGTGCCTCTTCCATCAACCAGTGGCCAGAGCCTTTCACGATCACGCCTTCCACCTGGGTATCGACCATCCGCGCCTGGTCAATCAGGAACTGGCCGGCGGCCTTTTCACCGGACAGCACCAGCATCGGCATCTGCAGTGGCGTCTTCGCGAACTGCGCGAAGTCTTTCGCGTCCTGCTCGAAATTGCGGAAGTACTCGAAGCCGGCCCGCATGCCGCCGGGGCGCGCATATTCGGCGGCGTAGAAGCGGCGGTCCGCTTCGGGCACCGACTGCGCCGGATTGGCCGCAAAGTCGTTCCAGAAATGCTCGAAGTAGGTGCGCTCGCGGCCCTGCACCAGCTTCAGCGGGGTTTCGCCGTAGAAGTGGAAATGCCACAGGTCGCGCAGCAGCCAGACGTGGGTCCAGTCGCCCACGCCGGGCAGGAAGGTATCCATCAGCACGATGCTGTCCACTTCGTCCGGGTACTGCGCGGCGTAGGCGTAGGCGACCATCAGGCCGATGTCATGGCCGACGATCTTCACCTTGGAATAGCCCAGTGATTTCACTAGTGCGTGGATGTCCTGGGCCAGGGTCTTCTTGTCATAGCCGCCCTCGGGTTTGGACGAAGTGCCGGCGCCACGCAGATCCGGCGCGATCACTACGTGGTGGTCGGCCAGCTGGGGCATCAATGGCCGCCACATGTGGCTGGTTTCGGCGTAGCCGTGCAGCAGCACCACCGGCGATCGCTCGCCCTGGCCAGCCTGCAGGTAGTGCAGGCTGACGCCGTTGACGGTGGTGGTGTGCTCGCTGATGGCGGCAGCGCCGGCGGCGTGGGCGCTGGCCTGCACGGCCAGCGCAAGCAGCAGGGCGGTGGCCGCGCGCTGCAGGGAACGGGACAGGATGTTCATGGTGTTCTCCTGAAAGGAAGGGGGTTACAGCTGGCTCATGCCACCGTCGGCGATGATCTCGGTGCCGACGATGAAGGCCGATTCGGGCGCGGCCAGGTGCAGCACGGTGGCCGCGATTTCGTCCGGGGTGCCGAAACGTCCCAGCGGAATCTGGCTCTGGATCTGCGCGGCGGTGGCATCCAGCGTGGTGGCGTCCAGACCCAGCTTTCCGTACAGCGGGGTCGCCACCGGGCCGGGGCTGACCACGTTCACCCGCACGCCGCGCGGCAGCAGTTCGGCCGACAGGGTCTTGGCCAGCGAGATCACTGCGGCCTTGCTGGCGGCATAGACCGAGCTGTTGGGCATGCCGATATGGGCGTTGATCGACCCGTTGATGACGATCGAGGTGCCCGGGTTCAGCAGCGGCAGCAGCGCCTGCACCTGGAAATAGGGGCCCTTGATATTGGTGTTGAACACCTGGTCCCACAGTGCCTCGTCCACGCTCTCGAACGGGGCGAGGCGGGCGATGCCGGCGTTGAGGAACACGGCGTCCAGGCGCACGCCGGCCTCGGCCAGCGCAGCGGCCAGGGCGCGGGCGCCGGCCGGGTCGGCGGCGTCGTTCACCAGTGCCAGGGCGTCATCGCCCAGGCTGGGGCGGGCCTGTTCCAGTGCCGCGGCGTCGCGGCCGGTGATGACCAACCGGCCGCGCTCGCGGGCGAAGGCCTGGGCGGTGGCCAGACCGATGCCGCTGCTGCCGCCGGTGACGAGGAGGGTCTTGTTGCTGAAGCGGTTCATGGTGAAGTCCTTCGATGCCGGCTCTTTGCCGTGAGCCCATGCTGCGCCGCGCCTGGGCGGTTTCCGTGCCACACTTCCGACGAACTCGTTCGAAGGGATCGAACATGTTGTCGGCAGACGAACTGGCCCTGTTGGAAGCCATCCGTGAGAGCGGCAGCCTGTCGCGTGCGGCGGCCCGGCTGGGCAAGGCACCCTCGACGATTTCGCATGCGGCGCGGCAACTGGAAGCGCGCTTCGATGCGCTGCTGTTCGACCGCCGCCGCTACCGCCTGCAGCTGACCCCGGCCGGTCAGTTGCTGGCGCAGGAAGCGGCGCGGTTGCTGCTGGACGTTTCGCGGCTGACCCGACGGGTGCAGCAGGTGGCCGGCGGTTGGGAAGACCGGCTGTCGATCGTGACCGACGAAGTGCTGGAATTTGAAACCCTGCTGCCGGTCATCCAGGCGTTCGACGCGCTGGACTCAGGCGTGGGCCTGCGCATCACCCATGAGGTGCTGACCGGCACCTGGGAGGCGCTGCGCGAGGGCCGCGCCGACCTGGTGGTGGGCGCGACCAACGAACCGCCGGTGATTCCTGGCCTGCGCTGGTTCGAACTGGGGGTGATGGACTGGGTGTTTGCGGTCTCACCGCGGCACCCGCTGGCGCGCGCGCAGGAGCCGGTGCAGGCCGCCACGCTGCTGCAGCATCGCGCCGTGGTCGTGGCCGATACCTCGCGGCGGTTGGATGCACGTGGCTATGGCGTGGTGGGCGGGCAGCCTTCGCTGGCCGTGCCCAGCATGCGCGCCAAGATCGAAGCGCAGCGGCAGGGGCTGGGCGTGGGCTGGTTGCCGCGCGAGCGCGTGGCCAGTCTGTTGGCGCGCGGCGAACTGGTGGAAAAAACCATGGCCGACCCGCGTGAGCCGAACCTGCTGTACGTGGCCTGGCGTGGTGAACATGAGGGCCGCGCACTGCAGTGGTGGTTGCAGCAGTTGCGCCTGCCGCGGTTGGCAGCGCGGTTGGTGCAGGGCATTGATTACGGCGGGTAGCGGCGCACGTGGGGCGCACGGTCACCGCAGCACATCGATCCAATACGGTCGATCAAGTTTTGCGGACCATTCGTCACCGATGCGCTCGGATCCGGGCGCACAGTAGCGCCTGTCCAACCACCCAAGACGAGGTTCCCCCATGAAATTTGCTACCCGTACTCTGGCCGCCGCCGTGCTGGCCCTGTCCGTACAGGCCGGCGTATCCGCCCAGGCCGCCGAGCCGGCCAAGCCGGCTGCCGTTACCAGCATTGCCCGCACCGCCAGCTACATCACCACCGCCGATGGCGTGCAGCTGTACTACAAGGATTGGGGCCCGAAGGACGGCCCGGTCGTCACCTTCAGCCATGGCTGGCCGCTGAACTCGGACAGCTGGGAATCGCAGATGATCTTCCTGGCCAACCACGGTTACCGCGTGATCGCGCACGACCGTCGTGGCCACGGCCGTTCCAGCCAGCCCTGGGATGGCAACGACATGGATCATTACGCCGATGATCTGGCCACGGTGATCAACACCCTGGACCTGCACGACGTGACCCTGGTGGGCTTCTCCACTGGCGGCGGTGAAGTGGCGCGTTATATCGGCCGCCATGGCACCGGCCGGGTGAAGAAGGCCGTGCTGATCAGCTCGGTGCCGCCGTTCATGCTGAAGACCGCCGACAACCCCAACGGTCTGCCGATCGAAGTGTTCGACGGTATCCGCAAGGCGCAGATGGACAACCGCGCGCAGCTGTACAAGGACATTCCGTCGGGTCCGTTCTACGGCTTCAACCGCCCGGGCGCGAAGGTTTCCCTGGGCCTGATCGACGCCTGGTGGGCGCAGGGCATGCAGGGTGGCCACAAGAACACCTACGATTCGATTGCCGCGTTCTCGGCCACCGACTTCCGCGCCGACCTGAAGAAGTTCGATGTGCCGACCCTGGTCATCCACGGTGATGACGACCAGATCGTGCCGATCGATATCTCCGGTCGCCAGTCGGCCAAGCTGATCAAGGGCGCCAAGCTGATCGTGTACCCGGGTGCGCCGCACGGCCTGACCGACACCCACAAGGACAAGGTCAACCAGGACCTGCTGGCCTTCCTGCAGCAGAAGTAGGGCGTCAGCGCCCCGGCACAACCTGCCGGGGCGTTGTCACGTGAGGGGAGGGCATCCAGCTGCGATAATGGGCCATGCACACCGCGTCCCTCACCGTCACTCTTGAAGCTGCGTTCCTGGGGCTGCGCGCGCTGCCGTGGTTCGCGCTGGCGCACAACAGCCTGAACCCGCGCCTGGTCCTGCACGCCGACCGTGTGGAATACCGCGTGCTGCGCCGCCATGAGCGGCCCTACAGCGCGATTGCCGAAGTGGACTACCGCAACTGGCGCACTACCCAGAACATCGTGCTGGCGTTTGAAGGAAGCGCATTCACCTTCATTGCCAATACCGGAGTGCTTGGCCGCACGCGAGGGGCCATTGCGCGACTGCAGGCGCAGGGATGTGTGCTGTCACCGCGTGCGCAGGCGCTGTTAAGCGCGAGTGCGAATGAGGATGCGCCGAAATAGGCGTTTTCCGCGTGGTGGAACACTGAAATTGCTGCAACCACGTGAAGCCGCTGCAACGCCGCGTGAAGCAGTCAGCGCCGGTTCTACAGCGTGATTCCCGCATCAATCGCTGCTCACCTGCACCGCACACGCGTTCGATCACTGTGGCTGCGCACGGCAACGGTCATGCACCGCTGCCCCTTCCCGCAGATCCGAAAAGGAGCCACGCCATGAGCACCCAGTCCACCATCGAAAGCCGTCTGAACGACCTGATCGAAATCGCTCGCGACGGCAAATCCTTCTATGAAGAAGCGGCCACCAAGGTGAAGGATGCCGAGCTGTCGGCGCTGTTCACCCGCATCGCCGGCGTCAAGGCGCGCATCGTGACTTCGCTGAGCGGCGCAGTGGCCGCCACCGGTGGCAAGCCGGCCGAGCACGGCACCCTGGTCGGTTCCATGCAGCAGTTCTACGGCAAGGTGCGCGCGGCCTTCGGCGATACCAACTACGGCTATGTGGCCGAGCTGGAAGAATCGGAAGACCGCCTGCTGGGCGCGTTCAAGGACGTGCTGAAGGAAAACGACCTGCCGCCGGCCGTGCGCCAGGAAGTCACCCAGTGGCTGCCGGACGTGCAGGAATGCCACGCGGTGATGCGCACCCGCAAGCACGCAATGAAGGCGGCTTGATCGCCTGATCGTTTCTGGCTGACCCCCACCAGCCAACCCGGGCCCCGCCATGTGGCGGGGCCTTTTGTGTGCGTCCGCGCACAACTGCAATCTGCCGCTATCGCCGCGGTCGCATGGCCTGCCTAGAATCGCTTCATCCCGGTACGTTCCGGGCGCTGTCGAGTGAATGGATTCCATGAAGATTCTGCTGACCGGAAGTTCCGGCCGCATCGGCCGCGCGATCTTTGGTGCGCTGGCGGCGCAGCACGAGGTGATCGGTCTGGACCGCAGCCCGTTCGCCACCACCCGCATCGTGGCCGACGTGACTGACCGTACTGCGCTGCAGCGCGCCCTGGAGGGCGTGGATGCGGTGATCCACACCGCCGCGCTGCACGCGCCGCATGTGGGGTTGGTGGACGAAGCGGTGTTCCAGGCCGTGAATGTGGATGCGACCGTGCAGTTGCTGCAGTTGGCGCGGCAGGCCGGCGTGCCGCGGTTTGTGTTGACCAGCACGACCGCCCTGTATGGCCATGCCGTGGTGCCCGGCGGCTGCCGCTGGATTGACGAAGACACCCAGCCGCTGCCGCGTACCGTCTATCACCGCAGCAAACTGCAGGCCGAGGCGCTGGCCGAGGAGGCGGCGTCGGACAGCTTCAGTGTGCGGGTGCTGCGCATGGGCCGCTGTTTCCCTGAACCGCCCGAGCGCATGGCGCTGTTCCGCCTGCATCGGGGCATTGATGCACGCGATGTGGCCAGCGCGCATGCGGCGCTGCTGCTGGACGAAGGCGGGGCGTTCCAGCGCTACATCGCCTGCGGGGCCAGTCCATTCCAGCGCGAGGACTGCCTGCAGCTGGCCGTCGATCCGCGCCAGGTGCTGGCGCGCCGCGCGCCGCAGTTGCTGGCCGAATTCGAGCGCCGCGGCTGGCCGCTGCCGCCGTCGATCGACCGGGTATACGACAGCGGCCGGCTGCAACAGCAGTTGGGGTGGCAGCCGCGCCATGGGCCGGAAGAAGTGTTGCAGCAGTACGCCGCCGGCAGCATTGAAGTGTTGCCCCGCGCGATGGCCCAGCCCTGAACGCGGCGGGCACCGCGCCAGTCGAGCAAGCTCGACTCTACGAACGGCGATGAAGCCCGGCAGACACCCGGGTTTCCCGTAGCGTCGAGCTTGCTCGACGGCCATGAAGGTCGGCCGGCATCGCGCCAGTCGAGCAAGCTCGACTCTACGAACGGCGCGAGCCGGCCGGCACCCGCGTTCCCCGTAGCGTCGAGCTTGCTCGACGGCCATGAAGGTCGGCCGGCACCGCGCCAGTCGAGCAAGCTCGACTCTACGAATGGCGCGACGCCCCGGGCACGTGGCCCCGCCCGCGATGCTGAGTACGTTCAGCTTCGGCAGCCAGCCCGGCTCAACCTGTGCGGCGCGCGGCCGTTAACCCGGTGCGCGCCTTCTTCTGGAAGGTGGCCCGCGCGAGGGATCGCGCATCTGCGCGGTGCCCCCACCGGTGCCGGTTGTCCTGAATCACCTGCGGATCCTTCCATGTCGCCTTCCCGTTCTACGGCTGCCCGTCGCCCCGGCAGCATTGCCCACAAGCTGATGCTGGGCACCGCGCTGATCGCACTGCTGTGCTTCGGCCTGACCGCCTTCCTGATCTACCGCCAGGCCAGCAGCAGCCTGATCAATGCTTCGCGCCAGACCATGGCCAGCGAAGCCAATGCCGAGGCACGCAAGGTCGCCGCCGATCTGGGCACGGCCTTCGCCAGCAACGACGCCATGGCCGAGGCCGTGCTGGCCCAGCGCGAGCGCGGCGATGTGCCCGACCGCGCCAGCCTGGCCGCGATCATCGGCGAACAGCTGCATGCCCACCCGGAATGGCTGGGCAAGAGCACCATGTGGGAAGCCGATGCCTTCGATGGCAAGGACGCCGAGTTCGTGAACACCGAGGCGCACGATGCCACGGGTCGCTACATGAGTTACTGGGCCTGGCAGGACGGCAAGCCGACCCAGTCGACGATGACCGACTACACCGAAAATGCCAGCGGCTCCAGTGATTGGTACGTGGGCCCCAGCCGCGACAAGCTGCCCAAGGTCAGCGAACCCTACGCCTACGACATCGGTGGCCAGCAGGTGCTGATGAGCACGCTGAGCACGCCGATCGTGGAGAACGGCACATTCCTGGGCGTGTTCACCGTCGATTTCTCGCTGGCGGCCCTGCAGAAGCATCTGGCCACCCTGGCCCCGATGGGTGCCGGCCGCGTTGAACTGCTGTCGCCGAAGGGCGTGGTGCTGGCGGCCGCCAATGCCGCTGAGATCGGCAAGCCGCGTACCGATGCGGGCACCCGCGCGATGCTGCAGCAGATTGCCGCCGACAAGACCGTGGAAGCCTTCGAGCCGGATGATGCCGGCAACGTGCGCCTGTACGTGCCGCTGAAGATCGGCAATGCGCCGCAGCGCTTCGCGCTGGGCGTGGTGGTGCCGCATGCGGTGATCGTGGCCGAAGCGCGCCAGCTGCTTTGGCTGACCCTGCTGGTGGGCGTGGTGGCTGCGCTGACCCTGAGTGCTGGCGTGTACGTGCTGCTGCGCCGCCTGGCGATCCGTCCGCTGGCCGAAGCCGTGCGCATTGCCGGTGACGTCGCTGCCGGCAAGCTGGATTCGGCCATGCCCGCGCGCAGCAACGATGAAGTGGGCCGTCTGCTGGACGCGATGCAGGCCATGCGCGGGCAGTTGCAGGCGGTCATGGCTGCCCAGGCCGAGATGGCGCAGCGCCACGACGCCGGGCAGATCAGCTACCGCATGGATGCCTCGGTATTCCCCGGCGAGTACGGCCGCATGGTGGCCGACAGCAACCAGCTGGTGGCGTCCAGCAATGCGGTCACCCAGCGCCTGGTGGAGGTGATGCAGCGCTACGCCGTGGGCGACCTGAGCGTGGACATGGATGCCCTGCCGGGCGAAAAGGCGGTGTTCACCGCCGCCATGGCGACCACCAAGCACAACCTGGGCGCGATCAACGATCAGATCCAGCAGCTGGCCGCCGCTGCTGCTGCCGGTGATTTCGCCGTGCGTGGCGATGCCCAGCGCTTCGAGCATGATTTCCGCCGCATGGTGGAAACCCTGAACACCATGATGCAGGTGAGCGACCACAACCTGGCCGCGCTCTCCACGCTGCTGCGCGCGATCGCCGCCGGTGACCTGAGCACCCGCATGCACGGTGACTTCCACGGTGTGTTCGCGGTGATGCGCGACGATGCCAACAGCACCGTGCAGCAGCTGACCCAGATCGTCGGCCAGATCCAGCAGTCGGCCGCCAGCATCCGTCTGGCCGCCGGCGAGATTGCCTCGGGCAACAACGATCTGTCGCGCCGTACCGAAACGCAGGCGGCCAACCTGGAAGAAACCGCGGCATCGATGGAAGAACTGACCTCCACCGTGCGCCAGAACGCCGAGCACGCGCAGCAGGCCAACAGCCTGGCGGCGTCGGCGGCCGGCGTGGCCAGCGAAGGCGGGCAGGTGGTCGGCCAGGTGGTGCAGACCATGGAACAGATTGAAACCTCGTCGCAGCGCATTGCCGAAATCATTTCGGTCATCGACGGCATCGCGTTCCAGACCAACATCCTGGCGTTGAACGCGGCGGTGGAAGCGGCGCGCGCCGGCGAACAGGGCCGCGGCTTTGCCGTGGTGGCCAGCGAAGTGCGCGCACTGGCGCAGCGTTCGGCAGGGGCGGCCAAGGAAATCAAGGAACTGATCGATGCCTCGGTGGCCCATGTGGGGACCGGTGCGCAGCTGGTGCACGGCGCCGGCCGCACCATGCAGGAGATCGTCGGTCAGGTGGGCCGGGTGAACGACATCATGGCCGAGATTTCGGCGGCCTCGCGCGAACAGTCCGCCGGCATCGAGCAGGTGAACCAGACCGTGGTGCAGATGGACGAGACCACCCAGCAGAACGCGGCGCTGGTGGAAGAAGCCACGGCCGCGGCGCGGGCGATGGAAGAGCAGGCCGAACAGCTGGCGGTGGCGGTGTCGCGCTTCCGCCTGCACGCCGATGCCACGGCGGCGAAGGTGCTGCGCGCCGCCTGAGGGCTGGAAAAAAGACGCCCGGCGGGGGCCGGGCGTCGTTTGCATCCTTGCCGCGCATCCGTGCGCAGGTCTGATGGGCTCAGAACATTCCTTCAAACGGGTTCCAGCTGGTGCTGCCCTTCACCTTTTCCAGGTAGTAGGCGTAGTTGGTGCTGGACGCCACCAGGAAGCTGGTGGCGATCCACAGTGCGCGGACCACGATCTCCGGCAGCATGAAAGCCAAGACAATCAGCGCGCAGTAGATGCCGATGACCACGATGGCCTTGCGCCACATGCCCAGGATCAGCAGATAGACCCAGTTGAAGAAGAACGCGAACAAGTTGACGTTGATCTTCAGGCGGTCGCCGAAGGAAAGCGCCTTCCAGGCCTGCTTGAAGCCCGGTTCCTTGGGGGCGCCGTGCTGCTGGAAGAAGTTGAAGCGGAACTGCCACTTCGGGCTGAAGTGGTTGAGGTCTACAGCATTCATCGAGTAGGGACATCCCTGTAAGAAAACGTTTTCATGATAGATGTGCGCGCATTCAGGCGGTACAGGTTCGCGTCAAAAATGTGACGCTCTGCTCATGACAGCGCCGCGGCGGGCCGTCGCACCGTCACCCACCCGCCTTGTTTTTAGGATAGGGTGCGCAGTTCCCCAGTCGCCCCGGGCTTGCCCAGGCGCTGGCGGAATGTCCATGGAGGTTGCATGACCACAGCTGCTACACCGGAAAACGCACCGGGACCGGTGCTCCTGCCGACACCTGAAGTGGTGCAGGCACAACAACTGCTCGCCAGCCAGCAACTGGCGGTGGCGATGGCGCGTGCCCGCGCCGCTGCCAGCGGCCCGGCCAACACCCCGGCGCTGGCCGACGAATGATCCATCCGGGCCGGGATCGCGTTGGGGAGGCCAACGCGACCTGGCCGCCCGCCGCCCATTCATGAGATCCGTTCTCATTTGTCACGATCCAGCCGCGCGCTCGCCTGCTGTTGGCTGAATGGGGACATTTCCCGATACAAACCTTCGCACTGGGCTTACATTTGGCCGCCTAGACTGGGCCGCATTTTTTCGATTCCGCCCCGTTGGAGATCGTGTGGGTTCCGGTAGTGACAGACATCGACTGCGCGGCGTGAAGCCCTTGCAGACTGGACAAGTGCGGGCGCCGGGAAGGCGCGCGGGGAACCTTGGTGCATGCAGCCCGGCCGGGATGGCGGGGCGCGGCACCTGGGCGGAATAGGCCTGCATGGAAGTTCAAACCCACAACCCGAGCACGGGCAACCCGGAGCTGGATGCCGGCTGGGCCCTGCTGCCTGCCGAATCGCCGTTGCTGATGCCCGAGCAGAGCCTGGGCGAGGGTGCGCTGAAGGTGCGCCGCCATCGCACTTCGCCGCGCCTGATCGGCCTGCGCCGCCTGTACATCCTGGGCGGCACCGCGGTGATGACCGCCGCTGCCACCCGCATGATGTGGCGGGTGCTGTCGGGCAATGGCATCAGCGTGCTGGAAGCCTGCCTGCTGGTGCTGTTCGTCGGCCTGTTCGCCTGGATCGCGCTGTCCTTCGCCAGTGCCGTGGCCGGTTTCCTGACCGCCGTGTTCGACCGCGGCTACCGCCTGGGCATCGACCCGGACAAGCCGCTGCCGGTGGTGCACAGCCGCACCGCGCTGCTGATGCCCACCTACAACGAAGACCCGCGCCGCCTGCTGGCGGGCCTGCGCGCCATCTACGAATCGGTGGCGGCCACGGGCCAGTTGCAGCGCTTCGACTTCTTCGTGCTCAGTGACACCCGGCGCGAGGATATCGCCCGCGCCGAAGAACAGGTGTTCAACGAGCTGCGCGACCTGGTGCCCGATGGCCAGGTGCGCTTGTTCTACCGCCGCCGCAGCGACAACAGCGGCCGCAAGGCCGGCAACATCGCCGATTGGGTCCGCCGTTTCGGTGGGGCCTATCCGCAGATGCTGATCCTGGACGCCGACAGCCTGATGACCGGCGACAGCATCGTGCGCCTGGTGGCCGGCATGGAACACAACGCCGACGTCGGCCTGATCCAGACCCTGCCGTCGGTGATCGGTGGGCGCACGCTGTTTGCCCGCATGCAGCAGTTCGGCGGCCGCGTGTACGGTCCGGTCATCGCCCGTGGCGTGGCCTGGTGGCACGGCGCCGAGAGCAACTACTGGGGCCACAACGCGATCATCCGTACCCGCGCCTTCGCCGACCACGCCGGCCTGCCGGCGCTGCCGGGCCGCAAGCCGTTCGGCGGCCACGTGCTCAGCCACGATTTCGTGGAAGCGGCGCTGATGCGCCGGGGCGGCTGGGCCGCGCACATGGTGCCTTACCTGGGCGGCAGTTATGAGGAAGGCCCGCCCACCCTGACCGATCTGCTGGTTCGCGACCGCCGCTGGTGCCAGGGCAACCTGCAGCACGGCAAGGTGGTGGGCAGCCGTGGCCTGCACTGGATCAGCCGGGTGCACATGCTGATCGGCATCGGCCATTACTTCACCGCGCCGATGTGGGGCATGTTGATGCTGATCGGCATCGCCATTCCGCTGTTCCAGGAAGGCATCGATTTCAATGCGGTGCTGCACCTGTCGCCCAGCGTCTACTGGCGCGCGCAGGATGAAGTGCAGGTGGTGCGCCTGTTCGGCGCCACCATGGCCGTGCTGCTGATGCCCAAGGTGCTGGGCTATCTGGCCATGCTGCTGGACCCGGTGGACCGCCGCGGCTGCGGCGGTGCGATCCGCGCGTTCGTGTCGATGCTGGTGGAAACCGTGCTGGCGGCGCTGATGGCGCCGGTGGTGATGTACGTGCAGTCGCGTGGCGTGGCCGAAGTGCTGTCCGGGCGCGATTCGGGCTGGGATGCACAGCAGCGCGACGACGGCGGCATTTCCTGGTGGACGCTGGTGCGCGGTTACGGTGGGCTGGGCCTGTTCGGCGCGTTCATGGGCGTGCTGGCGTGGGCAGTGTCGCCGGCGCTGGCGGCCTGGATGGCACCGGTAGTGATCGGCATGGTGTTGGCCATTCCGGTGGTGGCGCTGACCTCCTCGCGTGCGCCCGGTGCCTTCCTGCACCGCCTGGGCCTGCTGGATATTCCCGAAGAGAACCTGCCGCCGCCGGTGCTGGTGCGCGCCGCGCAGCTGCGCCGCGAAGCCGCCGAGCAGCCGCCGCTGTACTGATCCGCGCGCGGCACCGGCATAATGCGGCTCGAACGTACAGGAGCCGCAACATGCTGCAAACGGTGGAACAGGAAACCGGCGCATCGCCGCAGTGGTCGGTGATCTGGCTGCACGGCCTGGGTGCCGACGGCCATGACTTCGCGCCCATCGTGCCCGAGCTGGTCCGTCCGCACTGGCCCGCCCTGCGCTTTGTATTCCCGCACGCGCCGGTGCGGCCGATCACCATCAACAATGGCGTGCCGATGCGCGGCTGGTACGACATCGTCGGCATGGACTTCCGTTCGCGCGCCGACATGGCCGGCGTGCACGAGTCGATGGCACAGCTGGACGCGCTGATCGCCCGCGAGATCGAACGCGGCATCGCCGCCGACCATATCTTCCTGGCCGGTTTCTCGCAGGGCGGCGCGGTCATCCTGAGCGCCGCGCTGGCGCGCACCGCACCGCTGGCCGGGCTGATCGCGCTGTCCACGTATCTGCCCGATGCGCAGAGCGCCAGCCGCGTGGAAGGCGCGGTGGACGTGCCGGTGTTCATGGCCCACGGCACCGGCGATCCGGTCATTCCGTTGCCGGTGGCCGAGCACAGCGCCCAGGTGCTGCGCGACCTGGGGCTGCAGCCGGAATGGCACAGCTACCCGATGGCCCACCAGGTGTGCGCCGAGGAAATCGACGCGCTGGGCGACTGGCTGCAGCAGCGACTCGGCGTGGCCTGAACCATGGCCGCCGCCAGCGCCTCGCCCTGGATGCCGGAACTGTGCCGCCTGCCGCGGCTGGCAGCCATGCTGGGCCTGGCCGAACTGGTGGTGGTGGTGCTGGCACTGGCGCCCGATGGCAGCCGGCACTGGACGCTGGGCGAACTGGCCTCGGCCAGCGGCTTCGCCCTGTGGCTCGCGCTGGCTGTCAGCATCAGCTTGTGTGCGCTGCGGCGGCCGCTGTCACGGCTGCCTGAAACGTTGGGTGCAGTGGCGGCCGTAGCGCTGGCGGCCCTGATCGCCATCGCCTGTGCCGCCATCATCCATGCGCTGTATGCGGTACTGGGTGACAACTTCACCCGTGGCATCAGCTTCCTGCGCTTCACCCTGGGCAGTGCCGCCACCACCGCGCTGATCACCGCGCTGGCCCTGCGCTACTTCTATGTGAGTGACCGCTGGGCCGCGCAGCTGCAGGCCAATGCACGCGCGCAGGCCGATGCGCTGCAGGCGCGCATCCGCCCGCACTTCCTGTTCAACAGCATGAACCTGATTGCCAGCCTGCTGCACCGCGATCCTGCGGTGGCCGAGCGCGCGGTGCTGGATCTGTCCGATCTGTTCCGTGCGGCGCTGGGCGCAGGCGAGGGCGATGCCACCCTGCGCGAAGAATGCGAACTGGCCGAGCGCTACCTGTCCATTGAATCTCTACGGCTGGGTGAGCGCCTGCAGGTGCGCTGGCAGCGCGACGAACCGCTGCCGTGGGACCTGCCGATGCCGCGCCTGGTGCTGCAGCCGCTGGTGGAAAATGCCGTGCTGCACGGCATTTCGCGCCTGCCCGAAGGCGGCACGATTGAACTGCATCTGCTGCGGCAGGGCGATGAGCTGCAGATCACCGTGCGCAATCCCGCGCCCGACCCGCAGGCACCGGGGCTGGCGCTGGCACGTGGCGCCGGCCATGCCCAGCACAGCATCGGTCATCGGCTGGCCTGGCGCTTCGGCCGCGGCGCGCGGATGACGGCAGGCTGGAGCGAAGGCTACTATGCCTGCCAGGTGACAGTGCCGATCCAATGAAGGAGCGACCGTGAGGGTGGTCATCGCCGATGACGAACCGCTGGCCCGTGAACGCCTGCGCAGCCTGCTGGCCGCGCAGGAGGGCATCGAGGTGGTGGCCGAAGCCGGCAACGGTGAGCAGGCGCTGCACGCCTGTGCCGAACTGCAGCCGGACCTGGTGCTGCTGGACATCGCCATGCCGGGGCTGGATGGTCTGGAAGCGGCCCGCCATCTGGCCAGCTTCGAGCCGCGCCCGGCGGTGGTGTTCTGCACGGCCTACGACGCGCATGCGCTGTCAGCCTTCGAAGCGGCGGCCATCGACTACCTGATGAAGCCGGTGCGGGCCGAGCGGCTTGCCGCAGCGATTGCACGTGCGCGCACGTTCCTGGCTGGTCGTGATGGCCAGCCGCAGCACAATGGTGGGCAGGCCCGCAGCATGCTGTGCGCGCGCCTGCGTGGCAGCCTGCGCCTGATTCCGCTGGACGACATCCACTATCTGCAGGCCGAAGAAAAGTACGTGGTGGTGCACCACGCGCGCGGTGAAGACCTGATCGAAGAATCGCTGAAGTCGCTGGAAGAAGAATTCGCCAGCCGCTTCGTGCGCATTCACCGCAACTGCCTGGTCGCGCGCCATGAGTTGGTGGAACTGCGGCGTGGCACGGGCGGGCAGGTGCAGGCGGTGCTGCGCCATGGCAAGCAGCCGCTGGAAGTGAGTCGCCGCTGCGTGGCGACGCTGAAGCAGGAAGTACGGCATCTGTAGGGGTGCCGCGCGGCCTGCGGCCGCGACCGCTTCGAGATCAAGTTCAACAGCAACAGCAACAGCGGGTCATGGCTCGTTGTTCTTACGTGCTGGGGCGGGCCGGGGTGGGGACGCGGGACACGCTGCAAGTACATCCATGTAAGCTCGTAGGCGCCATCCATGGCGCCTGCGGTCCCGCGCCCCCACCCCGGCCCAACCCTCTCGTTTTCCCGGTGTCGGACAGCAAAAGCAGTGTTGTTATCGGGTGGGGGGAGAAATGTAGAGTCGAGCCACGCTCGACTCAGAGCGAAGCGACCCGCTTCTGCTCTTCTTCTTTTGATCTTCCGTGGCGGCGGCGCACGGAAACTGTCAGAGGCCGGGGCGGTGGGGTCAGGCGGGGTGTCCGCGGCATGGATGCCGCGGCCAAGCCCCCATGGACGGGTTCACGGCGTCCCCGCCTGCCCCCACCGCCCCGGCCACGCGCGATAGATCCAACCCACCGACGCCACGAGGGGCTTCGCCGTTGGCCGTATCCGCGCCGGAGGCGCGATAATGTGCTGATGGAAACCGTCCGCATCGCCACCCGCAAGAGCCCGCTCGCCCTCTGGCAGAGCGAACACGTCGCCGACCGCCTGCGCCAGGCCCATCCTGGCCTGCACGTGGAACTGGTACCGATGAGCACCCGCGGCGATGAGGTGCTGGACCGCTCGCTGGCGGCTATCGGTGGCAAGGGCCTGTTCCTGAAGGAACTGGAGCTGGCCATGCTGCGCGGTGAGGCCGATTGTGCGGTGCATTCGCTGAAGGATGTGCCGATGGAACTGGATGCGCCTTTTGCGCTGCCGGCCATGCTGACCCGGCACGATCCGGCCGATGGCTTCGTTTCCAATCTCTACGCCTCGCTGGACGCGCTGCCGATCGGTGCCCGCGTGGGCACGTCGTCGCTGCGCCGCCAGGCGCAGTTGCGTGCGCTGCGCCCCGACCTGCAGCTGCTGGATCTGCGTGGCAACGTGAACACACGCCTGGCCAAGCTGGACAACGGCGGCTACGACGCCATCGTGCTGGCGGTGGCAGGGCTGGAGCGTTTGGGCCTGGGCAATCGCATCGTCGCCCGCCTGCAGCCGCCGCAATGGCTGCCGGCGCCGGCACAGGGCGCGGTGGCAGTGGAATGCGATGGGGGTAACGCGCGTCTGATGGCCCTGTTTGCCGGCCTGGACGATGCGGCCACGCGTGCCTGCGTGGAGGCCGAGCGGGCGATGAACCGCGCGCTGCATGGCAGTTGCCATGTGCCGGTGGCGGCCATCGCGCAATGGCAGGGGACGGATCTGCACCTGCAGGGCCTGGTCGGCAGCGCCAGTGATGGCAGCGCGGTGCGGGCCGAGGCGGTCGGGCCGGGCAGCGATCCGGACGCACTGGGCCAGCAGGTGGCGAAGATGCTGCTGGATGCCGGCGCCGGCGAACTGCTGAACGTCTGAACGAACCCGGATTCCGTAGAGTCGAGCTTGCTCGACTGCTTCTTATGTAGAGTCGAGCCATGCTCGACTGCTGTTGGCCAGGCAGTCGAGCAAGCTCGACTCTACAGAACCGTTTCTTATTTGAACTTGTAGACCACGTTCATCGTGGTCAGGGTATCGGTCTTGCGCTTGTCGTCGGCCACGTCGCTGTTGTAACGCGCCTGCCAGCCGGCCTTCAGTGCCAGGTGTTCGTTCATGCTTACCGACACGCCGAAGTCATTCTGGCCGAAGGTATTGTACGAGCCCGATTCCACCAACAGGTTGTTGATCAGGTCGGTGTTGTCGGTCAGCGAATACTTCAGTTCGAACTGACCCTGGCCGATCAGGCCGGTGCGGGTGCGGTCGTCTTCGGTGCTGTGGGTGCGGCTGACACCCGGGCCGATCAGCGCGTCGAAGTAGAAGCGCTCGGTGTTCCACAGGCGGGTGCCGTAGCCCAGGCCGAACGAGCTGCGGCGGTCGTAGGTGGCGAAGTCATCGCGCTCGAAACGCACCTTGGCCGACAGCTGGCGGTGCTCGCCCAGCTGCAGCGCGCTGCCGGCAGCACCGGTGTAACGGTTGGCCGTGGTGTTGGTGCGGCGGGTGGTGGTGCCGTCGTCGTTGGTCTCGGTCACCTTGGAGCTCGAGCGCAGGCCGAACAGATCCATGGTGTGCACCCAGTCATCGTCGGTGTAGCGCAGGCGCAGGCTGCCGTTGGCGCTTTCGGTGCTGCTGTTGCCGCGTGCCGACGCGAAGCCCAGCTCGCCGCCGCTGCCACTCCATGGCGAGGTCATCGCCGCCAGCTCGGATGCGTCCTGCGCGTAGGCCAGCGGCGCACACAGCAGCAGGGGGACCAGCAGGGACAAACGCAGGGACATCAAGGCTTCTCCGAAGCGGTTAACAACCCGTGATGATACTGGATGGTCGATGACAGGCCGACCCATCGGTGCGCGGGCTTCAGCAGGCGTTGCCGCCGCTCCCCATTCAGGGCAGATCGACGCGCAGGGCCGGGTCGTTGAAGCGCGAATAGCGCAGCCGCAGCTGGTATGGCCCATCCTGGGCGGTGCCGCTGCGCAGGATCTGCCGCGGCAGGCCCTGGTCGTCCACCCAGTAATCCAGGTGTTCGCCGGGGCCGCTGCGCAGCCGGTAGTGGCGCGTGGCCACCCCGTCCAGCGCCTGGCTGCCCAGGTCTTCCACCTGCAGGGCCGCCGGATCGGCGTCGGCCGGCAGCGGGCTGCGCCACTGTTCCAGCGCGCCTGCCGGCAGCGGCACCTGGCGGATCGCGCCTTCGGCCTGCAGGAACAAGGTGTCGCCGATGATGATCTGTGCGCCGGCCGGGGTCTGTACACGGAAGCGGTCCGGCGCCACGAAGTCCATCGCGCTGCGTACCGGGCGGGGGCCGCCGCGCACGTCCAGTTCGGCATGGAAGCTGCGCAGGGCGGCGAAGCGCTGGCTGGCCGCCAGCACGGCCTGGGCGGCGTCAGCGGCGGGAACCGGTGCGGCAGCAGGCGCGGGCGCGGGGGCGCGATCGCAGCCGGCCAGCAACAGGCAGGCCAGCAGGGGCAGGGCGGGCAACCGGCGCATCGGGGCGTCCATGGGGCAGGGGGCGCCCACGATAGCCCAAAGCCCCCACACAACGCCCGCGACTCGGACATAATCGGGGGTATGGACCGATACGAACGCATCACCGCCCTGCATCGTCTGCTCAAGTCCGCTCGCTACCCGGTGACGGTGGCGACGCTGCAGGACAAGCTCGCGTGTTCCCGCGCCACCGTCTACCGCGATCTGGCCTTCCTGCGCGATGCGCTGATGGCGCCGATCGAGGGCGATGGCGAGGCCGGCTTCCGTTACCAGGCCGATGAAAGCGACCGCTTCGAGCTGCCCGGGCTGTGGCTCAGTTCCGAGGAACTGCATGCCCTGCTGGCCTCGCAGCACCTGCTGGCGCGCACCGGCGGCGGCGTGCTGTCGTCGGTGCTGGCGCCGCTGCAGCAGCGCATCGAGGGCCTGCTGGCCGCCCAGGCCGGTGTGTCCAGCTGGCCGGTCGACCGCGTGCGGGTCATTCCGCACCGCGGCCGCAAGTTCGACGAAGCCAGCTTCCGTACCGTGGCGTCGGCCGTGCTGGAGCGCAAGCAGCTGGCCTTCGAATACCGCGCCCGCTCCACCGACGAGCCGACCCGGCGCACGGTGTCACCGCAGCGCCTGACCCACTACCGCGACAACTGGTACCTGGATGCCTGGGACCACGACCGCGAGGCGCTGCGCAGCTTCGCCGTGGATCGCGTGTACAAGGCGCGGGTGGTGGACGAAGGCGCCAGGGACGTGGCCGACACCGAGCTGGACGAACAGCTGGGCGCCAGCTACGGCATCTTCTCCGGCGCGCCCAAGGGCTGGGCGACCATCCTGTTCAGCGCCAAGGCGGCGCGCTGGGTGGCCGATGAGCACTGGCATTCCAAGCAGCAGGGGCGTTTCCTGCCCGATGGCCGCTATGAGCTGAAAGTGCCCTACAGTGTTTCGCGCGAGCTGCTGATGGATGTGCTGCACTACGGCTCCGACGCCGAGATCGTCGAACCGGTGATGCTGCGCGAGCAGGCCAAGGCGCTGCTTGACCTGGCCCTGAGCAACTACGAAAAATCCTGACCCTCCCCCCGAGAGACCCCCTGCACCCATGAAGAAGACCCTGTTGCTGCCCCTGTTCGCCGCTGCGCTGGCCCTGACCGCCTGCGGCAAGTCCGGCGAGCCCTCGCAGAAACTGGTGGTGGCCGCCACGGCGGTGCCGCACGCGGAGATCCTGGAGGTGGTCAAGCCGATCCTGAAGCAGGAAGGCGTGGAGTTGGACGTGCGCGTGTTCAACGACTACGTGCAGCCCAACGACCAGCTGGTGCAGAAGCAGGTGGACGCCAACTACTTCCAGACCGAGCCGTACCTGGACGCCTACAACCGCGATCGCAAGACCGACCTGACCAAGGTGATCGGCGTGCACATCGAGCCCTTCGGTGCGTACTCGCGCAAGGTGAAGTCGCTGGCCGAGCTGCGCGAAGGCGCCGACGTGGTCATTCCCAACGATCCCAGCAACAACAGCCGCGCGCTGATCCTGCTGCACAAGGCCGGGTTGATCGAACTGAAGGACCCGACCAACGCGCTTTCGACCCAGCGCGACATCGTGTCCAACCCGAAGAAGCTGAAGTTCCGCGAGCTGGATTCGGCCATGCTGCCGCGTGTGCTGGACCAGGTGGACCTGGCCCTGATCAACACCAACTACGCGCTGGATGCCGGCCTGAACCCGACCCAGGATGCGCTGGCGATCGAAAGCAAGGATTCGCCGTACGTGAACTTCCTGGTGGCGCGCCCGGACAACAAGGACGATGCGCGCGTGCAGAAGCTGGCCAAGGCGCTCACCAGCCCGCAGGTGAAGGCCTTCATCGAAACCAAGTACAAGGGCTCGGTGCTGCCGGCGTTCTGATGGTGGGGGGCCGCCGGGCGATGCCCGGCGGGTTCGGGATTCGCCGGGCATGGCCCGGCGCTACCGATCTCAATCGACGTGGAAGGCCAGTGTTGCGGCCACCGCCTGCTGCCAGCCGGCGTACAGCTTTTCGCGGCGGGCCGCCTCCATCTGCGGCTCGAAGCGCCGGTCCAGGCCCCACTGCGCGGCAATCTGCTCGCGGCTCTCCCAGAAGCCCACCGCCAGCCCGGCCAGATAGGCTGCACCCAACGCGGTGGTCTCGGTCAATCGCGGCCGCAGCAACGGCACGCCCAGGATGTCCGCCTGGAACCCGGCCAGGAAATCATTGGCGATCGCACCGCCGTCGGCGCGCAGTTCGCTCAGCGCGATGCCGGCGTCGGACTGCATGGCATCGAGCACGTCACGGGTCTGGTAGGCCATGGCTTCCAGCGCGGCACGTGCGAAGTGGGCCTTGCTGGTGCCGCGTGACAGGCCGAACATCGCCCCACGCACATCGCTGCGCCAGTAGGGCGCGCCCAGGCCCACGAAGGCCGGCACCAGGTACACGCCGCCGCTGTCGGGCACCTGCGCGGCCAGTGCCTGGCTCTGGCTGGCATGGTCGATCATGCGCAGGCCGTCGCGCAGCCACTGCACCACCGAACCGGCCACGAAGATCGAGCCTTCCAGTGCGTATTCCACTTTGCCGTGCAGACCCCAGGCGATGGTGGTCAGCAGGCCGTTGCGTGAGCGCACCGCCTGTTCGCCGGTGTGCATCAGCATGAAACAGCCGGTGCCATAGGTGTTCTTGACCCGCCCGGGGGTGAAGCAGGCCTGGCCGAACAGGGCGGCCTGCTGGTCGCCGGCGATGCCGGCAATGGGAATGGGGTGGTCGAAGAAAAACTGCGGCCGCGTATGCGCGTACACCGCACTGGAATCGCGTACCTGCGGCAGCATGGCGCGCGGGATGTCCAGCAGTGCCAGCAGGTCAGCGTCCCAGTCCAGCGTGTGGATGTTGAACAGCAGCGTGCGCGCGGCGTTGCTGTAATCGGTCACGTGGGCCTGGCCACCGCTCAGGTTCCACACCAGCCAGCTGTCGATGGTGCCGAACAGCAGCTCGCCGCGCTCGGCACGCTGCTGCGCACCGGGCACGTGGTCCAGGATCCAGCGCACCTTGGTGGCGGAGAAATAGGCGTCGATCAACAGGCCGGTGCGCTCGCGCACCAGCGCTTCGTGGCCCTCGGCGCGCAGGCGCTCGCAGATGGCCTGGCTCTGCCGCGACTGCCAGACAAGGGCGTTGTGGATCGGCTGGCCGGTGGCGCGGTCCCAGACCACGGTGGTTTCGCGCTGGTTGGTGATGCCCAGCGCCGCGATCTGGCGCGGATCGATCTGTTCGCGGCTGAGCAGTTCGGTCAGGGTGGCGTAGACGCTGGTGAGGATTTCGCGTGGGTCATGTTCGACCCAGCCGGGCTGGGGGAAGATCTGCGCGAACTCGCGCTGCGCACTGCCGACGATATCGCCGGCGTGGTCGAACAGGATGGCGCGGGAACTGGTGGTGCCCTGGTCGATGGCCAGCACGTAGCGGGGCGTCATGGGGCGTCTCCGGTGGCGATGGGGAAATCGTACGGCATCGCCAGCGATGGTGCGGTGTGGGGGATTGCTTGGGGTTTGTACGGGCTGCGGTTGTGTGGGATTGCCTGCGATCTGGATGGGCTGCGGGGATGCGGGAATGCTTGCGATCTGTACGGCCTGCGGGGATGCGGGAATGCTTGCGATCTGTATGGCCTGCGGGATGCGGGAATGGTTGCGATCTGTATGGCCTGCGGGGATGCGGGAATGCTTGCGATCTGTATGGCCTGCGGGTATGCGGGAATGCTTGCGATCCGTATGGCCTGCGGAGATGCGGGAATGCTTGCGATCCGTATGGCCTGCGGGGATGCGGGAATGCTTGCGATCTGTATGGCCTGCGGGGATGCGGGAATGCTTGCGATCTGTATGGCCTGCGGGGATGCGGGAATGCTTGCGATCCGTAGAGTCGAGCTTGCTCGACTGCTTTCCACGGCAGTCGAGCAAGCTCGACTCTACGAAGCAGGGCAGTCGAGCAAGCTCGACTCTACGAAAGGCCAGTCGAGCAAGCTCGACTCTACGAAAGGCCAGTCGAGCAAGCTCGACGCTACCGGTCCTGCATCCAGGTCTGCAGGCGTGCTGCCTGCGATGCATCCAGGCGCAGGCCGAGCTTGCTCCGGCGCCACAGCACGTCATCGGCACTGCGTGCCCATTCGTGTTCGCGCAGGAACGTCACTTCGCGTGCATGCAGGCCGCCACCGAAGTCTTCGCCCAGCGCGTGCAGATCATGCGCGTCCCCCAGCAGTTCGGCGCTGCGGCTGCCGTAGGCGTGGGCCCAACGTTGCGCCACGCCGGCAGGCAACCACGGCGCGCGCTGCTGCAACTGCTGGGTGGCCCGTGCCGCATCGCCCCAGTCGCTGCCGGGCAGGGCAGGGCCATGTGCGGTCCAGGCCGGGCCCATCTGCGGCAGCGCGCTGCGCAGCAGTTCGAGGGCCTGTTCGGCCAGCACCCGGTAGGTGGTCAGTTTGCCGCCCAGCACGTGCAGCGCCGCAGCGCCGTCGTCCTGCAGTTGCAGCCGGTAGTCGCGGCTCAGGCGCGCCGCGCGCGGGTCCGGGTCGGCCAGCAGTGGGCGAACCCCCGCAAACTGCCAGACCACCTGCGTCGGCGTGACCGGATCGCGCAGATAGCGGCCGGCCGCAGCACACAGATAGTCCACTTCGCTGGGCAGCACGCTGCAGCGGGCCGGGTCGCCGTGATAGTCGGTATCGGTCGTGCCGACCAGCAGGTGGTCGCCGGCGAAGGGCAGCAGGAACACCACGCGGCCATCGGGCTGCTGCAGCAGGCAGGCGCTGTGGCTGGGCCAGGGCCGGCGCAGCACGATGTGGCTGCCCTGCACCAGGCGCAGGGCCGGGGCGCCACTGTCGCCCTGCATCTGCTGCAGCAGGCTGCCGGCCCAGGGTCCAGCGGCGTTCACCACGGCGCGGGCATGCACCGTGAAGGGCGGTTCGGCGGCGGTCTGCAGCAGCGCCTGCCAGTGCGAGCCGTGCCGCTCTACCTGCAGGCAGCGGGTGCGGGTAAGGACGCGCGCGCCGCGGTGAGCGGCATCGAGCGCGTTGAGCAGCACCAGGCGTGCGTCATCCACCTGCGCGTCGGCATAGCTGAAGCCCTGCTGCAGATGCGGCTGCAGCAGCGCGCCGAGCGGGTCGGCCTGGACGTTCAGCGCACGTGCCGCAGGGAAGGCAGGGCTGCGTTGGCCCAGGTGGTCGTACAGCCACAGGCCCAGGCGCAGCATCCAGCGCGGCCGCAGGTGCGGTTCCCACGGCAGCACGAAGCGCAGCGGCTGCACCAGGAAGGGGGCCTGACGGCGAACGACCTCGCGTTCGCCCAGTGCCTTGCGCACCAGCGCGAACTCGCCCTGTTCCAGGTAGCGCAGGCCGCCGTGGATCAGCTTGCTGCTGGCGCTGGAGGTGTGTGCGGCCAGATCGTGCTGTTCGCACAGCAGAACGCGCAGGCCGCGGCCGCTGGCATCACGGGCGATGCCGGCACCGTTGATGCCGCCACCGATCACCAGCAGGTCTACGTCGTGCATGGGCGTTCCCGCAGCTGTGTAGAGTCGAGCTTGCTCGACTGCCTCCCGCGTAGAGTCGAGCTTGCTCGACTGCTGGAGAAACAGTCGAGCAAGCTCGACTCTACCGAACAGGGCAGTCGACTGACAGTCGACTCTACCAGTCAATTCCGTGGTGACGGAAACGACGACGGGCCCGCAGGGCCCGTCGTGTTACTGCAGTGAAGCGGGTACGCGCTTAGAAGCGGGCACCGATACCGACGCCCACGGTCCACGGGTCGATCTTGGCTTCACCCACCTTCACGCCATCGATCTTCACGTCCGGGCGCGAGCGCATGTAGCGCGCGTCAGCACGGGCGAACCAGGTGGAGTTGATGTTCATGTCCACGCCGACGGTACCGATCACGCCCTTGGCATCCTTCAGGCGGATGTCCGAGGTGCTGCCATCGGACAGCGATTCATTGCTGAAGGCCGACTGGAAGTAGCCCACGCCCACGAACGGACGGAACACGTTGTCGGCCTGGCCGAAGTGGTACTGGCCGCTCAGCGCGACCGGCTGCTGCTCGACGCTGCCCAGGCGGGCGTCGCCCGGACCCTTCACGCGGTGGTCGAACTTGTCGGCGGCGCCCCACAGTTCAACGGCCCAGTTGTCGTTGACGTAGTAGCTGAAGCTGACGGTCGGCGCCGGGCCACCATCGACCTTCTTCACGCCTTCAATCGGATCGTTCTTCGGCTGCAGCAGCGTCACGCCGCCAACCACGGCAAAATGCTTGCCCGAGGCGGTGTCGGTGCTGCTGCTGTCCTGGGCGAATGCGGCCGGCGCAAAGGCGGCGGAGGTCAGCAGGGCGAGGCTCAGAATACGGATGGAGCGCATGGGGGAATCTCCTGATATTTCTTGTTTTAAGCCCCCGGTTGCGGGGCGAGCACACCGTAGTCGCCCCAACATGAATCGAATCCGACGCGCGTTAAAAAATGGTTTTCCTTGTTCAGCGAGCAGCGCGAAAGTGCTGTTTCAAAGGGGTTTTTGATGCGTCGTAATGTTCATGCTGTTGCAGAAGATGTGAGTGTCGAGCACCTCTGCATCGGTCTTGCCGCGCAGGTGAACACCGACTGTCGCGTGCTGTTGCTGGGTTCGATGCCGGGCGTGGCATCACTGCAGGAACAGCAGTACTACGCGCACCCGCGCAATCGTTTCTGGCCGCTGCTGGGCGCGCTGTGCGGTTTCGATGCGGACCTGCCGTACGCGCAGCGACTGCACGCGCTGGCCGCTGCGCGGGTGGGGGTGTGGGACGTGATCGGGCAGTGCCAGCGGCGCGGCAGCCTGGATGCGGACATCGTGCGTGGCAGCGAAGTGCCCAATGCGCTGCCCGCCTTGATCGCGGGCCTGCCGTCGCTGGTGCTGATCGGCTGCAACGGTGCCGCCGCCGCGCAGGCCTTCCGGCGCTGGGTGCTGCCACAGCTGGCGGCGCCGCCGCCGGTGCTGGCCTTGCCCTCCACCAGCCCGGCCAATGCCGCCTGGTCCTTGCCCCGCCTGCGCCAGGCCTGGCAGCCGGTGGCCGATGCGCTGGCGACATGAAGCGGACATCATCGGGACAATACGCTACCGACTGGAAGGCCGCGCAGGCCCGTGGCAACAGCGTGTCCCGGTGGCGTGCGTACTGAAAACACCTGTAACGGTTGGCGCTGGCCCCCGCTGGCCGCACAATAGACGTTTCCCTACACCAGATTGCCGGAGTTATCCCCATGGCCGAAATCAAGGAAGCACTTGTCCCCGATATCGGTGACTACAGCGATATCCCGGTAATCGAGGTGCTTGTCGCCGTCGGCGATACGGTCAAGAAGGACCAGGGCCTGGTTACGCTGGAAAGCGACAAGGCCACCATGGAAGTGCCGTCCTCGGTCGCCGGTGTGGTCAAGGAAATCAAGGTCAAGGTCGGCGACAACCTGTCCGAGGGCAAGGTCGTGGCGCTGATCGAAGTGGCCGAAGGCGAGGCCGCCAAGCCCGCCGCTGCCGCCCCGGCCAAGGCCGCTGCCCCGGCCGCCGCCACCCAGAGCGCGCCGGCCCCGGCCGCTGCTGCCCCGGCCGCCCCGGCCGCCAGTGGCGGTGCGGTTGAAGCCCTGGTGCCGGACATCGGCGATTACACCGACATCCCGGTCATTGAAGTGCTGGTCGCCGTGGGCGACACGGTGAAGAAGGATCAGGGTCTGGTCACGCTGGAAAGCGACAAGGCCACCATGGAAGTGCCGTCCTCGGTCGCTGGCGTGGTCAAGGCGCTGAAGGTCAAGGTCGGCGATACCCTGTCGCAGGGCGCCGTGGTCGCCATCATCGAGGCCGAGGGCGCTGCCGCTCCGGCCGCTGCTGCCCCGGCGCCGGTGGCTGCCGCGCCGGCCGCCGCACCGGCCCCGGCCCAGGTCAGCGCCCCGGCGCCGGCTGCCGCCGCCCCGTCCGCAGGCGCGCCGTCCAGCCCGCCGGTGCAGTTCAACGCCGATGGCGTGCTGCCGGCCAAGGTGCCCTATGCCACCCCGGCCGTTCGCGTGTTCGCTCGCGAACTGGGCGTGGACCTGCTGCAGATCAGCGGCACCGAAAAGGGCGGCCGCATCACCAAGGGTGACGTGCAGAAGTTCGTCAAGGCCGCGCTCAGTGGTGGCGTGCCGGCTGCCGGCGGTGCCGCCGCTGCTGCCGGTGGTGGCCTGAACCTGCTGCCGTGGCCGAAGGTCGACTTCAGCAAGTTCGGCGAAACCGAAGTGCAGCCGCTGTCGCGCATCAAGAAGATCTCCGGCGCGAACCTGGCCCGCAACTGGGCCATGATCCCGCACGTCACCCAGTTCGAACAGGCCGACATCACCGATCTGGAAGGCCTGCGCGTGGCGCTGAACAAGGAAAACGAGAAGGCCGGCATCAAGCTGACCATGCTCGCCTTCCTGATCAAGGCCAGTGCCGCGGCGCTGAAGAAGTTCCCGGAATTCAACGCCTCGCTCGATGCCAGCGGTGAAAACCTGACCCTGAAGAAGTACTTCCACATCGGTTTCGCTGCCGATACGCCGAACGGCCTGGTCGTGCCGGTCATCCGCGACGTGGACAAGAAGGGTGTGGTGCAGATCGCCCAGGAAACCGGCGAACTGGCCAAGAAGGCGCGCGACGGCAAGCTGGGCCCGGCCGACATGAGCGGCGGCTGCTTCTCGATCAGCTCGCTGGGCGGCATCGGTGGCACCGCGTTCACCCCGATCGTCAATGCACCGGAAGTGGCCATCCTGGGCGTGTCCAAGTCCTCCATCCAGCCGGTCTGGAATGGCAAGGAATTCGCACCGAAGCTGATGCTGCCGCTGTCGCTGAGCTACGACCACCGCGTCATCGATGGCGCCCTGGCCGCACGCTTCACCACGTACCTGTCGCAGGTACTGGCCGACATGCGCCGCGTGCTGCTGTAAGGCACCGCTTCGCCCCCACCGTGCGGCCGCTGCCCCTGGCGCGGCCGCGTGAACAGATGCAGTGACAGCCCGCCGGCACCCCCGGCCGGGCACGAGGAAAACCACCATGGCCACGATTGAAGTCAAGGTTCCCGACATCGGCGATTACAGCGATGTGCCGGTGATCGAAGTGTTGGTCGCCGTCGGCGACACGGTGAAGAAGGACCAGGGCCTGGTGACCCTGGAATCGGACAAGGCCACCCTGGAAGTGCCGTCGTCGGCCGCCGGCGTGGTGAAGGAAATCAAGGTCAAGCTGGGCGACACGCTCTCCGAGGGCGCCGTGGTCGTGCTGCTGGACGCTGAAGGCGCCGCCGAAGCCCCGGCCAAGGCCGCCGCGCCGGCCCCGGCAGCGGCCGCCCCGGCCAGCAAGCCGCCGGTCACCCCGTCGCACCGCGCCCCGGCCGAGCCGGCCGTGCCGAAGCCGGCGCTGTCCAGCGGCAAGCCGGCCGACATCGAATGCGAAATGGTCGTGCTGGGCTCGGGCCCGGGCGGCTACACCGCCGCCTTCCGCGCCGCCGACGTGGGCCTGGATACGGTGCTGGTCGAGCGCTACGCCAGCCTCGGCGGCGTCTGCCTCAACGTGGGCTGCATTCCGTCCAAGGCCCTGCTGCACGCCGCGGCGGTCATCGACGAAGTGGCCCATGCCGGTGATTTCGGCGTCGAGTTCGGCAAGCCGACCATCACCCTGGACAAGCTGCGCCAGTACAAGGAAAAGGTCGTCAACCAGCTGACCAAGGGCCTGGCCGGCATGGCCAAGCAGCGCAAGGTCCGCAGCGTGCAGGGCGTGGGCAAGTTTGTTTCCGCCAACGAGCTGGAAATCACTGCAGCTGACGGCAGCACCCAGCTGCTGCGCTTCCAGAAGTGCATCATCGCCGCCGGTTCGCAGGCGGTGAAGCTGCCGAACTTCCCGTGGGACGACAAGCGCGTGATGGATTCCACCGACGCGCTGGAGCTGGCCGAAGTGCCGGGTTCGCTGCTGGTCGTCGGCGGCGGCATCATCGGCCTGGAAATGGCCACCGTGTATGGCGCGCTGGGCAGCAAGGTCACCGTGGTCGAGTTCATGGACCAGCTGATGCCGGGTGCCGACAAGGACCTGGTCAAGCCGCTGGCCGACCGCCTGAAGAAGCAGGGCATTGAAGTGCACCTGAAGACCAAGGCGTCGGGCGTCACCGCCGATGCCAAGGGCATCACGGTCACCTTCGAGGCCGCCGAGGAAGGCCAGGCGCCGGCGTTGGCGCAGGGCACCTTCGACCGCGTGCTGGTGGCCGTGGGCCGCTCGCCGAACGGCAAGAAGATCGATGCCGAAAAGGCCGGCGTGCAGGTCACCGACCGCGGCTTCATTCCGGTCGACCGGCAGATGCGCACCAACGTGCCGCACATCTTTGCCATCGGCGATATCGTCGGCAACCCGATGCTGGCCCACAAGGCCACGCATGAAGGCAAGCTGGCGGCCGAAGTGGCGGCCGGCCACAAGAAGGAATGGGTCGCCCGGGTGATTCCGTCGGTGGCCTACACCAACCCGGAAATCGCCTGGGTGGGCGTGACCGAGACCGAAGCCAAGGCCAAGGGCCTGAAGGTGGGCGTGGCCAAGTTCCCGTGGGCCGCCAGCGGCCGCGCGATCGGCATCGGTCGTACCGAAGGCTTCACCAAGCTGATCTTCGACGAAGAGACCCACCGCATCATCGGTGGTGCCATCGTCGGCGTGCATGCCGGTGACCTGCTGGCCGAAATCGGCCTGGCCATTGAAATGGGTGCCGAAGCCGAAGACATCGGCCACACCATCCATGCGCACCCGACGCTGAGCGAATCGGTGGCGATGGCCTCGGAAATCTACGACGGCACCATCACCGATCTGTACATGCCGAAGAAGAAGTAAGGCGCCCGCGCGCTGTAAACAGAAAACCCGGCGAAAGCCGGGTTTTTTGTTGCCTGAAGATTGCGTGGGGCTTCGATTGCCACTGTGGCGAGGGTCGGGGCCGCGCCGCGGGTGGCAGGCATTCCGGCAAATGTCCCCCGGCTGACGCCTGGCGGCGCCAGCCTCCTCCTTGAATTTGCCGGAATGCCTGCCACCCGCAACGCGGCTGGGCTTTCGGCGGGCAAAGACAGTGCCCCTGTTTCTTCCTGTGGCAGAGGCGATGCCTGGCACGCGGCTGTGGAGGGCGCTGCGTGCGAATTAAAGGAGGAGGGGACGGCCGCAGGCCGGCGCCGGGGGACATTCGCACGCAGCGCCCTCCACAGCCAGCGCCCGACACACCATCAGCCACGTGTTCGACCCGCCAACCCTGCGCGTAAACACAAAAAACGCGGCGCCTGGTTGCCCAGGCGCCGCGTTGGAGAGAGAGAACGGTAACGCTTAGAAGCTGACGCTGATGCCGGCCACCGGGCCCTTGAATTCCTGCTTCAGGCCGATGGTGCCGTCGCTGCCCTTCTTGTCGGCGTCCAGCTTGAACCAGTCGTAGCCGGCGAAGATGCCGAAGTTATCGGTGAAGCGGTAATCGACAATGGCGTTGGCGCGGCTCAGGTCGCCCTTGTAGTCGTCGAAGCTGCCCCAGCGGGTGTTCAGGTACTGGCCCTGCACGGTGATCATCCACTTCTCCGACGGGGTGAAGCTCAGGCGCGCACCGACCACCGGGGCCACGCCGTCGGTCTTCTCGTCCAGGAACTGGCCTTCATACAGCGTGCCCAGATCGGCGTAACCCTTGGTGCTGACCTTGGCATACTCGGCACCCAGCTGCAGGCCGAGGTCGAAGGTCTCGGTGTCCACCACCGAGTAGTCGTACACCAGGCTGGCCACCTGGTACTTCAGCTCGGCCTTGACGAAGCTGTCGGCCGGCACGTTCACATCACCGAAAGTGATGTCCTGGCCCAGCGTTTCGCGGCGGTCCTTGTCGTACTTGAAGTAGTTGAACAGCAGGCGCTGGCGGTTGCTGATGCGGAACATACCGTCAACGCGCGGTTCCCATTCCTTGCCGCCCAGCTTGAAATCCTCGGAAAAACCGATGTCCTGGCCGGCCACGTTGGTCTGGCCACGCAGCGTGTTGTCCGAATCGATGTTCATCGCACCCAGGCGCAGGGCGAAACGGTCATCGCCTTCGGCAGCGTGGGCGGACGAAGCGAAGGAAGCGCCGGCGGCGAGCAGCGACAGGGCGAGCAGGGTGGGTACGGAGCGCATCAGAGAGTCCTTGCGGTGGTTCATTCGGGATGAAGGCCACTGTGCCGGACGCGCGCGTCCACCCTACGTGAACGTATGGTCCACGTTGCGTGGACGGTTCAGCGCAGTCATGACGTTGCAAAGAAGATGGCCCCGGAGCGCGCTTCGGGGCCATCCTGGGACCTGCAGGGCGGAGCATCGACGAGGAAGTGCAGCAGGCAGGTCGAAAGGTCAGACTGCAGGCGTGTGGGAAAGTTCCCGGCCGTGCGACCAAAGTTCAATACGCTGCGCTGCAGCATGCGGCGGACGCCATTGTCCCCCTGCTGGGCCCTAAAAAACCTGCCGTTCCCGCAACTTGCGGCTTCCGGGATGAACAGGCAGCGGTTGTCTCGCAAATTGTCCCATTGCTATAATTTGGCGGCTCGATGAGGCACCCCCTGTTTCAGCAGCCTCAGCCATTCACTTGTAACCACGTGGGACGTCCTGTGCTGAACTCCGTTGAAGCGGGTCGGCGACTGATGCTGCGCGCCGCGGTCTACCCGCTGGCTGCAGTCGCTGTGCTGGCTCTGGCCTTCCTTCTGGTAGGGCCGAAGTATGCCCTTGGCGCGCTGGCGTCCGGGGTGGCGATCTCGGCCGGTGGCTGGGTGGCGGCACGGATGGCGCTCAGTGGTGGGGCGGTGGCAGCGGGTTCGGCGATGGCGCGGCTGATTGTCGCGATCGTCGCCAAGTGGGTCGTGGTTTTCGGCGTCCTGCTGGTGGGGTTCCTGGTCTTCAAGCTGCCTGCATTGGCGCTGCTGGCCGGTATCGCCGTCGGTTTGATGTTCCAGGTCCTGGCCATGGCCAGGCGTTGACAAAAATTCAATTAACGAAGGTTCCGGACACATGGCGGGCGAGGCTCTAACCCCTACCAGCTACATCCAGCATCACCTGCAGAACCTGACCGCCCCGGTCGGTAACGGCGAAGGGATGTTCTGGCACATCCACGTCGACACCATTCTCACTGCCGTCCTGATGGGCCTGGTGATCGTGGTGGCGTTCTGGCTGGGCACCCGCAAGGCCACCGCCGGCGTGCCGGGCAAGTGGCAGGCGTTCGTGGAAATCTGCCTGGAGTTCGTCGACCGCCAGGCCAAGGACACCTACCACGGCAAGAGCAAGCTGGTCACGCCGATCGCCATCACCATCTTCTTCTGGATTCTGCTGATGAATCTGCTGAAGATGATCCCGGCCGATTTCATCGCCAAGCCGCTGGAAATGGCCGGTATCCACTCCTGGAAGCCGGTGCCGACCGCTGACGTCAACGCCACCCTGGGCATGGCCTTCAGCGTGTTCTTCCTGATGCTGTTCTTCGCCCTGAAGTCGAAGGGCCTGCTGGGTTTCATCAAGGAATTCCTGACGGCGCCGTTCGGCAAGTGGATGATGCCGTTCAACCTGATCCTGAACATCGTCGAGTGGCTGAGCAAGCCGATCTCGCTGGCGATGCGACTGTTCGGCAACATGTTCGGCGGCGAAATCGTGTTCCTGCTGATCTGGGTGCTGGGTGGTGCCGGTTTCTTCGGTGCCATTGCCGGTGGTGCGTTCGGCCTCGGCTGGATGCTGTTCCACCTGCTGGTGATCCCGCTGCAGGCCTTCATCTTCATGATGCTGTCGATCGTGTACCTGAGCCTGTCGGAAGACGCTCACTAAAGTTCCAAGCTTCAACGCGTTTCAACCTTCATCCGTTTCATCACCCTTAGCAACTTAGTTCCTGGAGATAACCATGTACTTCGCCGTCCTGACCAACTTCGCGCAGATTCAGAGCTCCACCGCCCTTGCCGTCGGCATCATGATCGGCCTGGCCGCGCTGGGCGCCGGTCTGGGTCTGGCCATCATGGCTGGTAAGTTCCTGGAGTCGGCCGCCCGCCAGCCGGAACTGATCCCGGTCCTGCAGGTCCGCATGTTCATCACCGCCGGCCTGATCGACGCCGCGTTCATCATCTCGGTCGCCGTCGGCCTGCTGCTGGCCTTCGCCAACCCGCTGTCGGCCGCCTTCGCTGGCGCCGTCACCAAGGCTCTGGCCGGCTGATACAGCGGTTTGAGACGACCGGGTGCTGATGCACCCGGTTTCGGATGAAGGTCCGGGTGCGCCGCTCCGGCGGCGCATCCACCCCGAAACCAGCGATCGAGCTAACCATGAATATCAATTTCACCCTTCTTGCGCAGGCGCTCGCCTTCGCTGGTCTGATCTGGATCATCGCGACCAAGATCTGGCCGCCGCTGATGAACGCGATCGAAGAGCGCCAGCAGAAGATTGCTGAAGGCCTCGCCGCTGCCGACCGCAGCCAGAAAGATCTGGCCCAGGCGCAGGAAAAGGTCAACGAAGCACTGAAGGACGCACGCACCAAGGCCAACGAGATCATCGACCAGGCCCACGCGCGCGCCAACCAGATCGTCGACGCTGCCCGTACCGAAGCGATCACCGAAGCCACCCGTCAGAAGGAACTGGCCCAGGCTGAAATCGACGCCGCCGCCAACCGTGCCCGTGAAGATCTGCGCAAGCAGGTGTCCGCGCTGGCCGTGACCGGTGCCGAAAAGCTGCTCAAGCGCGAAATCGACGCCAACGCCCACAAGGCGCTGCTCGACGAGCTGGCCTCGGAGATCTAAGGATGAGCCAGGCCCTCACGCTTGCCCGCCCGTACGCCCGCGCCGCCTTCGCGACCGCGCGCGACGAAGGCACGTTCGCGCCGTGGTCGGACGCCCTCGCGTTCTCCGCCCACGTCGCCGCCGACCCGCGCGTGGCGGCCCTGCTCGCCAACCCGGAGCTGGGTCGTGACGACGCCGTCGCCCTGCTGGCGCCGGTGAACCACGGCGAAAGCTACTCGCGTTTCCTGGCCATCCTGGCCGAATCGCATCGTCTGCCGCTGCTGCCGGAAATCGCCGGCATGTACGACGCCCTGCGCGCCGAAGCCGAACACGTGGTCAAGGCCACCGTGACCTCGGCCGCCGAACTGTCGGCCGGCGAGCTGGACGCGATCAAGGTCGCGCTGCGCAAGCGCTTCAACCGCGAGGTCGATGTGACCACCGCGGTGGATGCCTCGCTGATCGGCGGCGCCGTGATCGATGCCGGCGACGTGGTCATCGATGGTTCGCTGAAGGGCAAGCTGGCCCGTCTGCAGACCGCGCTCGCTAACTGAATTCATTTAACGTCCGGCCCCGCTGCCGGCACTAGGACTTGACGATGGCAACCACGCTCAACCCCTCCGAAATCAGCGAACTGATCAAGAACCGCATCGAGAAGGTCAAGCTGGCCGCGGAATCGCGCAACGAAGGCACCGTGACCAGCGTGTCCGACGGCATCGTGCGCATCTTCGGTCTGGCCGACGTGATGCAGGGCGAAATGATCGAACTGCCGAACAACACCTTCGCCCTGGCCCTGAACCTGGAGCGCGACTCGGTCGGCGCCGTGGTCCTGGGTGACTACGAGCACCTGCGCGAAGGCGACGTCGCCAAGACCACCGGTCGCATCCTGGAAGTGCCGGTCGGTCCGGAACTGCTGGGCCGCGTGGTGAACGCCCTGGGCGAACCGATCGACGGCAAGGGCCCGCTGGGCACCGACGTCACCGCCCCGGTGGAGCGCGTTGCTCCGGGCGTGATCTGGCGCAAGTCGGTCGACCAGCCGGTGCAGACCGGTTACAAGTCGGTCGACTCGATGATCCCGATCGGCCGTGGCCAGCGCGAGCTGATCATCGGTGACCGCCAGACCGGCAAGACCGCCATGGCCATCGATGCGGTGATCAACCAGAAGGGCACCGGCATCAAGTGCGTGTACGTTGCGATCGGCCAGAAGGCTTCGACCATCGCCAACATCGTGCGCAAGCTGGAAGAGAACGGCGCGCTGGCCCACACCATCGTGGTGGCCGCTACCGCTTCCGAATCGGCTGCCATGCAGTACATCAGCGCCTACTCGGGCTGCACCATGGGTGAGTACTTCATGGACCGCGGCGAAGACGCGCTGATCGTGTACGACGATCTGTCCAAGCAGGCCGTGGCCTACCGCCAGATCTCGCTGCTGCTGAAGCGCCCGCCGGGCCGTGAAGCCTACCCGGGTGACGTGTTCTACCTGCACTCGCGCCTGCTGGAACGCGCTGCCCGCGTGTCCGAGGAATACGTCGAGAAGTTCACCGAAGGCAAGGTCACCGGCAAGACCGGTTCGCTGACCGCGCTGCCGATCATCGAAACCCAGGCCGGCGACGTGTCCGCCTTCGTTCCGACCAACGTGATCTCGATCACCGACGGCCAGATCTTCCTGGAAACCGACCTGTTCAATGCCGGCATCCGCCCGGCCGTGAACGCCGGTATCTCGGTGTCGCGCGTCGGTGGCTCGGCCCAGACCAAGATCATCAAGAAGCTGTCGGGCGGCATCCGTATCTCGCTGGCCCAGTACCGTGAGCTGGCTGCGTTCGCGCAGTTCGCCTCGGACCTGGACGAAGCGACCCGCAAGCAGCTGGAGCGCGGTCAGCGCGTTACCGAGCTGATGAAGCAGAAGCAGTACGCGCCGATGTCCATCGCCAACCAGGCGCTGTCGATCTACGCCGTCAACGAGGGCTACCTGGACGACGTGCCGGTCAACAAGCTGCTGGCGTTCGAAGAAGGCCTGCACGCCCACTTCGCCAACACCCAGGGCGAGCTCGTCAGCAAGGTCAACGCCACCGGCGGTTGGGACAACGACATCGAAGGTGCCTTCAAGAAGGGCATCGCCGAGTTCAAGACCACCGGCAGCTGGTAATCGCGGTCCTGTAGAGCGGAGCCATGCTCCGCTGGACCAGATGACAAACGGTTGAACAACGCGGGGCAACAGCCCCGCGCCACGGGAAACAAGAGATGGCAAGCGGACGCGAAATCAAAACCAAGATCAAGAGCGTGCAGAACACCCGCAAGGTGACGCGCGCCCTGGAAATGGTCTCGGCCTCCAAGATCCGCAAGGCGCAGGATCGGATGAAGACCTCGCGTCCGTACGCGCAGGCGATGAAGCAGGTGATCGGCCACCTGGCCCAGGCCAGCACCGATTACCAGCATCCGTTCCTGGTCGAGCGTGAGCAGGTCAAGCGGGTCGGGTTCATCGTGATCTCCTCCGATCGCGGTCTGGCCGGCGGCCTGAACAACAACCTGTTCCGCAAGATGCTGGGCGAAGCCAAGGCATGGCAGGACAAGGGTGCTGAAGTGGACCTGGTGACCATCGGCCAGAAGGCATCGACCTTCTTCCGCCGCGTGAAGGTCAACATGGTCGGCAGCGTGACCCACATCGGCGACGTGCCGAAGCTGGAATCGCTGATCGGTGTGATCAAGGTCATGCTCGACGCCTTCACCGAAGGCAAGGTCGACCGCGTGTACCTGGTCTACAACCGCTTCGTGAACACCATGGTGCAGAAGGCCAGCTTCGATCAGCTGCTGCCGCTGCCGCCGGCTGAAAAGCAGGTCGCCCACCATGACTGGGACTACCTGTACGAACCCGATGCCGCGACCGTGCTCGAGCACGTGATGACGCGTTACATCGAATCGCTGGTGTACCAGGCACTGCTGGAAAACGTCGCCTCCGAACATGCCGCACGCATGGTCGCGATGAAGGCGGCGAGCGACAACGCCAACAAGCTGATCGGTACCCTGCAGCTCGTCTACAACAAGGCGCGCCAGGCAGCGATCACCCAGGAAATCTCCGAAATCGTCGGCGGCGCGGCAGCAGTCTGACCGCGTTCGTTCAAAGCACACATTAGAGGATGCAGCAATGAGTCAGGGCAAGATCGTTCAGATCATCGGCGCGGTCGTCGACGTCGAATTCCCGCGTGAGTCGGTGCCGAAGGTGTACGACGCACTGAAGGTTGAAAACACCGAAATCACCCTCGAAGTCCAGCAGCAGCTGGGCGACGGCGTGGTGCGTACCATCGCCCTCGGTTCCACCGACGGCCTGAAGCGCAACCTGGTGGCCGTCAACACCGACCGCGGCATCTCCGTGCCGGTCGGCGCTGGCACCCTGGGCCGCATCATGGACGTGCTGGGCCGTCCGATCGACGAAGCCGGCCCGGTGGCCGCCAGCGACAGCTGGGAAATCCACCGTGCGGCCCCGTCGTACGAAGACCAGAGCCCGGCCACCGAACTGCTGGAAACCGGCATCAAGGTCATCGACCTGATGTGCCCGTTCGCCAAGGGCGGCAAGGTCGGCCTGTTCGGCGGCGCCGGCGTCGGCAAGACCGTCAACATGATGGAACTGATCAACAACATCGCCAAGGCGCACAGCGGTCTGTCCGTGTTCGCCGGCGTGGGTGAGCGTACCCGTGAGGGCAACGACTTCTACCACGAAATGAAGGACTCCAACGTCCTGGACAAGGTGGCGATGGTGTACGGCCAGATGAACGAGCCGCCGGGCAACCGTCTGCGCGTCGCCCTGACCGGCCTGACCATGGCCGAGTACTTCCGCGACGAGAAGGACGAAAACGGCAAGGGTAAGGACGTCCTGCTGTTCGTCGACAACATCTACCGCTACACCCTGGCCGGTACCGAAGTGTCGGCACTGCTGGGTCGTATGCCGTCCGCCGTGGGTTACCAGCCGACCCTGGCCGAGGAAATGGGCGTTCTGCAGGAACGCATCACCTCGACCAAGAACGGTTCGATCACCTCGATCCAGGCCGTCTACGTTCCCGCGGATGACCTGACCGACCCGTCGCCGGCGACCACCTTCGCCCACCTGGACTCGACCGTCACCCTGTCGCGTTCGATCGCCTCGCTGGGTATCTACCCGGCCGTCGATCCGCTGGATTCCACCAGCCGCCAGATGGACCCGCTGGTCATCGGCCACGAGCACTACGACACCGCCCAGCGCGTCCAGCAGACCCTGCAGAAGTACAAGGAACTGAAGGACATCATCGCCATCCTGGGCATGGACGAACTGTCCGAAGAAGACAAGCAGGCCGTGTCGCGCGCCCGCAAGATCGAGCGCTTCTTCAGCCAGCCGTTCCACGTGGCCGAAGTGTTCACCGGTTCGCCGGGCAAGTACGTGCCGCTGAAGGACACCATCCGTGGCTTCAAGGCCATCGTCGATGGCGAGTACGACCACCTGCCGGAGCAGGCGTTCTACATGGTCGGCGGCATTGAAGAAGCGGTCGAGAAGGCCAAGAAGATGGCTGAGAAGGCCTGATCATGAGCACCATTCGTTGCGACATCGTCAGCGCTGAACAGGAAATCTTCCGTGGCGAAGCGACCCTGGTCGTGGCGACCGGTGAGCTGGGCGAGCTGGGCATTGCGCCCAAGCACGCCCCGCTGATCACCCGACTCAAGCCCGGCAAGGTCGTGGTCACCACGCCGAACGGCGAGCAGCTGGATTTCGCCATTTCTGGCGGCATCCTGGAAGTGCAGCCGCAGGTAGTGACCGTGCTGGCTGACACCGCCATCCGCGCCCAGGACATCGACGAAGCCTCGGTCCGCAAGGCCAAGGAAGAAGCCGAGCGCATCCTGGCCAACCGTGGTGAAGCGATGGAAGTGGCCGAAGCCCAGCAGAAGCTGGCCGAAGCCGTGGTCCAGCTGCAGGCCCTGGAACGTCTGCGCAAGAACCTGAAGCACTGAGGTTCATCCGCAGCACCCACGAAAACGCCGGCCCAGTGCCGGCGTTTTTGTTTGTGGCATCCCGGAAGAGCAGTCGACCAACGGTCGACTCTACCGGGTAGGTTTTTCCATGGCGCCGACGGGGTAGAGTCGACCGTTGGTCGACTATCGCGCGCAGCGCGGGTTTTCAGCGGCATCCCGGAAGAGCAGTCGACCAACGGTCGACTCTACCCCGTCCCCCACACCCGGTCGGGGTTTCAACCTTCAGCGGTATACCACATACCGCATCAACACGAACGATACGCACGCCAGCCCGCCTTCCACCAGCGGCTTGGCCAGCCACGCGTACTGCAGGCCCAGCGCATGGTCGGCGGCGGCCACCAGCAACGAACTGGCCGCGGTCAGCAGCAGCCACAGCGGCAGGAAGCGTGCGAACCGCCGCCAGCCCAGCCGCTGGCGGCCCTGGCCATCGACGAACGTGTAGCGGCCGTTGAGCCAGAACCCCAGCAGCATGCCGCCCACGCGCCCGGCCACGTTGGCCGGCACTACCGGCATGCCCGCCGCCGTGCAGGCGACGAACAGCAGCCAGTCCAGCAGCAGCTGGGCCAGGCCGACAACAAGGTAGGAACGTCCCTGGCGGAACAGGCTCATGGCGGACCGGTGCGGCAATGGATGCCCATGTTAACGGCCTGCGTTCTAGAATCGTCGGCAACGACCTACGGATAGCCGCCCATGACCCAACCCCTGCACGTGATCATTCTGGCCGCCGGCGCCGGCAAGCGCATGAAGTCGGTGCTGCCCAAGGTGCTGCAGCCGATCGCCGGGCAGCCGATGCTGGCGCATGTGATCGCCACCGCGCGCGAACTGCAGCCAGCGGCGATCCACGTGGTCTACGGTCATGGCGGCGAAGCCGTGCGCCAGCGCTTCGCCGACCAGCCGGATCTGCTCTGGGCCGAACAGGCGCAGCAGCTGGGCACCGGCCACGCCGTGGCCCAGGCCATGCCCGAGGTGCCCGATGCCGCGCAGGTGCTGGTGCTGTACGGCGATGTGCCACTGATCCGCGCGCAGACCCTGCGTGATCTGCTGGCGCAGCCCGGCCGCCTGGCAGTGCTGGTGGCCGAGATGGACGACCCCACCGGCTACGGCCGCATCCTGCGCGATGCAGAGGGCAAGGTCGGCGCCATCGTCGAACAGAAGGATGCGGACGAAGAACAGCGCCGCATCCGCATCATCAACACCGGCATCATCACCGCCGAATCGACCGCGCTGCGGCGCTGGCTGTCGCAGCTGTCGAACCGCAACGCGCAGGGCGAGTACTACCTGACCGATGTGTTCGCCTTCGCCGCGCATGAGTACACCCCGGCGGAGATGGCCCTGGTGGCCGACGCCCAGGAAGCCGAAGGCGCCAACGATCCCTGGCAGCTGTCGCAGCTGGAACGCGCGTGGCAGCGTCGTGCGGTGCGCGCCCTGTGCACCCAGGGCGCACGCGTGCTCGACCCGGCGCGCGTGGACGTGCGTGGCCAGGTGACGGTGGGCAGCGACGTGCAGATTGACGTGGACGTGATTCTGGAGGGCACCGTAGTGCTGGCCGATGGCGTAAGCATTGGTCCGTTCACCCGCTTGAAGGACGTGAAGCTGGGGCCGGGCACCGAAGTGCGCGCGCACTGCGATCTGGAAGGCGTGGTCACCGAAGGCGCCGCACAGATCGGGCCATTCGCGCGCCTGCGCCCGGGCACGGTGCTGGCCGATGGCGTGCACGTGGGCAACTTCGTGGAAACCAAGAAAGTCACCCTGGGCGTGGGCAGCAAGGCCAACCACCTGACCTACCTGGGCGATGCGGTGATCGGCAGCAAGGTGAACATCGGTGCCGGCACCATCACCTGCAACTACGATGGGGTGAACAAGTCGACCACGACCATCGGCGACAACGCCTTCATCGGGTCCAACAGTGCGCTGGTGGCGCCGGTGCTGATCGGCGAGGGCGCCACCATTGCGGCAGGTTCGGTCATCACCCGCACCGCACCCGATGGCAAGCTGACCCTGGCGCGCGCACGACAGGAAACCATCGATGGCTGGAAGCGCCCGATCAAGAAATCCTGAGCCACGTGTGCCGCACGCCGATGAGCTCGGCGTGCTGCCAGGCATCGAACAGCGCGCCGGCGAGCTGCTGAAGGGCCATGACGCCTACCAGGTGTTTGCCGGGCATGGCCTGGATCTGCCTGCGCTGCACGAAGGTCTGCAGCGCCGGCAGCTGTGGGTGGTGGATGCGGCCGACGGTGGAATCGCCGGTTACCTGCTGGCCGGTGAACTGGCAGGTGAGTTCCATGTGCTGCAGATGGATGTGGATCCCGCGCACGCGCGTCGGGGCCATGGACGTGCGCTGTTGCGCCACGCGCTGGCGATGGCCAGGGCCGACGGCTACGCGGCAGCTGTGCTGACCACGTTGAGCGATGTGCCGTGGAACGCGGCCTTCTACGCCAGCGAAGGATTCGTCACGGTGCCGGAAACGGAATGGGGCGTCGGCCTGCAGGCCGTGATGGCCGAAGAGGCTGCGTTGGCGTTTCCGATGCATCTGCGGGTCGCGATGCGTCGCGTGCTTTAGCGGCCGACCTTGGTCGGCCCATCCACGCCACGCGTGGATACGCTCCGCCGATCAACCCACCGGCAGCAGGATCGACACGCACAAGCCGCCTTCACCGCGGTTCTGCAGCGACACCCGCCCGCCATGCGCTTCCACGATCTCGCGGGTCAGCGCCAGGCCGAGCCCGGTGCCGTTGCGCTTGGTGGAATAGAACGGCATCAGCGCGTTCTGCAGCACCTGCTCGTTCATGCCCTTGCCGCGGTCCAGCACGTCCAGCCGCAGCCACTGCGGCAGCCGGGTCAGCTGCACCTGCACATCGTCATTGGGCGGCTCGGCCTCGGCGCAGGCTTCATGCGCGTTCTTCAACAGGTTCAACAGCGCCTGGCCGAACTGCGCGATATCGATGCGGCTGCTCAGGTCTTCGCTGGGCGGGTGTTCCATGGTGAATGGAATCTGCTGGCACAGGCTGGACAGGAACGGAGCCCAGTGCACGGTCTGCAGCTGTGGCTGCGGCAGCTTGGCAAAGCGCGCGTAGCCGCGGATGAAGCCTTCCAGATGGCGCGCGCGGTCTTCGATGGTGCTGAAGATCTCGGGCAGGCGGTCGAAGCGCTCGCGCTTGACCAGTTCGCCGCCGGAATGGGCCAGCGAGGCGATCGGCGCCAGCGAGTTGTTCAATTCGTGGCTGATCACCCGGATCACTTTCTTCCAGGTCTGCACTTCCTGTCGGCGCAGTTCGGCGGTCAGCAGGCGCACCAGCAGCAGATCGTGCGGGCGACCGTTCAGATGGAATGCGCGCCGCGACAGGTGATAGACCTGCTCGTCGTCCTCATCCACTTCGGCACCGTCTTCCACCTCGGGGCGCACCGCGAACAGACTGTCGCCGCCGCGCTCGATGGCATCGCGCAGTTCCACCGGCATCTGTTCCAGCACATCCTGCAGCCGCTGGCCCTCCAGCTTCCAGCCACCGTGCAGCAGCTTGCGTGCGGCCAGGTTGGAAAACACCACGCGTGCAATGCCATCGCCGCCCGCGGCAATCAGCAGCATCGCCACCGGTGTGTTCTGCACCATGGTGTCCAGCAGCAGTTCGCGCTGCACCAGGCCCTGGCGCTGTTCGCGCAGCACATTGCCCAGTTCGCGGTGGGCCTGCACCAGATCGCCCAATTCGTCGTTGCCCGGCCAGTGCACGCTGAAGTTGTACTCACCATCGCGGTAGCTGCTGGTGGTCCCGGCCAGCGCCCGCATCAGTGACCGCACCGGAGCGGTGGCACGCCGCAGCGCCCACCACATCAGCGCCAGCAGCAGTACCGTCGACACCAGGGTGATCACCCAGCCGTGGTCCAGCCAGTAGGCCAGCAGCCACGGCAGCGCCGCAGCCAGTGCCAGCACCGGCAGCAGGCGCAGGAACAGGCGGAAGGTGAACGAGCGCCGCTTCATTCGCGCGGAATGCCGTGGCGGTCCATGCGGCGGTACAACGCCTGCCGGCTCAGACCCAGTTCGGCGGCGGCCTGCGCGATCACGCCGTGGTTGCGCGACAGCACCTCCTCGATGCGTGCGCGATCGGGATCATTGCCGGTGCTCGGTGCCGGGCGCGTGGCGGCCGGCGCGCGGGGCAGGTTCAGATCGGCCACTTCGATGCGTGGGCCGCTGGCCAGCAGTTCGGCACGCTGGATGACGTTGCGCAGTTCGCGCACATTGCCCGGCCACGGATGGCGCTGCAGGGCCGCAGCGGCAGCGCTGGACAGTGGCTTGCCGGCGGTCAGGAAACGCTCGGCCAGCGGCACGATGTCGCCGGGCCGCTCGGCCAGCGGCGGCAGCGCCAGCTCGACGGTATTCAAACGGTAGTAGAGATCCTCGCGGAAGCTGCCCTCGCGGATCATCGCCGGCAGGTCCGCATTGGTCGCGCTGACCACGCGCACCTTGACCTGCCGCTCGCGGTTGGAACCCAGCCGTTCGAAGCGGCCGGTTTCCAGCACCCGCAACAGTTTCATCTGCCCGCCCAGGGACAGGTTGCCGATCTCATCCAGGAACAGCGTGCCGCCGTCGGCCGCTTCGAACTTGCCCTCGCGTGCCTTGTTGGCACCGGTGTAGGCCCCGGCTTCGGCGCCGAACAGTTCGGCCTCGATCAATTCCGACGGCAGTGCGCCGCAGTTCACCGCCACGAACGGGCCCTTGGCCACCAGCGAGTTGGCCTGGATGATCTGCGCGATCTTCTCTTTGCCGGCGCCATTGGGGCCGGTGATCAGCACCGGCAGTTCCGAGCGTGCGACCTGGCAGGCCAGGGTGATGACACGTTCGCTGGCCGGATCGGCGACCACCGCGCCGCAGAGATCGTACTTCGCTTCCAGGGCGCTGCGCTGGCGCTGTTCGCGCGCGCGGCGCTGGTCCAGTTCGCGGCGCGCCTCGGACAGCTCCAACAGGTTGTTCACCGTGGTCAGCAGCTTGCGGTCGTCCCACGGCTTGGCCAGGTAGTCGGCCGCACCGGCCTTGACCAGGTCCACCGCACTGCTCAGGTGGGTCCAGGCGGTCAGCAGGATGACCGGCAGATCGGGGTGGCGCGCGCGGATCTGTGCAAACAGCGCTTCGCCTTCCTCACCGGAGGTGGTGTCCTCGGTGAAATTCATGTCCTGGATGACCAGGTCCACCGGCTGCGATTCCAGCAGGGCCAGCCCTTCTGACGGGCTCTGCGCCTGCAGCGTGTCGATGTCATGCAGGGAAAACAGCACGTCCAACGCGGTGGCGACGCTGGCGTTGTCGTCGATGATCAGGATCGCAGGCATGGACGCATTCTGGAGAAGGGATGGGCAGCGCCGGGAGAGCCATGACCGGCGCTACCCATCAAGCATAGCCAAACCCGTGGCCGCGCAGGGCCGCGGGGGTACGTCTCAGGCCCCGCGGGTGGCCACGGCGGGGGGCACCGCAGCGGCGCGCCGGGCCGGCCCGAACACTGCGATCTGGCCCAGCACCCACAGCAGCAGCGCGCCCAGCGGCAGGTACAGCAGCGGCATGCGCGGCAGCTCGTACATGTTCATCAGGGCCAGGTTGATGGCGTAGGCGGCCAGCATGCCCAGCACGATGCCCAGGGTGGCCAGCAGGAAGTTCTCGGTCTGGAAGTAGCGCAGGATCTGCCCGCGGGTGGCGCCCAGGGCACGGCGGATGCCGATCTGCTTGCTGCGCTGCTGCACCCAGAAGCTGGCCAGGCCGACGATGCCCAGGGCCGTGACCACCAGCAGCGCCACGCACACCGTCACCAGCAGGCCGACCATGGCGCGGTCGTTGCTGAAGTACTTCTGGCGCTGCTCTTCATAGGTCATTTTTTCGCGCATCAGGCGGTTGGGGTCGTTGCGTTCCAGCGCAGCCACCGCAGCCTTCAGCACTTCGTCGCGGCGTTCCGGTGCGGTGCGCAGCATGTAGGTGCCGCCTTCGTCGAAGCCGCGGCGCAGCGGCAGCAGCATCGATTCGGACCAGTTGTTGGCCCAGCCGGTGGGCGTGGCGAGGGTGTCGACGATGCCGATCACATGCAGCGGCTGCTTGCCCATGTAGTAGGTCTTGCCCAGCGCATTGCCATTGGGCTCCATCTTCGCGGCGGTGGCCTGGGTGAAGATCACCGGGATCGCCTTGTCCTGCGAACCGGCCTTGCTGACCACTTCGTAGTCCCGGTATTCGTCGGGCTGGAAGTCACGCCCGGCGATCACGTTGATGCCCATCGTGCGGATGCCATCTTCGGACATCGTGTACATCGATGCTTCGGTGGTCGGCTGTTCCTGGTCCTGCTGGCGCTGGATGCTGCTGCTGGACGAGCCGCCGCGGAACGGCACCTGGTTGATGATGGTGGCGCTGGTAACGCCGGGAATGGCGCGCAGGGCAGCCAGGTCTTCGCGGGTGCGGGTCTGGCCATTGGTCTGCTTGCCGATGCCGCTGACGCGGACCATCACCAGTTCGTTTTCGGCGATGCCGCTGGGCATGCTGATCTTTTCCACGCGCTGGCTGACCAGGAACAGCGCATTGCAGACGATGGCGCAGGTCAGGGCGACTTCCAGCACGATCAGGGCGGCAGCGGTCTTGTGCCGGCGCAGGGTGCTGAGGATGGGGCGGATGTCCATGGGAGTCCTCGTTCGGGTGCTTACTGCGACTTGAGCTGGATGGCCGGGGTGACCTGCATCGCGCGCCAGGCGGGCAGGAAGCCGGCAGCAAGGCTGGCAAACAGGGTCAGGCCGATGGCCAGCAGCAGCATGCTGCCGTCCAGGTGGGCCAGCTTGGCGTAGTCCACCGGCTGCTGGCGCACCGCGAACAGCCCCAGCAGGGCCACGCCGATGCCGAGCACGCCGCCGACCACGCCCACCGCACCGGCTTCCACCAGGCACTGCAGGAAGATCTGCCCGCGGCTGGCGCCCAGCGCACGGCGCACGCCGATTTCACCACTGCGGCGCAGGAACTTGGCCAGCAGCAGGCCCACCGTGTTGACCAGGCACACGCCCAGGAAGCCCAGTGCCAGCCACAGCTGCAGGCGCACATCGCTGGGCACCGCGCCGTTGAAGTCCAGCCACTCCATCACGTTGCGCAGGCGCACGTTCGGCGGGCGCTGGAAGCGGCCGGCCTCACGCTGCTGGCTGGAGTAGTTTTCCAGGTAGCGGCGATAGTCGTCGGCCTTGGCCGGGTCAACCTCGACCCAGTACTGCAGCCAGGTGCAGGGTGCGTTCAACGAATAGCTGTTGCCATCCGGGTTCTCGCCGAAGCAGTTCATGTTGCCGCTGCTGCCCAGCTTCATCTCGAAGGACGTGCTGACCGGCAGCAGCAGGTCTTCATCCTTGCCGTAGGTGCCGGTGGTGAGGTCGAAGAACTGCGGTTCGGGATTCCATTCCTTCATGACGCCCACGATGCGGAAGCTCTGGCCATCCATGCGGATGTCCTTGCCCACGCTGTTGCCGCCCTGGTACAGCTTGTCATTCAGCGCCTTGGAAATAACCACCACGCGCGCGCGGGCGTCATCGTCCTGGCGGGTCCAGGGGCGGCCGTACTGCATGGGCACGTTGAACATCGGGAAGAAATCGGCCGAGGTCCAGCGCGTATCGATCGTGAACGGCTGCAGGGTGCTGTTGTCCGGTTCGATGGTGCCGCCGCCGGCGCTCATCAACGCCTGGCGTTCGGCCTTGGCCTCGCGCAGCAGCGCCTCACCGTCGAAGCGGGTCATCTGCGAGTTGGGCTCTTCGCCGGGCACGTAGCCACCGCGCTGGCCCGGGTCCACCTGCACGTAGAACAGGCGATCGCTCTTTTCCGGAATCGGATCGCCGGAGAGCACGTGGAAGACAGTCAGGGTGGTCATCGATGCACCGATGCCCAGCGCGATGGCCACCACCATCAGTGCGGTCAGTACCTTGTTGCGGCGGAAGCTGCGCGCCGCCAGGCGGGCGTAGTAGGCGAACATGGTCAGGCCCTCACTCGTTCACGGCAACGATGCGGCGCGGGGTGGCCAGCACCGGCTCGCGCACCAGGTCGGTCACCTGGCCATCGACGATGTGCACGTTGCGCTGTGCACGCGCGGCCAGTTCCGGGTCGTGGGTGACCATGACGATGGTGGTGCCGGCGGCGTTGATCTCTTCCAGCAGCTCCATCACCCCGCGTGCCATCTGCGTGTCCAGGTTGCCGGTCGGTTCGTCGGCCAGCAGCAGGCGCGGGCTGCCGGCCAGGGCACGGGCAATCGCCGCGCGCTGCTGCTGGCCGCCGGACAGTTCGTTGGGGTAGTGCTTCATGCGCGAGCCCAGGCCGACCTGGGTCAGCGCCTTCTCGATGCGCTCGCGGCGCTCGTTGGCGCTCATTTTGCGGTAGCGCAGCGGCACGTCCACGTTGTCGAACAGGTTCAGGTCGGGAATCAGGTTGAAGCCCTGGAAGATGAAGCCGATCTTCTGGTTGCGCAGGCGGCTGCGCGCATCATCGCCCAGCGTGCTCACGTCCTGGCCGTCCAGCAGGTAGGTGCCGCTGGTGAAGGTTTCCAGCAGGCCGGCGATGTTCAGGAAGGTGGTCTTGCCGGAGCCGGACGGGCCGGTGACGGCCACGAATTCGCCTTCCTTCACCTGCAGTTCCAGCGAGCGCAGTGCATGGGTTTCCACCTGTTCGGTGCGGAAGACCTTGGCGACCGAACGCATTTCGAGCATGTACATGGGGTGTCCTCTCTCCAGGATGTGTCAGTTGACGGAGACGCGTTCGGCGTCCTTGAACAGGTCGCTGCCAGAGACCACGATGCGGTCGCCCGGCTGCACACCCGACTTGATTTCCACTTCGCCCAGGCTGCTGACGCCCAGTTCCACCGGCCGGCGCACCGCAGTGCGGCCGTCCATTACGTAGGCCATGCCGTTGCCCTGTTCCACGAACGGGCCACGCTCGACCTTCATTACGTTCCTGCGGGTATCCAGCAGCACGCGCACCGACATGCGCTGGCTCTGGCGCAGGCCTTCGGGCTGTGCGGCGGCAAAGCGCACGCGGGCGTTCACTTCACCGTTCACCACTTCCGGCGACACCGCGCTGATCTCACCGGCGAACGGCTTGCCGTTGCCACCGGTCAGCTGCGCCGGCATGCCGATGGCCAGGTCGCGGGCGAAGCTTTCCGGCACCTTGATCTCCACTTCGAACTTGGACAGGTCCACCACGCCCAGTACCGGCGCGTTGGCCGCCAGGTTGGTGGCCTGGGTGGCCTGCACCTGGCCCACCTGGCCATCGAACGGGGCGCGCAGGGTCAGTGCGTCCACCTGGCGCTGCACTTCGGCCACCACGGCCTTCTGGCGGTCGGCCAGCAGGCGCTTGTTGCGCGCATCCAGGTCGGCGCCCTGGCTCTGCAGGCGGGCGTCGGTGGTGGCGTTGGCCAGAGTGATGTCGGCCTTCTTCAGGGTGTCCTGGGCCTTGGCCAGGTCGATCTGCGGCACCGCGCCGCCGTCGTAGCCACGCTGGTAGCGCTGCAGGTCGCGGTCGGCAGCCTGCCGTTCGATGCTGGCCTGGTCGGTTTCCTTGCGCGACTTGGCGCGGGCCAGGGTGGCGTCCAGCGCGGCGCGGCTGGCTTCGGCTTCCAGGCCGGCCAGGGTGGCCTGTTCCTGGGCCAGCTTGCTGCGCAGTTCCGGGCTGTCGATGATCGCCAGCTCCTGGCCCTTCTTCACCACGTCACCGGCCACCACCTTCAGGTCCACGGTGCCGGCCGAGATGGCGTAGAGGGTGGGGCTGTTGGCGGCGATCACGCGGCCGTCGGCGGCGATGTCGCGCACCAGGTCGCCGCGCTGCACTTCGGCAATGCGCACCCGGCTGCTGTCGAAGGAGCGGCTGGCATTGGACCAGGCATGTACCGCCCAGCCGATGGCGGCCAGCAGGGCAAGCCCGCCCAGCACCGGCCAGCGGTAACGGCGCAGGGCGGCGCCCGAGCGCGAGGTGCCGGCCGGGGCGGAGGAAACGATCTGGTCCTGGGCAGAGGTGTCGCGGATCATCGGGTACGTGCCTGTCGGTGGTAGCCCATACCAAGCACGTGGCGTGCCAACTTTTTGGTGTTATGAATCAGTGATTTAGCGATCCGTGATCGGTGTCCGGGTGTCCGCGGACACTGTGGCGGACACTTTCATTTAGCGGACAGGCGGGGGAGGGCAGGCACCCACGCTAGAATGCGGACACCGTCTTCAAGGAAACGCGACATGTGTGGAATCGTAGGTGCGATCGCTGATCGCGATGTGGTGCCGGTGCTGATCGAAGGACTGAAACGACTGGAATACCGCGGCTACGATTCTTCCGGTATTGCGGTGATCGACCAGGGCGAGCGCCCGGACGTGCGCCGCGTGCGCCGCACCGGCCGTGTTTCGGAAATGGCCACCGCCGCCGAGGCCGAAGGCTTCAACGCCAGCCTGGGCATCGGCCACACCCGCTGGGCCACCCATGGCGGGGTGACCGAGGCCAATGCACACCCGCACATCAGCCACGGCGTGGCGCTGGTGCACAACGGCATCATCGAGAACCACGAAGAGCAGCGCGAGAAGCTGCGCGCGCTGGGCTATACCTTCGAGTCGCAGACCGACACCGAAGTGATCGCGCACCTGATGCACCACCACCTGAAGGGCGGCGACAGCCTGCTGGGCGCCCTGCAGCGCACGGTGAAGGAACTGACCGGCGCCTACGCCCTGGCCGTGGTCAGCCGCGCCGAACCGGACCACTTCGTCTGCGCGCGCATGGGCTGCCCGCTGCTGGTGGGCCTGGGCGAGGGCGAGAACTTCGTCGCGTCCGATGTCTCGGCCGTGATCTCGGCCACGCGCAAGGTCATCTTCCTGGAAGAGGGCGACACCGCCGATATCCGCCGTGATGGCGTGCAGGTGTTCGACGAACACGACCAGCCGGTGCAGCGCGATACCCACCTGTCCGACGTGTCGCTGGCCTCGCTGGAACTGGGCCCGTACCGCCACTTCATGCAGAAGGAAATCCACGAGCAGCCGCGCGCGCTGGGTGACACCATCGAAGCGGCGATCGACGCCGGTGGTTTCCCGGCCGAGCTGTTCGGCAAGAATGCCGAAACCGTGCTGGCCGGCATTGAAGGCGTGCAGATCCTGGCCTGCGGTACCAGCTACTACTCGGGCCTGACCGCGCGTTACTGGATCGAATCCATCGCCGGCCTGCCGTGCAGCGTGGAAATTGCCAGCGAGTACCGCTACCGCGCCGCGTATGCCAATCCCAAGCACCTGATCGTGACCATTTCCCAGTCCGGCGAAACGCTGGATACGATGGAAGCGCTGAAGTACGCCAAGTCGCTGGGCCACACCCACACGCTGTCGATCTGCAACGTGCCGGAAAGCGCGATTCCGCGCGCCAGCGAACTGGTCTGCTACACCCGTGCCGGCGCCGAGATCGGCGTGGCGTCCACCAAGGCGTTCACCACCCAGCTGGCCGCGCTGTTCCAGCTGACCGTGGTGCTGGGCAAGCTGCATGGCCGGGTGGACGCGGCACAGGAAGCAGAATACCTGGAACAGCTGCGCTTCCTGCCGGGCAGCGTGCAGCACGCCCTGAACATGGAACCGCAGATTGCGGCCTGGGCCGAGCGTTTCGCCCGCAAGAGCAGCGCGCTGTTCCTGGGCCGTGGCCTGCATTACCCGATCGCACTGGAAGGTGCGCTCAAGCTGAAGGAAATCACCTATATCCATGCCGAGGCCTACCCGGCCGGTGAGTTGAAGCACGGCCCTCTGGCGCTGGTGGACGAAGACATGCCGGTGGTGGTGATCGCGCCCAACGACAGCCTGCTGGAAAAGGTGAAGTCGAACATGCAGGAAGTGCGCGCGCGTGGCGGCGAGCTGTTCGTGTTCGCCGACCAGGACAGCAACTTCAACGAGTCCGAAGGCGTGCACGTGATCCGCACCCCGCGCCATGCCGGCGTGCTCAGCCCGGTGGTGCACACCATTCCGGTGCAGCTGCTGGCCTACCACACCGCGCTGGCACGCGGCACCGACGTGGACAAGCCGCGCAACCTGGCCAAGAGCGTTACGGTGGAATAAGCCGGAAGGGCCTGTGGTCGCCGCGCACGGCGGCCCGGCCCGCATCGGGCCATGCGTGGCAGGCATGGGTAGCGCCGGGCCATGCCCGGCGGTGAGCGATATTCCGGCGCGACGGTTTCGGCCTGAACGCCAGCGTCTACGTGGGCCGTTCCCGCCGTGTGGTGTGGCTGATTCATGAGTGAACAGAAGTGGACCTCAGCGCTGGAAACCCTTGAGGCCCGGTAGGGCTGCGTTCCTTCGCCTGCCCACATCCTCGCGCACGCCGGGTTCGACAGAGGGCGGTACTTGATCGCCCCAAACCCAAGCATTAGGTTGGTCCCAATACACCCGCCACGCCTCTGCCGCGCACCGTCGCGACACGCTCAAATTGGCGGGTTTTTTTTTATGCTCTTGGGCTTGCTGTCGTGATTCCACGGAGCGCGGCGAGCAAACCACCTCGCCTGACAGCGAGGGCGGCGGACAGTGCGTGGTTGCAATGCCGGTGGTAGCTCTAGTGAAAACGCCGGCGGGCACGTGGCCCCCACGCACCGCCCGCCATAACTGCGCGGGCAGAAAAGCAGCACTACACGGCCACCATCGGTAGCGCCGGGCCATGCCCGGCGGACTGCCTCAGGCCGCGTGCACCTGCACATCCACATATTCGGCCAGGCCACGACAAGCCAGCAGCAGGCCTTCGCGCACATCGTTGCCGACCTGCTGCGCTTCGTCACCATCCACGCGGACGCGCTCGCTGGCGTGCAGCAATTCCAGCAGCAACGTCAGCCCGGCGTTGGCGCGATTGATGCGCGCCAGCGCCATGCACTGGCCGCTGCTTCGTCCCTTGCGCTGCAGCGGCTGGCCATCGGCAGCGTCTACCTGGCGGATGCGCTGCAGGCTGCCCAGCAGGGTGATGCCAACATCGGTCTGCTGGGCGGCAAGCGTGGTTTCCAGCGGCTGGGCAAGTTCATCGGGCAGCGTGTTGGCGGCTTCGCCCAGTGTGGCGAACAGGTACGGGTATCGCGTTGTGCTCATGGCGGCTTCCTTCTGCATGCGGCGAAGAAGCCACCCCGCTTAACAGCGAGGGTGGCGGACGGTGCGTGGTTGCAATACCGGTGGAAACGTAGTGAAACGCCGGTGGGCCGAAGCCCCCACGCCCCGCCCGCCATAGATAGGCGAGCAGATTGTCTGCCGGCGCCACCCACAGGGAATGGGCGACGCCGGCAGACCAGCTTTACTACGTTTATCAAACGGGATTGCAAGCCCGTGCCACCCGTTTTCGGTGGCCCCACATGTTTCGCACGGCTGGCCTTGGCCGCCAATGAGGAAAGTTGGAAAGATCGAAAACGTTGCAATACGCGGATGCGCTGCAGGTGCACGACGCGGAGCGCCGATTGCGACATCGCTTGCCGACGGTTCGTCGAGCATGGCTCGACGCTACCTGCGCTCGGTCAATGAACCGCAGGTAGCCCTGTCGCATCAGGATGAGGCAGCCGGGGCAGGCCCACAGCGCTCGGTGGCCGGTTGGCCATCCAGCGTACTGCGCACCAGCATGTCCACCTCGCGCCAGCTGCGCAGCGACGTGGCGTCGTAACCGTAGCTGACTGCCATGCGACCGCGTTTGAAGCTGACTTCGCAGCGTTCGCTGTCAGGGCGGGTGCCCGGTTCGGCCGTGCAGCGGCCCTGGAACGGGAATCCCTCGGGCCGATAGTGGGCTTCGTCGGCGGCGATGTAGTTGAAGTTCCGGGAAAAGTAATCCGGCTCACCCTGCAACATGATGAGCCCGTACTCCGGGTGTGGGGTCCGTTCACGCCATGCCTGCGTGGAAAAGTCTGACCAGATCGGCGCATCAGCGGGGTCGCATTCAAGCGTCACGTCGATGGATGATGCCACTGCGTCATCCAGGCAGCGGTGCTGCACGCGATCCACGCTGTCGAGGATCATGACGACCGCCGATTTATCGGTGGACGGCACGTTCTTCAGCCGGAGCTTCACGCCATTGGCCGGAAATGCGGGGGTGCCCACTGGGCGCGGCTCGGCCCAGTCCACGCGGATGTGCTGGCCACAGTACGCCAGCACTCCCTGGCGCAGCTCGCCGTTGTCATCTTCGGGGACGGTGAGCAGCGACGCCAGGCTCTGTTCGGGGAGGTAGCGCTGCATGGCCGCCTTCTGGGCGGCATGTTCCCGGTACCCGGCCCATGCCAAGGCCACCAGGGCCAGACTGGCCAACGCAACGCCTGCCTTGAACATGGGAATCTTCATGGCCGCGATGATCAGATCGACCCTCACGGCTGTCAACCTGCCGGGCGCGGCTCAGGTGCCCACGTGGAAGCGATTGCTGTCTTCGGCCAGCCCCAGGTGCTCCAGCGCGATCTCCAGCCCCAGCGCATAACTCTGCGCACCGTAGCCACTGGCCACCGCCAGCCTGCGCCCCGCGCCGGCGGGAATGCAGGTCTCGCGCTGTGCGCCATCGTCGTGCACTTCCACGTAGGCGTTATGCAGGTGCGGCAGCAGGCGCTGCAGGCGGGCGCTGTCGGCGCACGCACCGGGGTCGAGCAGGGTGATCTCGCCGCGGCTGTGGTCGGCCACGCGCAGTGCGTCCAGCAGTTCCTGTTCGGAACCGCACGCGCGGATGGCGATGGTGGTGCCGGCGTCGATGGCGCGCTCCACCAGGGCCTTCAATACTGGGCTGGGCAGCGGTGCAGCGGTGCGGATCAGGCGACCGCTGGCTTCCGGGCCGCGAATGATGAAGATCGACATGGCTCAGGCCTCCATGGCCAGACGGTGGCGGATGATGCCCAGCGAGAGCGGGTAGCCGCCCTGCGCGTTGCGATGGTCGACCACCACGGCTGCCGGCGCGTGCTGCAGGCGCAGCCGCGATTGCAGGTCCAGTTCGCAGGTGGCCTGCACTTCGATGTACTGCGCCGGCAACTGGTCCAGCGCGTGGCCCAGCGCGGCGGCCTGTTCGCACCACTGCTGCTCGTCCACGGTGCCCAGTTCCAGCACCACCCAGTCGCGGGGCTGGGCGTCGATCTGGCACAGACACTGGCGAATCTCTTCCACGCCACTGCAGTCCCTGCACACCATGGGGTGGTTGCCCAACTGCGTGGGCAGGCTCGGCGGCACACTGGCGGGGGTTGCGTGGCGAATCACAATCACGGTCATGGCAGTTCTGGTTTCACACCCTGCGGTGCGGTGATGCCATGGTCGCGGTGGGCTGCGTAAAATCGCCAGCCGCCTTTCCCGTGCCGGGCATAAAATCAGCGTAATGCGCTGCTGCGCGCCGCAGCGCCGCCTGCCCGGCGTGAAAAATTTATGCGGATTTTACGCGGCGTATCAGCGCGGGAATGGGCTTTTTACAGGCATCGATTCGACAATTTCGCATCGGCTGAACAGCCATCCTGTGAGTTGTCATTCCATGTCTCTGCACCTCTTTCCGGGCCAGCCCATCAGTGCCCAGGTCATTGCCACCCGTACCCTGGCCGGTCTGGTTCTGTTCGCCGGCGCGGCCTTCAGCAGCCACGCGGCCACCGTGTCCGGCTCGGCCGCCATTGCCAATGATTATGTGTGGCGCGGTTCCAGCCAGACCCAGGGCGACGCGGCCGTGCAGGCCGGCTTCAAGGCCAGCGCCGAATCGGGCTGGTATGCGTCGGTGTGGGGTTCCAATGTCGAATTCGCGCCGGACACCCATGCCAGCAGCGAGCTGGATTTCATTGCCGGCTGGTCCGGCGGCCTGTCCGACGACTGGGCGCTGGACGTCAACCTGACCCACTACCGGTACCCGTCCACCACGGTGGATCTGAATTGGACCGAGTTGAACAGCACCGTGACCTGGAAGCAGAACTACTGGCTGCAGGTGGCGTACTCGCCGGATGCACTGGCCACCGATGAGCGCGGCGTGTACGCGCAGCTGGGCGCACGACTGCCGGTCAGCGACAGCGTGCGCTTCGAGGCCGCCGTGGGCCACTACTGGCTGGAAGACGCCTACAACGACAGCTACACGCACGGCCAACTGAGCGGCATCTGGGCCTTCAAGGCGCCGTTCGAACTGCGCGTGACCGCGCATGCCACCGATTCGGCGGCCAAGCGCATCTTTCCCGATCTGGCAGGTTCGCGCGTCGAAGCCGCGCTGCAGGCGTCGTTCTGAACTGAGTCCGGCATCGCCGGCGTGCGCCTTTGCGCACACAGCGATCCAACCACAACAAGGTGGGACATCCCATGTTCGAGTTCCTTTCCGTAATTGCGCTGGCCCTGCTGCTGGGCTGGCCCATCGGCCGCTATCTGGCGGCGGTGATGCGCGGCCAACCCATGTGGGGTGACCGCGTGTTTGGCCTGATCGAACGGCCGCTGTATCGCATCCTGGGCGTTGTACCCGGCCAGGGCATGGGCTGGAAGTCGTACGTCAAGGCCTTCCTGGTCAGCAACCTGGTGCTGGCCGTGCTGACCCTGGCCATCTTCATGACCCAGGCCTGGCTGCCGCTGAACCCCAACAACGCGCCCAACATGCGCTGGGACCTGGCGCTGCACACCATGGTCTCGTTCCTGACCAACACCAACCAGCAGCACTATTCCGGCCAGGCGCAGTTGTCCTACTTCGCGCAGATGACCGGCATCGTCGGCCTGCAGGTGATTACCCCGATGATGGGCCTGGCCCTGGTGGTGGCGACCCTGCGCGGCCTGTTTGGCGGGCGCAAGCGCGATCTGCTGGCCGATGCGGGCAAGGATCGCGCAACGCCGGTCGCTGCCAACGATGGCGAACCCGACCTGGGCAACTACTGGGCCGATATCATCCGCCCGGCGGTGCGCCTGATGCTGCCGCTGTGCCTGCTGTGGTCGATGCTGCTGACCTGGCAGGGCGTGCCGTCCACTCTCAATGGTGGCCCGGTGGCAACGCCCATCGACGCTTCGGCCGGCATGGCCGAGCAGAAGATTCCGTTGGGCCCGGTGGCCTCGATGGTGGCGGCCAAGCAGCTGGGGACCAATGGCGGTGGCTGGTATGGCCCCAACAGTGCCGTGCCGCTGGAAAACCCGACCGCGCTTTCCAACCTGCTGGAAACCCTGGCCCTGATCCTGATTCCGGTCAGCGTCGCCTTCATGGTCAGCGCCTTCACCGGCCGCCGCCGCTTCACCGCCCTGGTGGTGGGCACCATGCTGGCGATGTCGCTGGTCTCCACCGGTGTGGCCCTGTGGTCTGAATCGCTGTCGTCCACGAGCACGAACAGTGCGCTGATGGAGGGCAAGGAAGTGCGCTTCGGCGCCGACGCATCCGCGCTGTGGGCGGCGCTGACCACGCAGACCTCCAACGGTTCGGTGAACGCGATGCACGATTCGCTGGCGCCGCTTACCGGCATGGTCACGATCAGCAACATGCTGGTCAATTCCATCTGGGGTGGCATCGGCTGTGGCCTGCAGCAGTTCATCGTCTACCTGTTGCTGAGCGTGTTCCTGGCGGGCCTGATGACCGGTCGCACCCCGGAACTGTTCGGCCGCAAGATCGAGGCGCCCGAGGTGAAGCTGCTGGCCGTGCTGGTGCTGCTGCAGCCGCTGGTGCTGCTGACCCTTACTGCCATCACCCTGGCCGTGCCCAGCCTGACCGGCAACTCCAACCCGTCCTTCCACGGCATCAGCCAGGTGTTCTATGAATTCACCTCGGCCTTTGCCAACAACGGTTCCGGTTTCGAAGGACTGGGCGATGCCACCTACTGGTGGAACCTGACCTGTGCCGTGGTGCTGGCGCTGGGCCGCTACCCGGCTCTGATCATCCCGCTGGTCATCTCGGCGATGTTGGCGCGCAAACGTGCCGTTCCGGAAAGCCCGGGCACGCTGCATGTGGAAACGCCGACGTTCGCACTCACCCTGATCGCGGTGGTCGTCATCCTGACCCTGCTTCAGTTCATGCCGGTTCTGGTGCTGGGCCCCATCGCCGATCACCTGGCGCTCAAGGCCTTCTGAGGATTTCCCAATGACTGACACTTCCATGCATGCGGGGCAACGCCCCGGTCGCCCGGCGCTGCTTGATGCCGCCGGGTTCAAGGCCGCCGTCATTGCGTCCTTCGCCAAGCTGTCGCCTGGCCATGCCTTCCGCAACCCGGTGATGGCCGTGGTGTGGCTGGGTACCCTGCTCACCGCGGGCCTGACCATCGCCGGCAAGGCCACCACCGGCACCGGCTGGGCGGTCACCGCACTGCTGCTGGTCACGGTGCTGTTCGCCAACTTCGCCGAGGCCGTGGCCGAAGCGCGCGGTCGCGGCCAGGCCGCCTCGCTGCGCCGTGCACGCAAGGATCTGGTGGCACGCAAAATCAGCGACGCGGCCATGCCGGCCAGCGCGGTCTCGGTGCCGGCCGCCGAACTGCGCCCGGACGATCTGGTGGTGGTGTCGGCAGGCGAGATCGTGCCCGCCGACGGCGAAATCATCCGTGGCCTGGCCACCATCAACGAATCGGCGGTGACCGGCGAATCGGCACCGGTGCTGCGTGAGGCCGGTACCGACCGCTCCGGCGTGATCGGTGGCACCAAGGTGCTGTCCGACGAGATCGTGGTGCGGGTGACCGCCGAGCCGGGCAACAGTTTCCTGGACCGCATGATCTCGCTGGTGGAGGGTGCCAATCGGCAGAAGACCCCCAACGAGATCGCGCTGGGCCTGCTGCTGATCACCATGACGCTCACCTTCCTGATCGTGGTGCTGACCCTGCCGTCCATCGCAGGTTTCGTCGGCATTTCGCTGGACCCGCTGCTGCTGGTCGCGTTGCTGGTCTGCCTGATCCCGACCACCATCGGTGGCCTGCTGCCGGCCATCGGCATCGCCGGCATGAACCGCGCGCTGTCGTCCAACGTGCTGGCCAAATCGGGCAAGGCGGTGGAAGTGGCCGGTGACGTGGACGTGCTGCTGCTGGACAAGACCGGCACCATCACCCACGGCGATCGCCAGGCCACGGCGTTCCATCCGCTGGCGGGCGTGGACATGCAGCGCCTGCGCGAAGCAGCGCTGCTGTCCTCGCTGGCCGACCCGACCCCGGAAGGCAAGTCGATCGTGAAGCTGGCCCGCCAGCCGAACACGCCGATCGAGGAACCGGCCAACGCGCACTTCGTGCCGTTCAGCGCACACACCCGCATGTCCGGTGTGGACCTGAGCCTGGCCGATGGGCAGGTGCGTGCGATCCGCAAGGGCGCCATCGACGCCATGGTGAAGTACGCGCAGTCGCTGGGCTCGGAACCGTCGCCGGAACTGTCGGCGCGCGTGGAGCAGGTGGCCCGCAATGGCGCGACGCCGCTGGTGGTGGCCGATGGTCGCCACCTGCTGGGGGTGATCGAACTGTCCGACGTGGTCAAGCACGGCATCAAGGAAAAGTTCGCGCAGCTGCGTGCTATGGGCATCAAGACGGTGATGATCACCGGCGACAACCCGCTGACCGCCGCGGCCATCGCCGCCGAAGCCGGCGTGGACGACTACATCGCCGAGGCACGCCCGGAAGACAAGCTGGCCCGCATCCGCCAGGAACAGGCCTCGGGGCGACTGGTGGCGATGGTGGGCGACGGTACCAACGACGCACCGGCGCTGGCGCAGGCCGACGTCGGCCTGGCGATGAATTCGGGTACGCAGGCCGCCAAGGAAGCCGGCAACATGGTCGACCTGGATTCGGATCCGGCCAAGCTGCTGCAGGTGGTGGAAGTAGGCAAGCAGCAGTTGATCACCCGCGGCGCGCTGACCACGTTCTCGCTGGCCAACGACGTGTCCAAGTACTTCGCCATCCTGCCGGCGATGTTCGCCGCCGTGCCGTCGATGGCCGCGCTGAACGTGATGCACCTGTCCAGCCCGACCAACGCCGTGGTGGCCGCGCTGATCTTCAACGCGATCATCATTCCGATCCTGATTCCGCTGGCCCTGCGCGGTGTGCGCTTCCGTGCTGCCAGTGCCACCGCGCTGCTGCGCCGCAATGTGCTGGTGTACGGCCTGGGCGGCGTGTTGCTGCCGTTCCCGGCCATCAAACTGATCGACATGGCGCTGGCCGCCGTGTTCGGTGCCTGAGGACCTGTCATGAACAACATCATTGAACACGCTCCGTCCCGATCCACCGCTGCCCGCAGCGGCGTCTGGCGCGCTTCCATCGGCCTGGCGATCGTTTCGCTGCTGGGCTTCGGTTTCGTCTACTCGCTGGCGGCCACCCACCTGGGAAAACTGATGTTCCCCGCCGCCGCCAGCGGCAGCCTGATCGAGCGCGACGGCAAGGTGGTCGGCTCGTCGCTGGTGGCGCAGCCGTTTGCCGATGACCGCTACTTCCAGTCGCGCCCGTCGGCGGCGTCGTACGACGTGATGGCGCTGGCCGGCAGCAACCAGGCCCGCACCAATCCAGACCTGCGCAAACGGGTGGACGAGGCCCGCGCGGCGGTCGTTGCACGCGACGGCGTGGCGCCGGAGGCCGTGCCCAGCGATCTGGTCACCCAGTCCGGTGGCGGTATCGATCCGCATATCTCGCCGCAGGCCGCGCAGATCCAGGTGCAGCGCGTGGCCACAGCGCGTGGCATGCAGGTCGCCGATGTGCAGGCGCTGCTGGCCAAACACACCGAGGGCATGCGCTTCGGCCTCTACGGCGCGCCGCACGTGAACGTGCTGGAGCTGAACCTGGCGTTGGACCAGGTGGCAACGGCACCGTCCAGGCACTGAGCGCGACACGCGCGAATCGAGCCGCCCCTGTGCACGCACAGGGGCGTGCGCCACCTTGATGGAAGCGGGCCATGAACGAAGACCGCAGCGCCAAGGCCGATGCCCTGGCCGGAGAACTCCGCCGCCAGAACAGCGGCCACCTCACCGTATTCCTGGGCGCCGCACCGGGCGTGGGCAAGACCTACGCCATGCTGTCGCGTGCACGCGAACTGCGCCGGCAGGGCATCGACCTGGTGGTGGGGATCGTCGAAACCCACGGCCGCTCCGAAACCGCCGCGCTGGTGGACGGGCTGGAACTGATTCCACGCAGGCGGATTGAATACCAGGGGCGCAAGCTGCAGGAACTGGATGTCGATGCGATCCTGGCGCGTCGCCCGCAGGTGGCGTTGATCGATGAACTGGCCCGTCGCAACGTACCCGGCAGCCGCCATGAGCGCCGCTGGCAGGATGTGATCGATCTGCTGGATGCGGGTATCGATGTCTACACCACGATCAACATCCAGCACCTGGAAAGCCTGAACGACGTGGTCCATCGCATCACCGGCATCCGTGTCAGCGAGACCGTGCCCGATGCGGTGTTTGACCGCCTGCGCGACGTCCGCCTGGTGGATCTTCCTGCGCGCGAACTGATCGAACGGCTTAACCAGGGCAAGGTCTACCTGCCCGAACAGGCAACCCATGCGCTGCAGGCGTTCTTCTCGCCGTCCAACCTGGCCGCGCTGCGCGAACTGGCCATGCAGACCGCCGCCGACCATGTGGAAGAAGACCTGCGCGAATCGCAGATCGCGCGTGGCCTGCCCGGCATCGCCTTGCGCAACCGCGTGTTGATCGCCATCGATGGCATGGGCGCATCGGAATACATGGTGCGCGCGGGGCGCAGGATCGCCCAGCGCCGTGATGCGCCCTGGACCGTGGTGACCGTGCAGTCCGGCAAGCCGGTGGAGGCTGCACGCCAGGCCGAGCTTGACCGTGCATTCGCGCTGGCCCGCAGCCTGGGGGCGGAGGCGGAGGTGGTGCATGGCACCCACGTGGCCGATGCACTGCTGGACCATGCCGAACGCTGTGGTGCGTCCACCCTGATCGTGGGCCGCACCCGCGAGCGGCCGCTGGCGCGCATGGTCAATCGCACGCTGACCCAGCAGCTGCTGCAGCGCGGTGCACATTACGAACTGGTCATCATCAGCTCGCCCGAAGCGCGTGCGCGTGCGCGCCGCCGCCTGCGCATTCCGGACCGCTCGCTGCTGCGGCACGACCTGAGTGCTGCGGTGCTGGCGACGGTGGGCGCCATCGTCGCCTCGTGGATGGCGCAACGCTGGCTCGGAATCGACGATATGTCGATGGTGTTCATCGTGGCGGTGATCCTGGTGGCCACCCGCACCAGCATGCTGGGCGTGGTCGGCACCGCGGCGCTGTGCTTCTTCAGCTACAACTTCTTCTTCATCGAACCGACCTTCACCTTCAGTATCAGCGCCAACCGCGGCGTGGCCACGGTGGTCATCTTCCTGGTGGCGGCACTGGTGTGTGGCAGCCTGGCCACGCGCCTGCGCGCGCAGATCCTGGCGCTGCGCGCGGTCAATGCGCAGGCCACGATGATGGAACGGCTGGGACGCGGCCTGAGCAGTGCCGCCGATCTGGGCCAGGTGCTGCATGTGGGGCGCATTGCGATGGAGCGCAGCCTGGGGGTATCGGTCTGGATCCAGTCCGCCGACCGCACCGAGCAGTCGCCTGGCACGATGCTGCAGGCCACCGATCGGGCGGCGGCGGACTGGTCATTGGCCCACCGCCAGCAGGCCGGGCGCTTCACCGATACGCTGGCCGCCTCGCCGTGGTGGTTTGTTCCGCTGCTGGCCAACCGCACCGTGGTGGGCGTGATGGGGCTGCGCTGGGGCGAGGACGCGGGGCGCCTGGCGCCCGAGCAGCGCCGCCTGGCCGAAGCGATGATCGACGATGTGACCCAGGCCATCATGCGCACCCGGCTGGTGGCCGATCTGGAAGGCGCGCGGGTCAGCAACGAGACCGAGCGCCTGCGCTCGGCACTGCTGTCCTCGGTGTCGCACGACCTGCGCTCGCCGCTGGCCTCCATGATCGGTTCGGCCAGCAGCCTGGTCAGCTATCCCGATGCGTTGTCGGCCGAGGACAAGGCCAACCTGCTCGACACCATCCTGGAGGAAGGCGACCGCCTGGACCGCTACATCCAGAATCTGCTGGACATGACCCGGCTGGGCCACGACGGGCTGACCCTGAATCGCGACTGGGTGGGCGTGGATGAATTGATCGGGTCGGCATCGGGGCGTCTGCGCCGGTACCAGCCGGGGGTCAAGCTGGATGTGACCATTGCCGCCGACGTGCCGCCGATCTGGGTGCATCCGGCCCTGGTCGAACAGGGCCTGTTCAATGTGCTGGAGAACGCTGCGAAGTTCTCACCACCGGGGGCGGCGGTGGATGTGTCGGCACGCCTGCTGGGCGGCAACCTGCAGATCGATGTGCGCGATCGTGGCCCTGGCATTCCCGAGGACGAACGCAAGCGCATCTTCGACATGTTCTACAGCGTCGAGCGCGGCGACCGGAACCGCAAGGGCACCGGGCTGGGCCTGACCATCGCGCAGGGCATGATCGGTGCGCATGGTGGATCAGTGGAGGCGTTTTCCGGGCCGGATGGGGTGGGCACCGTCATCCGCATCACCCTGCCGATGCTGCGGCCGACGGCGGCAGGAGGGGCCTGAGATGATGCAACCTGCAACCGCCGAATCCGGTGTCAGCGTGCTGGTGATCGATGATGAGCCGCACATCCGCCGGTTCCTGCAGATCAGCCTGCGTGCCCAGGGGTACACGGTGCTGATGGCCGACGATGGGCAGGGCGGGCTGGACGTGGCGCGCAGCTGCCGGGTGGACATCATCGTGCTGGATGTCGGCCTGCCGGACATGGACGGGCATACGGTACTGGCCCAGCTGCGGACGTTTTCACCGGTGCCGGTGATCATGCTGACCGCCCGCGCGGGTGAGCGGGACAAGGTCGCCGCGCTCGATGCCGGCGCCCACGACTACGTCACCAAGCCGTTCGGCATTGATGAGCTGATGGCGCGCATCCGTGTTCTGCTGCGCTCGGCCAGCCGAAGCAGCGATGCGCCGTTCCGCTTCGATGACGGCTGCCTGTGCATCGACGACCAGACCCATGCCGTGACCTACGAAGGCGCCCCCCTGGCGCTGTCGCGCAAGGAGTACGCCCTGCTTCTGCTGCTGGCGCGCAACGCGGGGCGACTGGTGACCCAGCCGGTCATCCTGACCGAAATCTGGGGGCCCACCCACAACCGCGATGCGCACTACATCCGCATCCTGCTGGCGCGCCTTCGGCCCAAGATCGGCGACAGCGCCGCCGCACCCCGGTACATCCAGACGCTGCCCGGGGTGGGGTTGCAGTTCACCGCAAGCGGGTGAGGGCGGCGCTGCGCCTGCCGCGTTACTGCGCCGCGCCCTTGCCCGGGCCACGGTAGCGCGACAGCCAGTACGCATAGGGCGGCGGCAGCACGCCGGCCGGGTTCTGTTCGCCCAGTGCCAGCGCCAGTTGGTAGGGGTAGTGCGGGTTGGCCAGGTGCGCACGGGCGATCAACACCAGGTCCATGCTGCCCTCGGCCACCGCTTTTTCGGCCATGTGCGGGTCGTCGATGCACCAGCTTGCCGCCACCGGCATCTGCACGTCGCGCTTCAGGCGTGCGGCCACCGGAACGAAGAAGCCCGGGCCCCACGGCGCACGGCTGACGGCGGTGGAGAAGCCGATGCTGGCATCGATCAGGTCCAGCCCGCCATCGCGCAGGTCACGCACCAGCTGCATGGCCTCGTCGTAGAAGGTGTCATCGTGGCCGTCGTATTCCACAACGCCGAAGCGTGCGGTCAGCGGCAGGTGTTCGGGCCACACGCGGCGCACGGCGGCCAGGGTTTCGCGCAGGAAGCGGCCGCGGTTTTCAGCGCTGCCGCCGTAGGCATCGGTGCGCTGGTTGGCCACCGGCGAGAAGAAGCTCTGCGCCAGGTAGCCATGGGCGAAGTGCAGTTCCAGCCACTGGAAGCCGGCGGCAAGCGCGCGCTGGGCGGCGGCCACGAAATCGGCCTGCACGCGCGCGATGTCGTTCAGCGTCATTGCCTTCGGCACCTTGCCCAGCCCGCCGCCGAAGGCCAGCGCCGACGGCGCCAGCGTGGGCCAGCCGCGGCGGTCGCCCTCGGCGATATGGTCGTCGCCTTCCCACGGCAGGTTGGCGCTGGCCTTGCGCCCGGCGTGGCCGATCTGGATGCCCGGCACGGCACCCGCCGCCTTGATCGCCGCGGCGACCTGCGCCATGCCTTCGATCTGGCCGTCTTCCCACAGCCCGGCACAGCCGGGCGTGATGCGGCCTTCAGGGGAAACGGCGGTGGCTTCAACGATGACCAGACCGGCGCCACCTCGCGCCATGCCGGCGTAATGGGTGGCGTGCCAGTGGCTGAGATAGCCGTCGTGCGCCGAGTACTGGCACATGGGCGGAATGGCGATGCGGTTGCGGAGCGTGATGCCCTTCAGGGTGAAGGGACTGAACAGAGCGGTCATGAAGATCTCGGTAGTGGGGCTGCGAACGGGCGGGCAGGGACCGGCTCAGCGCGGCGGCAGGGCGCGGGCGGCGCCGACCAGGCCGTCCAGCCAGTCCTGGTGGCCGTTGATCATCGGGTTCGGCTTGGCCGCCTGCAGCGCCTTGGCCGGTGCGCCGTTCTGGGTTTCCTGGGTGAGGATGCGCACGCGGCCACCGTCCAGGTCTTCCACCAGCCAGGCATGGTGGACATCCAGCCGATCGGCGGCGCCTTCCTCGCCGGCCCAACCGTGCCAGGCCACCCGGCCCGGCATAGCGGCGGTCGGCGCAACGTATTCGGTGCAGCGGGCTTCGACCGGGAAGCCGAAGGTTTCAAAGTAGAAGCGGTCGCCTGCTGCCAGCACCGGGCCGCGGCCATCGTCGAAGCGGACGTTGGCCGAATTGGCGTAGTAGGTCGGCCAGTGCGCCGGGGTGGCCAGCAGCGGCCAGACGTCGGCCGCGGTCAGGCCGGCGACGATGACTTCATTGGAGACGAAATTGTCGGTCAGGCCCGGCAGGTAGCCGTCGGGCCAGTGGATGGCGTTCATTTTCATGGGGGAGTCGCGCAGGGGAGGGAAAGGGGGCTGTACAAGCGTAGGTGGCGCATGCCCATCGGTGATCTAATGGCGACTTATCCCATGGATAAAATCTGGTTATGCATAACCCGCAGTGGCTCCGTTCGTTCGCCGCCGTGGTTGCCCAAGGCAGCTTCACCCGTGCGGCCCAGCAGCTCGGCCTGACCCAGGCCGCAGTGAGCCAGCACGTGCGCCACCTGGAAGACGAACTGGGGCCGCTGTTGATCCGCCGGCCGCGGCAGATCGAACTGACCCCGGCGGGCACCGCGCTGCTGGCCTTCATCCAGGACATGGAGCGCGCGCAGGGGCGCTTGCGGGCGAGCCTGTCGCAGACGGTCTCGGACCAGGGCGAGGTCAGCCTGATCAGCCCCGGCAGCGTGGGCCTGGCGCTGTATCCCATCCTGCTGGACTACCAGCGCAATCACCCGGGGCTGGTGATCCGCCACCGTTTCGCGCCCGACCCCGAAGCGCTGCAGGCGGTGGTGAACAAACAGTACGAACTGGGCCTGGTGACGCTGAAGCCGGACGACCCGCGCGTGGCCGCCTCGGCCTTCACCGAGGAAGTGCTGGAACTGGTGGTGCCTGCCGGTGCGCAGGCCGAAGACTGGGAGGATCTGCAGCGGCTGGGCTTCATCGACCACCCCGATGGGCGGGCAATGGCCACCCGCCTGTTGTCGCGGCGCTTCCCGGGCAACCCCGGGGTGGGCACGCTGCCGGTGCACGGTTTCACCAACCAGGTCGCGCTGATCCTGGAGCCGGTGTCGCGCGGCCTGGGCTTCACCGTCATTCCGCGCCACGCGCGCGAGTCGTTCGCGCAGCCGGCGTTGATCGACACGGTGGAATGTGGCGATCCGGTGCGCGATACGCTGTGGCTGATCCACCGCGCGGAGTGGCCGCTGTCGGGCGCGGCACAGTGGCTGGTGGAGCGCCTGCGCGGGCTGCCACGCTTCCGCCGCGACCGCGCCACGTAGCGCCTGAACAGGGTTCTATTGCGGCGCAACATCGAAGGCGTACAATCCGCTTCGGCCAGTCGTCTGCTGTAACCCGCCTCCTGCCGTATTCCCCTGCAACGCACAGTGCCGGGGCATTCCGGGGACGTCGCTACGGACCAGCGTACTTCCCAGGACTCACCTGTTCCGCTGTCTGCCTGTTCCGTTGTCGGGGCCGGGCGCAGGCGGGCGCGTGCCTTTCAACCGAACTGCCCTTGTTGTCGTCGCCCCCATGTACGGCTTCCGCGCGCTGCGCGCTTCTGTGTCCCCCCATCTTCCTACCCTGATCGGTGCCAGTGCCGTGCTGCTGTGGAGCCCCACGCTGGGCATGCTGCGCACGATCAGCGAGATCTTCGGTGCCACCGGTGGCGCCGCACTGATCTTCACTGCCGCCGCGTTGTTTTCCGCGTTGATGCTGGGCATGCCGCGGCCTTCGCAGCTGCCGCGCCGCTACCTGCTGCTGGGCGGCGCGCTGTTCATCGGCACCGAGGCGTCGCTGTCGCTGTCCATCGGCCTGGCCCACCACCGTGGGCAGGCGCTGGAACTGGTGATGATCAATTACCTGTGGCCCTGCCTGACCGTGCTGCTGACCGTGCTGACCCGCCTGCAGCGCGGCAACTGGTTGCTGCTGCCGGCCACGGTGCTGTGCCTGCTGGGCGTGGTGATGGTGGTGACCGGCGAGGGCGCCTGGTCGCCGGCGGTGCTGTGGGGCAACCTGCGCAGCAACCCGTTGGCCTATGCGCTGGCACTGGGCGCGGCCTGCATGTGGGCGACCTATTCGCTGGTGACCAAGCGCATCGGCGGCACCCGCAATGCGGTACCGCTGTTCATGGCCGCCACCGCCGTGGTGCTGTGGCTGAAGTACCTGCTGGGCGATGCGCCGCCGCTGCACCTGCACTGGGGTGGGCTGGCGCAGGTGGCGGTGTTCGGCCTGCTCACCGCCACCGCCTATGGCTGCTGGAACCACGGCCTGCAGCACGGCAACGTCACCTCAATGGCGATCTTTTCCTACTTCGCGCCGGTGCTGTCGGTGCTGTGGAGCAGCCTGTGGCTGTCGCTGCAGCCGGGCATGGGCTTCGTGCGTGGGGTGGCCTGCGTGACCGCCGGTTCCCTGCTGTGCTGGTGGGCCACCCGGCCGCCGCGCGCGCTGCCACCGCCGGCGCCGCCGGCCACCCATACCGCCTGAAATCCCCTGGCTGGCTGTGGCGCCGTGCTGCGCCGCACGATGTTTCAGCCGGATGACACTGTTACGTTGCCTGTCCCCCGGTGTCATCGATTGATGCGCACCTACGACCGCCAGTAGCAGTGATTGCAAGGGATTTTCATGACGCACAGGCTGAATCGCAAAAAGACACCGGTTACCTTCGCGGCCAGCGCGCTGGCCAGCGCCGTGCTGCTGGCCCTGGCCGGCCCGGCCGCGGCGCAGGACAGCGGCGCCAACCCCACCGACCTGGATGCCGTGACCGTGACCGGCTATCGGGCCAGCGTGGAAAAAGCGCTGGACATCAAGCGCTCTGAAAAGGGCATGGTCGACGCGATCGTGGCCGAGGACATCGCCAACTTCCCCGACCTGAACCTGGCCGAATCGCTGCAGCGCATTCCCGGCGTCACCATCACCCGCGACGCCGGCGAAGGCCGCAATATTTCCGTGCGTGGGCTGGGCCCGGATTTCACCCGCGTGCGCATCAACGGCCTGGAAGCACTGACCACCGTCGGTGGCTCGGACCAGTCCGGTGGCACCAACCGCAGCCGCGGCTTCGACTTCAACGTGTTCGCCTCGGACCTGTTCTCGCAGCTGATCGTGCGCAAGACCGCCTCGGCTGACGTGGAAGAGGGCTCGCTGGGCGCCACGGTGGACCTGCGCACCGCGCGCCCGTTCGACTACGACGGCTTCACCTTTGCCGCCAGCGGGCAGGGCAGCTTCAACGATCTGTCGAACAAGGCCAGCCCGCGCGCGGCCGCGCTGATTGCCGATACCTGGGCCGATGGCCGCTTCGGTGGCCTGCTGTCGGTGGCCTATTCCGAGCGCCAGGTGCGCGAAGAAGGCAGCAATACCGGGCGCTGGTACAGCGCCAGCAGCAATGGCGGCTTCAATCCGGCGTCGCCGTTCACCGCCGGCCTGGCCGATGGCGTGTGGCACCCGTACTTCCCGCGCTACACCCTGCTGGAACACGACCAGAAGCGCCTGGGCGTGACCGCCGCGCTGCAGTGGAAGCCGACCGACAACACCGAATTCGCGTTGGATGCGCTGTACTCGAAGATCGATACCGTGCGCAGCGAGAAGTACATCGAAGCGATCTCGTTTGCCTACTCGGCACAGAAGCAGAACATGCTGCTGCGCGATGGCTACATCGATCCGACCTCCGGCGCGCTGCTGTACGGCGTGTTCGACGGTGCCGGCGTGCGTTCGGAACAGCGCCGCGACGAGTGGAGCACCGAGTTCAAGCAGGTCTCGCTCAGTGGCGAACACCGCTTCAGCGATGCGTTCAAGATCAACCTGCTGGCCGGGCATTCCAGTTCCAAGCACGCCAACCCGGTGCAGACCACGTTGATCATGGACAAGGCCAACGTGGCCGGCTACAGCTACGATTTCCGCGACAGCGTCACCCACCCGACCTTCAACTACGGCATCGACCCGACCGATGCCACGGGCTGGACCCTGGCCGAAGTGCGCCTGCGCCCGCAGTACGCCACCAATACCTTCGACACCGCCGCGCTGGATTTCAGCTGGAACTTCGGGCCGTCGTTCACCCTGAAGGGCGGTCTGCTGGCCAAGGACTACCAGTTCGACACCAGCGAATACCGCCGACAGAGCGAGACGGTGGTGCCGGCCTTCGCCGATGGCAGCTACACCGTGCCGGCAGCGATGGTGGACATCGCGCGCCTGGGCGGCGTGGCCGGTGCGCCCGAGGCCTGGGCGGTGCCCGATCTTGCCGCGCTGTCGCAGCTGCTGGGCATCTACAGCGGGCAGGGCATCTACCAGTTGTACGAACGCAACGCCACGCGGCGCAGCGTGGAAGAGCGCGACCGCGGTGCATGGCTGATGGGTGAGTTCGGCTTCGATATCGGCAGCGTGCCGGTGTCGGGCAACGTGGGCGTGCGCCGGGTGAAGACCACCCAGTCGTCCACCGGCTATTCCACCGTGGACGGGGCGATGGTGCTGACCCATGTCTCGCGCGACTACACCGACACGCTGCCCTCGCTGAACCTGGTGGCCGAGCTGGGCCCCGACGTGATGCTGCGCTTCGGTGCGGCCAAGGTGATGGCGCGGCCGGGGCTGTCATCGCTTACGCCGGGCACCACCCTCAGCCTGTCCAGCGGCCACCGCTACGTGAACGGCGGCAACCCCAACCTGGACCCGATCCGCGCACGCACGCTGGACCTGGGCGTGGAGTGGTACTTCCAGGAAGGCGGCCTGCTGGGCCTGGCGCTGTTCCACAAGGACATCGAAAGCTTCGTGCAGGGCACCAGCACGGTGATGCCGTTCACCGCCAGCGGCCTGCCGGCCAGTCTGCTCGACGGCACCGGCGTATCGCCCAACGAGGACTTCACCTTCACCCGCCCGCTGAACACCCCGGGCGGTGACCTGAAGGGCGCCGAGTTCAACTACGTGCAGCCCTTCAGCTTCCTGCCCGGGCGCTGGAGCAACCTGGGCCTGCAGTTGAACTACACCTGGGTGGATTCGCAGATCCAGTACCTCACCTCCACCGGTGCGGCATCGCTGAAGACCGACCTGACCGGGCTGTCGAAGAATGCGTACAACAGCACGCTGTTCTACGAAGGCGAAAAGCTGGGCGCGCGCGTGTCCTACACCCACCGTGACGGCTACTACACGCAGGTACCGGCCAGCGTGCAGGGCTTCAGCTTCCACGGCATGGACGCGGTGGACACGGTGGATGCCTCGATCAGCTGGAAGATCGATGACCAGCTGGAAATCAGCCTGGAAGCGATCAACCTGACCAACGAAACCAGCAACGAATGGGTGGGCACCACGGCCTGGAAGCTGCCGCTGACCTACACCCAGACCGGGCGCGAGTACCTGGTCGGCCTGCGCTACAAGTTCTGACCGTTGCCACGTCCCGCAGGAGCCAATATGCGTATTCCATGCCGTCGTTTTCTTCCCCTGGCGATGCTGCTGTGGTGCGCCAGCCTGCCGGCCACTGCCCGTGACTGGGTGGTGGCCGCCGATGGCAGCGGCGACTACCGCAGCGTGCAGGCGGCCATCGATGCGGTGCCCGATGGCAACCGCACGCGGCAGGTGATCGTACTGCGCGAAGGCCTGTACCGCGGCGTAGTGAAAGTGCCGAAGGAGAAGAGCCGGATCACCCTGCGCGGCGCCGGTGCGGGCGCCTCGATCATCAGCTGGAACAACTACGCCGACCTGGTGGACCCGGCCACCGGCAAGGCGAAGCGCACCAGTGGTTCGGCCACGGTCTACGTGTACGGCGATGAGTTCATCGCCGAAGACCTGACCATCGAAAACACGGCCGGCAATGTCGGCCAGGCACTGGCGCTGTACGCGGCGTCGCCACGCGGTGGTTTCCGCAACGTGCGCCTGCTCGGCAACCAGGACACGCTGTACACCCACGAAGGCAGCGTGCTGCATTTCAAGGACTGCTATATCGAAGGCACGGTGGACTTCATCTTCGGCGCGGCCACAGCGCTGTTCGACGACTGCACGATCGTGTCCAAGGGGCGGCTGGGCTGGGTGACTGCCGCGTCCACCCCGGAAGGGCAGCGCTTCGGCTACGTGTTCCGGCGTGCGCTGCTGCGTGGCGAAGGGGTGGGCACCACCTACCTGGGCCGGCCGTGGCGGCCGTTCGCGCGCACGGTGTTCCTGCAGTCCAACCTGGGCCCGCACATCGTGCAGGCGGGCTGGCACAACTGGGACAAGCCCGATGCCGAACGTACCACTTACTACGGTGAGTTCGGCAGCATCGGGCCTGGCGCTTCGCCGGAGGAGCGTGTGCCGTGGTCGCACCACCTGTCGGGCGATGAAGCGGCGCAGTACAGCACCGAGGCGGTGCTGGGCAGCTGGCGCCCGTTCCCCTGACTTTGCAGGGTCGGGCGGCTGCGCATGCGTCGGCCGTCGTGGCGCGAACTTTAGTGCTGCCGGGCGGCTGTATTCAGCGCCGGTTTCAGCGCGGGTGCGATTCTCGGAATCGTCGACAGGTTCCACGACGAACTGTCCCACCGGTGCCGGTAGTGGCCGCTCAGGGCAGTCGTAGAATCGAATCGACCGGGGCCTCCGCTGCTGCTGCAGCGTTCGGTTTCGATCGCGTTGCAGCACGCCGACTGCCCATTGTTTTTACCGGCAGGTGGCATGCGCCAGACGTGCGCTGAAAGGTCTGTTCCCGGGGAGGGGGCGATTCGGAAGAGCACACTTTTTTGACTTCAGTGACCTGCACCAGGAAACAAGAATGAACGTCCGCGAACTCCTGCAATCGAAGAAAGAAGCTGTCATCACCATCGACGCCGAAGACACGATCGGTGCCGCCGCGCACAAGATGAGCGCGAACCGTATCGCCGCGTTGGTCGTGATCAAGGACGGTGCCCCGGTGGGCATCATTTCCGAAAAAGACATCGTGCGCGTGCTGGCCGACGACGGCCCGCAGGCCGGCCGCCGGGTCATTTCCACGCTGCCTTCCACCGGCCTGGAAGGCATTGCGCCGGACGCCACGCTGAAGCAGGCCATGTCGCTGATGACGTACTCGCGCCGCCGCCACCTGATGGTGACCGAGGGCAACACGCTGGTCGGCATCCTCAGCCTGGGCGATATCGTGAAGAACCTGCTGGGCGAGCTGGAGCTGGAAAAGGCCGTGCTGCAGGACATCTACATGGCGGCACACTGAGTGCCGTGTGCGCGCCGGGGTCGGCCCCGGCGCGCAGCAGGTCTTCTTGAGACGGAAACGCTGCAACAGCGCGAAAGCCCAAAGGCTGTGCCGAGGGCACACATCACCCGACCGGGGCCGCAGGGTCCTCAGAAAACTCCTGATCGTGCGCTGCGATCGCGTCTTCGATGGTGTCAAACCAATCGCAGCGTTCGAGCGGGCTTTGCTCACGAAAAAGCTGGACGTACTGCAGAAAGAAGCGAGCGAGACTATCGGGATCGTCGTCGGAGAAGAAATCCGCGCTGTGTACCGCATGCAGGCCTGATGCCGTGTGGGTCAACACGGTGTAGCGCACGCAGGCGCCTTTTGGCAGACGCCGCCAGACGTCGCTTCTTACGTACAGGTCCATCTCGTTCACCGTGTTGTCCTTGCGGAAGACGTTCTGATTTTCCGGGCTGCCAGCCATGGGCTGGCACTACTATCCGCCGGGCATGGCCCGGCGCTACCGGTATGCACACTGGCACGTACAACGGGTGCCGAACCTGCGGTCTGCGCCTTACGGATGTGCGTCGAACCAGGCCAGCACGCGCGCCGGTGAACTGGCGAACCATTCATGCCCGCCCAGCGGTTCGGTGTACAGCGCCGTTTCCAGGCCCTGGTCCTGCAGGCGGGTGAAGTAGCGGTTGGTGGTCCACCACGGCACCACCGGGTCGATGAAGCCCTGCAGGAACAAGGTGGGCGGATGGTCGGACGGCAGCACCGCCGGCACATCGCACAGCGGCCCGCTGCAGGTAGCGTAAGAGCCGGACTGGATGGCCAGCGCGCGGAACTCGCCCGGGAACGAAACGGCCATGCGACTGGTGTTGTAGCCGCCGCTGGAAATGCCGGTGGCATAGCGCCGCAGCGGGTCGAGCGGGCCGAACTGGCCGGCGGCAATCGCATCGAAGACGTTGCTGAGGAAATCGTAATCGGTGCCCAGCTCGTAGGCCGCACTCAGGCCCGGCACGTTGGTCTGCCAGAACAGATCGGCCGGCGCGGCCGGTGCCACCACCGCGTAACCGTGGTCGAGCAGGGTCTGGATCAGCTTGCCTTCGTAATAGCCGCCAAACGGCTGGTTGCTGCGGTAATCGAAATTCTGCAGCGGGAAGAACGAGCCCTGGTAGACCAGCACCACCGGCCAGCCGTGTGTGGGCGGTGTGCCCAGTGGCAGCTGGTAGGTCACCCGGCGTTGGCCGACCACGCCCGAATCGATCCACGCGGTCTGGTGCGTGCAGGTCACCCGCGCGGGCGTCAGCAGGCCGCGCGGCGTATCGGTGCAGCGCGATTGCGCAACGGCGTTCTGGCCCAGCAGGGCCCACAGCAACAGGCACGACAGCCACATCCTCATTGCACGCTCCTTGCAGACAGGGACGGCGGGGATCCGCTCGCTTCCGTCCCACTGAGGTAGAGCGACGCGATCCCCTTCGTCGCTGGGTTCAGAAGGTGACTTTCACCGAGTCGGCGCTGTAGCGGGCAGGGCCGTGGTAGACCACTTCGATGTTGTTGCCATCGGGGTCGAGCACGAACGCCCCGTAGTAGCCGGGGTGGTAGGGGCGCTCGCCAGGGGCGCCGTTGTCGGTGCCGCCGGCGGCCAGTGCGGCGCGGTGGAAGGCATCGACGGTGGCCGCATCACGGGCCTGGAACGCCAGGTGGTGGCGGCCGGTCAGCTGGCCGGCGGCGGCCCCGCTGCTGGCGGTGGAAATGAACAGTTCGTCGGCCCAGAAATAGTCCGGGCCTTCGCCGGCCACCGGAATGCCGATCGTGTCGAACACCGCCTGGTAGAAGCGGCGGCTGGCGGCCAGGTCGCGCACCACCAGTTGCAGGTGGTCGATCAGGCGGCCGCGGTGCAGCTCCATCGTTTCCATACGCACCTCATCAAAGTGGCTCGTTGGTAGCGCCGGGCCGTGCCCGGCGAGCGCTTGGCGCGGCCTGCTTCCGGTGCCGTGAGGCCCGGAGGCGGCCGCCGGGCATGGCCCGGCGCTACCGGAACGATACCTTCTTTTGGATCAGGTATTGGCGATGATCTCGACCCAGTAGCCGTCCGGGTCCTTGATGAAGGCGATGTTCTTCATGCGGCCGTCGGTCAGGCGCTTCTGGAACGGCACGCCCAGATCCTCGAAACGCTGGCAGGCCGCTTCCAGGGCCGGCACCGACACACACAGGTGGCCGAAGCCGCGCGGGTCGCTGTTGCCGTCGTGGTAGACCGGGCCGTCCTGGCTTTCCGTGCCGTGGTTGTGGGTCAGTTCCAGCACGCCCGGCAGGCCGGCCATCCACACCCGGCGGGTGGCATCGTCTTCCGGCACGGTCACGCCGGCCGGCACGTAGGCCAGGAAGTACAGGCTGAACTGGGCTTCGGCGAAATCGCGCTTGTCGATCAGCTGGTAGCCCAGCACGCGGGTGTAGAAGTCCAGCGAGGCGGTGATGTCCTTCACCCGCAGCATGGTGTGGTTGAACACGAAGCCGTGGGTTTCGGCCGGGGCCTGGGCAGCCACGCCGGGAATGTCGCGCAGGGCGGGAAGGGTCATGGGGGAAGTCCTTCAGACAGGGCCGGGAACGGCCGGATAGGTCATTCTAACGGGCGCCTGCGGTGAGGATTGCGGCATACAATGGGCGGATCGCACCGTTCCGTCCTGACAACGACTCTCCGCCATGTCGCAGCGTGAATGGGTGGCCGCCGCCATCCGCAAGATCGAAGCCGATTTCAACCGGTCCGCCGATACCCATCTGATCCCGCTGGCGCTGCCCGGGTTCGCCGGGATCGATGTCTATCTGAAAGACGAGTCGAGCCACCCCACCGGCAGCCTCAAGCACCGGCTGGCACGTTCGCTGTTCCTGTATGCGCTGGCCAATGGCTGGCTGCGCGAGGGGCGGCCGGTGATCGAGGCGTCCAGCGGCTCCACCGCGGTGTCTGAAGCGTACTTCGCGCGGCTGCTGGGGCTGCCGTTCGTGGCGGTCATCCCGGCCAGCACCTCGCCGGAAAAGATCGCAGCCATCGAATTCCATGGCGGGCGCTGCCACCTGGTCGAGCGCGCCTGCGACCTGAACTGCGAATCCGAACGCCTGGCCCGCGAAACCGGCGGCCACTTCATGGACCAGTTCACCTACGCCGAGCGCGCCACCGACTGGCGCGCGAACAACAACATCGCCGAATCCATCTTCAAGCAGATGGCCGAAGAGCCCAGCCCGGTGCCGGACTGGATCGTGTGCAGCCCGGGCACCGGCGGCACCGCCGCCACCCTGGGCCGTTATGTCAGCTACCGCCGCCACGACACGCGCATCCTGTGCGCCGACCCGGAAGTGTCGGTGTTCTACGCCGGCTACCAGGCGGCGGTGGCCGGTGAACGGGACTGGCGCGGGCTGACCTGCAGCGGCGGTTCGCGGGTGGAAGGCATCGGCCGGCCGCGGGTGGAACCGAGCTTCATTCCCACCAGCGTGGATGCCATGGTGAAGGTGCCCGACGCACTGAGCCTGGCGGCCATGCGCCATGTCGGCCGCCAGCTGGGGCGCCGCGTAGGCGGTTCCACCGGCACCAATTTCATCGGCGTGCTGCAGGCCGCGCAGTGGATGCGCGCGGCCGGGCGCAGCGGCAGCATCGTCAGCATCCTGTGCGATGCCGGCGAGCGCTATGCGCATAGTTATTACAACCCCGAGTGGTACGTGAAGCAGGGCATCGACGTGGACAGCGCCGACGCACAGCTGGCCGCCGCAGTGGCAGGGCAGGGCCTGCCCGAGCTGGCGTGCTGCAGCCTGGAAGCGCTGTAACGCAGCGACCTCATCCGCCGGGCATGGCCCGGCGCTACCACGGTGGGTGGCACGTTAGCGCCGGGCCATGCCCGGCGAGCGAAGCGGTGGTCAAGGTAGCGCCGGGCCATGCCCGGCGGTCGCGATGGCGTCTCAATACCCCGCCGCCAGGAACGCATCCAGCACCGCATCGCGCAGTGCATCGGGCAAGGCTTCGATATCCATCGCGCGGTCATCCAGATGCAGGTGCGGGTCCAGACTGCTGGCCCGGCCCTGCGCCAGTGCCTGCAGCCACAGCAGCACGCAGATCACGAACTCGCGCTCGTGCCCGGGATGCAGATGGCTGGCACCGCGTTCGATCACCTCGAACGGATACCACTCCTGGGTCTCGCTCAATCGGCCGCCCTGTTGCTGCACGGCCTGCAGTTGGGCAAGGTGGCGCGGCGCATCGTCGCCGGCGTCGCATAACGCGGCGATCCAGGCCAGCTCGGTCGCGCTGGCCGTCAGGGCCATCGACCGGCCGGGTGCTGCGGTTGGGGCTGGAGCCAGACCTTCCATGTGGGGCCTCGTCGGAACATGCCGCTGCGGTCTCCCCCGCGCGGCCAGCTTCGGCGCGGTGCCGTAAGGCCGGCGTGAATGCCCGGTGCGCCGCCCCCTTGTCTGCTGCCGCTGCCAGCGCCATATCCACGGTGATGCCCGCGTGCCGGGCCTGTTCCCCTGGAGATCTGCCGTGACCGAAGCCAACCCTCTGCTCGATTTTTCCGGCCTGCCGCGTTTCGAGGCGATCCGCCCCGAGCACGTGGCGCCGGCGCTGGATGTGCTGCTGGCCGAGGCCGAGGCTGCGGTCAGCGCGGCCGAGCAGGTGCAGCCGGTCACCTGGCAGACCTTCGTGACCCCGCTGGACGACGCCACCGAGCGCCTGTGGCGCGCCTGGGGCCTGGTCGGCCATCTGCAGGGCGTGGTGAACACCCCCGAGCTGCGCGAGGCCTACAACAGCAATCTGCCGCGGGTGACCCGCTTCGCCAGCGCGCTCGGCCAGAACCTGGCGCTGTTCCGCCAGTACCAGGCCCTGGCCGCCAGCGACGAAGCGGCGCACTTCGATGCGGCCCAGCGCAAGGTGCTGGACAACACGCTGCGTGACTTCCGCCTGGGCGGTGCCGAACTGGAACCGGCCGCGCAAGAGCGCTTCGCGGCGATCAAGGAGGAGCTGTCGGCACTGTCGGCGAAGTTCTCGCAGAACGTGCTGGATGCCACCGACGCCTGGTCGCTGGTGGTGGACGACGAAGCGCGCCTGGCCGGTGTGCCCGACGACGTGAAGGCGGCCGCGCGTGCGGCGGCGCAGAAGGACGGCCGCGAGGGCTGGAAGCTGACGCTGCAGATGCCGTGCTATCTGCCGGTGCAGACCTGGGGCGAAGACCGCGACCTGCGCGAGATCCTGTACCGTGCGAGCGCGCAGCGCGCCTCGGAATTCGGCGAGGACGCGCTGGACAACAGCGGCAACATCGACCGCATCCTGGCGCTGCGTGGCGAGCTGGCGGCGCTGCTGGGCTTCGCTTCGTATGGCGACTATTCGGTGGCCACCAAGATGGCGCAGGACCCGGCCGAAGTGCTGGGCTTCCTGCGTGACCTGGCCGTGCGTGCCAAGCCGTTCGCTGCGCAGGACCGCGCCGAGCTGGAACAGTTCGCCAGCGAGCAGCTGGGCATCGCACCGCTGCAGGCCTGGGACCTGGCGTTCGCCGCCGACCGTCTGAAGCAGGCGCGCTACAGCTATTCCGAGCAGCAGGTGAAGCAGTACTTCACCGAGCCGAAGGTACTGGCCGGCCTGTTCGCGGTGATCGAGCAGCTGTACGGCCTGCGCGTGCAGCCCGACAGTGCACCGGTGTGGCACGAGGACGTGCGCTTCTTCCGGCTGGTGGATGCGCAGGGTGCACTGGTGGGCCAGTTCTACCTGGATCTGTACGCGCGCGAAGGCAAGCGCGGTGGCGCCTGGATGGACGACTGCCGTAACCGCCGCGAACGCGCCGACGGCAGCGTGCAGACCCCGCTGGTCTATCTGGTGTGCAACTTCGGCCGCGGTGCCGACGGCAAGCCGGCCACCTTCAGCCACAACGAAGTGACCACCCTGTTCCATGAAATGGGCCATGGCCTGCACCAGCTGCTGACCCGCATCGGCGAACTGGGCGTGGCCGGCATCAACGGCGTGGAATGGGACGCGGTGGAGCTGCCCAGCCAGTTCATGGAGAACTTCTGCTGGGAATGGGACCACCTGCAGGCGATGACCGCGCACGTGGACAGTGGCGAGCCGCTGCCGCGCGCGCTGTACGAGCGCATGCTGGCCGCGCGTAACTTCCATAGCGGCATGGCCACCGTGCGTCAGCTTGAATTCGGCCTGTTCGACATGCTGCTGCACAGCCAGTTCGAACCGGCGCAGGACAGCGTGCTGGCGTTGCTGGATCGCGTGCGCGCGGAAGTGGCGGTGAACCATCCTCCGGTGTGGAATCGCTTCCCGCACCAGTTCAGCCATATCTTTGCCGGTGGCTATGCGGCCGGGTACTACAGCTACAAGTGGGCCGAAGTGCTGAGTGCCGATGCGTATGCCGCGTTCGAGGAAGCGCCGCAGGCGCTGGCCGAAACCGGTGCGCGTTTCCGCGATGAGATTCTGTCGCGCGGTGGCAGCCGTGCCGCAGCGGAAAACTTCAAGGCCTTCCGCGGCCGCGCACCGCAGATCGATGCGCTGCTGCGGCATTCGGGCATGGCGTAACCGCGTTGGTGCTGTGGTGGGTGCCAACCTTGGTTGGCACTTTCTGGCAATCGTGCGGACCAAGGTCCGCACCTACCGAGCAGCGGTGAGGCGGTGGTAGGTGCCAACCTTGGTTGGCACGTTCTGGCATTCGTGCGGACCAAGGTCCGCACCTACCGGATAGCGGTGAGACGGTGGTAGGTGCCAACCTTGGTTGGCACGTTCTGGCATTTGTGCGGACCAAGGTCCGCACCTACCGAGCAGCGGTGCTCTATCCGGCGTAGATCATCTTCCGGGTCATGCCGCCATCCACGATGAAATCCTGGCCGGTGCTGAAGCCGGACAGCGACGACAGCAGGTACACCGCCAGCGCGCCGATATCTTCGGGCTGGCCCACGCGTCCCACCGGGTGTTGGGCGTGGTCGCAGGGTGAGTAGTCCGGCGCGTGGCGGCGCGACGGCGCCTGCCAGGCGCTGGTGCCGATCCAGCCCGGGCTGATGCTGTTTACCCGCACCGCCGGCCCGGCGCTGATCGCCAAGGCATGGGTGAACGCCACCAGCCCGCCCTTGGCGGCGGCATAGGCTTCGCTGTGCGCTTCGGACTGCCAGGCGCGGGTGGAGGCGATGTTGATCACCGCGCCTGCGCCACTGGCGGTCAGTGCCGGCAGCGCATGCTTGCAGCACAGGAACGCGCCATGCAGTGACGACAGCCGACGCTGCCATTCGTCCCAGCCCATGTTTTCCAGCGTGGTGCCGTGCGGGCCGGCAATGCCGGCGTTGTTCACCAGGCCATCGATACGGCCGAAGCGCTGCTGCGCCGCGGCGATGAACTCGCGCACGCTGCCTTCGTCGGCAATGTCCAGGCGCTGGAATGCGGCATCAGCGCCGCGCTGCCATTCGTCCAGGCAGGCCTGCCCGGCTTCTGTGTCCAGATCGCCGATCAGCACGCGGCCACCGGCGCCCAGCACCGCCTGCGCGATGCCGCGGCCGATGCCGTTGGCACCGCCGGTGACCAGCACCACCTTGCCCTGCAGGGGCGCTGCGGGCCAGGCCGCAATGGGCGGTGCCGCGCTCACGACAGGTCATCCCCGCGCAGGCGGCGGTACCAGCCGTCCACGCCAATGCGGTCCAGGGTCTGGATGTTGCGCTCCACGATCACGTCCGGATCGGGGAAGGCATCCACCGCGCGTGCCACGCTGTCTTCGCGCAGCAGGTGCAGGGTGGGGAAGGGCGCCCGGTTGGTGTAGTTGCTGGCATCGTCGGCGGCTACGCCATCGAACTGGTAGTCCGGGTGGAAGCTGGCCACCTGCAGGATGCCCTGCAGGTCCAACGCCTCGATCGCCGCGTCGGCGTTGTCGAGGAAATCGTTGTAATCCAGGAAATCCACCAGCACCTGCGGATGCACGATCAGCGTGGTGTCGATCTGTTCGGCCGGGGTATCGCGCAGCAGCACCAGCTCTTCGGCCAACTGCTCCACCAGCGCTTCCGGCGTGGTGGCGTCGCTCAGTACGAAACGCACCTGCTCCTTCACGTACACCGCCTTGGCGAACGGGCACAGGTTCAGGCCGATCACGATGCGCTCCAGCCACAGGCGGGTGGCGGCGATCGGATCGTCGGTGGGCAGGGCGGTATCGGTCATGGCGGGCACATCGGCTGGCGGGGCCGCCATTGTAGGCGCGCGGTCACCGCCGCGCTGTTCACTGTCCACGAACTGGACAACGGCGACGCTGGAAAGCCGTGTGCATTCAATCACCTGGCCGCGCACGGCCAATGGCCGATTGCCGCCCTGCCAGTGAAAGGCGTGCAATGGCCCCACGTAACTGGAGGACACAACATGACTGCATCTTCCCCGTGGCTGCCGGCCGAACTCTGGTCCGGTGCCTTCTTCGATGGCCAGTGGCGCGCCGCCGCACAGCAGCAGCCGGTGCTTGAACCGGCCACCGGGCAGACGCTGGGCCAGGTAGGCCTGGCCGATGCCGCGCAGGTGGCACGCTCGGCCGCCGCTGCCGCCCAGGCCCAACGCGAATGGGCGGCCGCGCCCTATGAACAACGCGCCCAGGTGCTGCGCCAGGCCGCGCGATTGGCCGAAGACAACATCGACACCCTGGTGGACTGGCTGGTGCGCGAGAGCGGCTCGACCCGCCTGAAGGCCGGTTTCGAGGCCAAGGTGACCATCAAGGCGCTGCACGAAGCGGCCGCGCTGCCCTCGCGCAGCACCGGCGAGATCCTGCCCTCCGAACCGGGCCGCCTGAGCCTGGCGCGGCGCCGCCCGCTGGGCGTGGTCGGGGTCATTTCGCCGTTCAACTTCCCGCTGTACCTGGCCATGCGTGCGGTGGCACCGGCCATCGCACTGGGCAATGCGGTGGTGCTCAAGCCCGACCCGCGCACCGCGGTCTGTGGTGGCGCGGTCATTGCCCGCCTGTTTGAACAGGCCGGGCTGCCGGTCGGCGTGCTGCACATGCTGCCCGGTGACGGTGCCGCCGGTGCCGCGCTGACCAGCGACCCGCACGTGGCGATGATCCAGTTCACCGGGTCCACCGCGGCCGGCCGCAAGGTGGGCGAAGCGGCCGGCAAGCACCTGAAGAAGGTCTCGCTGGAACTGGGCGGCAAGAATTCGCTGATCATCCTGGACGATGCAGACCTGGATCTGGCCGTGGCCAACACCGCCTGGGGCGTGTACCTGCACCAGGGGCAGATCTGCATGGCCACCGGCCGCGTGCTGGTGCACCGAAAGATCCACGCTGCCTTCCTGGAAAAGCTGGTGGCCAAGGCGAAGTCGCTGAAGGTGGGCGACCCGGCACGCGAAGACGTGGCCATCGGGCCGCTGATCAACGCCACCCAGCGCGACCATGCTGCGCGCGTGGTGGCCGATGCGGTGCAGGCCGGTGCCACGCTGGAAGCCGGCGGTAGCCATCAGGATCTGTTCTTCGCGCCCACCGTGCTGGGCAACGTGGCCGCCGACAACCCGGCGTTCAATGAAGAAATCTTCGCGCCGGTGGCGGTGGTGGTGCCGTTCGACGATGACGACCAGGCGGTGCAGCTGGCCAACGACAGCGAGTACGGCCTGTCGATGGCCATCGTGTCCAGCAACGTGGGCCGCGCGCTGAAGCTGGGCGAGCGCCTGCGCACCGGCCTGCTGCACATCAACGACCAGACGGTGAACGACGAAGTGATCAATCCCTTCGGTGGCGTGGGTGCGTCCGGCAACGGCACCAGCATCGGCGGCCCGGCCAACTGGGAAGAGTTCACCCAGTGGCAGTGGATGACCGTCAAGGGCGAAGCGCCCGCCTACCCGATCTGATCCAGGAGGAACATCGCGATGAACAACACTACTGCAGGCCGTGACATCACCGCGGCCGTCGTGCGCGGCAAGGAACAACCGTTCGTGATCGAGCAGGCACGCCTGCGCGGTCCGCAGGACGATGAGGTGCTGGTGAAGGTGGTGGCCACCGGCCTGTGCCATACCGACCTGATCGTGCGTGACCAGTACTACCCGGTGCCCCTGCCGGCGGTGCTGGGCCATGAAGGCGCGGGCATCGTCGAAGCCGTGGGCCCGAACGTGCGCGACCTGAAGGTGGGCGACCACGTGGTGCTGACCTACGGCGCCTGCGGCCACTGCAACCCGTGCCGCGGTGGCCATGGCGCCTACTGCAAGGATTTCTTCGGGCTCAATTTCGGCGGCGATGATGGCCACGGCCATACCGCCATCACCGATGCGCAGGGGCAGCCGCTGCACGATCACTTCTTTGCGCAGTCTTCCTTCGCCACCTTCGCCATCGCCCGCGAGATCAATGCGATCAAGGTGCCCGACGATGCGCCGCTGGAACTGCTGGGCCCACTCGGTTGCGGCATCCAGACCGGTGCCGGTGCGGTGCTCAATTCGCTGCAGGTGCGCTCGGGCAGCAGCTTTGCCAGCTATGGCGCCGGTGCAGTCGGGCTGAGTGCGGTGATGGCGGCCAAGGTGGCCGGCGCGACCACCATCATCGCCATCGATGTGGTGCCGTCACGGTTGGAACTGGCGCTGGAACTGGGCGCCACCCACGTGGTGAACAGCCGCGAGACCGATGTGATCGAGGCGGTGCGCGCGATCACCGGTGGCGGTGCGGATTACGCGCTGGAATCCACCGGTCGCCCGGAAGTGCTGTCGGCCGGCATCGAAGCGCTGGGCGGGCTGGGCATGATGGGCGTGGTGGGTGCGCCGAAGCTGGGCACCACGGCCAGCTTCGATGTGAACAACCTGCTGCTGGGCGGGCGCAGCATCCGCGGCATCGTGGAAGGTGACAGCGTGCCGCAGGTGTTCATTCCGCAGCTGGTGACGCTGTACCAGCAGGGCCGGTTCCCGTTCGACAAGCTGGTGAAGTTCTATCCGCTGGAGCAGATCAACCAGGCGGCCGAGGACAGCACCAAGGGCATTACGTTGAAGCCGATCCTGCGCATCGCCGCGTAAGGGTGGGGTGGGGTGGGTTTGCAGGGCTGCGCCCTGCACCTGCCGAATCAACGTCAACGTCAACGTCAAAAGCGGGCTATCCGTGGGATGGCGGGGTGGGTCCGGTTGCGGGGGACGGCGCAAGTACGTCCATGTAGCCTCGGTCGCGCCATCCATGGCGCTCACGCCCCCGCAACCGGACCCACCCCGCCTTCGACAGTTTCCTGCGGTCTGTTGGACGCGAGCGTGGGGTCGGATCCGTTTTCCACCGGAAAACGGCTCTGACCCCTTGTTTGAATGGGTCTTTAAACGGAAACGTTCCGTTGCCGGGGCGTAACGCCGGCATAGCGGGCGCGGGTGTACCCTGCTCCGATGATGGCCACGACAGTCGGGCAACAACAGTTGGTGGCGGCGCGCGATGCGTTCGTCGAGGGCGACATGGCGTCGCTGGCCGGGCTGCCGTTGCCCCTGCAGCAATCCTGGCAACGCTCGCGGGCGGCTGGGGTGCTGCCTGGGCAGGAACCGTATTACCCGCCGCTGCAGGGCGATGGCCGGCGCCTGCACGATGCCGGGGACCGACGCCTGGCGCGCTGCGTGCAGCCGGAACTGGAACAGCTGTGGGCGGCCTTCGGTGGGCGTGGCTGGACGATGTTCTGTGCCAACCGCCACGGCATGGTGATCGCGCAACAGGCCCATGGCCTGGAAGATGACGCCTTGCTGCGGCCGATCCAGGTCGGGCGGCAATTGGGCGAAGCAGAGATCGGCACCACCGCGCCGGCGGTCAGTCTGGCCGATGACCTGCCCGCGCTGGTGCGCGGCAACGAGCACTACCTGCAGCGTTTCGCGCCGGTGTTCTGCCTGAGTGAGCCCTTGCACGATCTGGACGGCCAGGTCTGCGGGGCGATCGACATCACCGGGCTGGGCGAGCGTGATCCGGCACTGCTGCAGGGCTACTTCCGGCAGGCCGCGCTGGCCAGTGAGAACCGCCTGTTCCAGACCCTGACCGATGTGCACCTGCTGGCTGTGCAGCATGATCCGCGCTGGCTGGCCACGCCGCTGCAGGGGCTGTTGGCAGTACAGGAAGACGGGCAGCTGCGTGCGGCCAACCGCGTGGCGCGGCGTCTGCTGGGCCTGCCGCGGCGGGGGCCATTGCCCCTGTTGTCGATGGAAACCGTGTTTGCTGGCGCCAGTGCGGCGCAGCGCCGCCATCTGCTGCAGCCTGGTCCCGCGCACCGGGTGCGGCTGGGCGAGGGCAGTGCGGTCTACCTGCAGCACCTGCGGGCACCGCGGGCGCCGCGCACACGTGCGCCGGCACCTGCCGCGGTGGCGGCTGCGCCGTTGCGCGAGCAGCAGCGGGAAGCGGCGCGGCGTGCGGCACACGCCGCCGACGGCAACCTGAGCCTGGCCGCACGGCAGTTGGGCGTCTCGCGCACCACCCTGTACAAGCTGCTGCGCGAGTGACGCCGCCGGGCCATGCCCGGCGCATCCATCAATCGCGGAAGTTGTTGAACTGCAGCGGCAGTTCGAACTTGCCGGCCTTCAGCACGGCAATCGCATCCTGCAGGTCGTCGCGCTTCTTGCCCTGCACGCGCAGCTTGTCGCCGTTGATCTGGCTTTCCACCTTCAGCTTGGCTTCCTTCAGCGCCGCCGCGATCTTCTTGGCGATCTTCTGCTCGATGCCCTGCTTGACGGTGATCTTCTGCCGGGCCTGCGCCAGGTTGGTTTCGATATCGCCAAATTCGAGGCTCAGCACGTCGATGCCACGCGCAGCCAGGCGGGCGCGCAGGATGTCGTTCATCTGCTTGAGCTGGAACTCGGTCGGTGCGGTCTGGTTGATCACATCGCCATCGCGTTCGAACTTCGCATCCACGCCCTTGAAATCGAAGCGGGTGGCAAGTTCGCGGTTGGCCTGGTCGATGGCGTTGGTCAGCTCGTGGGTGTCGACTTCAGACACGACGTCGAAGGAAGGCATGGGCGTGGCTCCGCGGAATTCAGTGGCGGCCATTCTATCGCGTGGGCCACGGGGTGTTTGTAGAGTCGAGCCATGCTCGACCCTGGGCCGTAGAGTCGAGCTTGCTCGACTGGCTTTCACGGGGCAGTCGAGCATGGCTCGACTCTACAGCCGGCAGTCGAGCATGGCTCGACTCTACCGGGGGTGCCAGTCGAGCAAGCTCGACTCTACAGACGGCGGTTGCCGGGCGATAATGGGCCATGAACCTGCAACGCTCTCCTTCGCGCGCGGTGGCCTGGATGGTCGCGGCGGTCGCCTGTTTTTCGCTGATGGACGCCGGCATGAAGCAGCTGTCGGCCAGTTATCCCTCGCTGGAAGTCACCTTCCTGCGCGGTGCGGCGTCGCTGCCGTTCGTGCTGGTCTGGGTGCTGGCCAGCGCCGGCCCGCGCTCGCTCATCCCGCGCCGCTGGGGCCTGCATCTGCTGCGCGGTGGGCTGGGCATGGCAATGATCGGCTGCTTCGTGTTCGCCCTGCGCGACCTGCCGCTGTCCACCGCTTACAGCATCTACTTCGTCGCCCCGCTGCTGATCGCCGCGCTGTCGGTGCCGCTGCTGGGCGAACGGGTGGGCCCGCGGCGCTGGGTGGCCATCGGGGTCGGCCTGCTGGGGGTGATCGTGGTGCTGCGGCCGGGCGTGGACGGCTTCATTTCCATCCCCGGCCTGATGGTGCTGGCCGCGGCCACCGCCTATGCCATCGCGGCAATTACCGTCAGCCTGCTGACCCGTACCGATACCTCGCAGTCGATGGTGGTCTGGTTCCTGGTCATCATGGCCATCGGCGCGGGCCTGCTGGCGCTGCCCGACTGGGTGCCGCTGCAGCTGGCCCATGCGCCGCTGATCGCCGGCATGGGCCTGGCCGGTGCACTGGGCCAGATTGCGCTGACCAAGGCGTTCCAGCTGGGCGAGGCGTCGATGATCGCGCCGCTGGAGTACAGCGGCCTGGTCTGGGTGATCGGCTGGGACCTGGCGTTCTGGGGCCAGCTGCCGGACGCCTACACCTGGGTCGGCGCGGCGATCATCGTGGCCTCGGGCCTGTACCTGCTGCACCGGGAACGCCTGAACCGGGTGCAGCCGCCGAAGCCGCTGGACCACCTGTGATCGTGGCGGGTCGGGGGTCGGAGCCCCTGCGGGGATCCGACCCCGGGGTCAGATCCCCGCAGGGGCTCCGACCCCACCGGCACACGCGACTTAGAACCAAAAGGAATAACATTCTGGCCCAAGGCGCAGGCGCGGAACCGCCGGCGCTGGTAGGCTGCACGCCCCTTCTTCCGCCCCGCCGGTGAGCCACGCCCGTGATCGAGTTCCAGCGCCTGCACAAATCCTATGCCGTTGCCGGCCGCCAAGTGAGCGCGCTGCAACCGCTGGACCTGACCATCGAGGCCGGCGAAGTGTTCGGCATCATCGGTCATTCCGGCGCGGGCAAGTCGACCCTGATCCGCATGATCAACCGCCTGGAAGAACCCAGCGGTGGCAAGCTGCTGATCGGCTGTGAAGACATCACGGCGCTGGACGCCGACGGCCTGCGCGCGCTGCGCCGTCGCATCGGCATGATCTTCCAGCACTTCAACCTGCTGTCTTCGCGCACGGTGGCCGGCAACGTAGCGTTCCCGCTGGAACTGGCAGGTACGCCGAAGGCCGAGATCGACGCGCGCGTGGCCGAGCTGCTGCAGACCGTCGGCCTGCAGGACCACGCGACGAAGTACCCGGCGCAGTTGTCCGGTGGGCAGAAGCAGCGGGTGGGCATTGCCCGCGCGCTGGCCACCCGCCCGCAGATCCTGCTGTGCGACGAAGCCACCAGTGCGCTGGACCCGCAGACCACCGCCTCGGTGCTGGCACTGCTGTCGAAGATCAACCGCGAGCTGGGCCTGACCATCGTGCTGATCACCCACGAGATGGATGTGATCCGCCGCGTCTGTGATCGCGTGGCCGTGCTCGATGGCGGCCACCTGGTGGAAACCGGTCCGGTCACCCAGGTGTTCCTGCACCCGCAGCACGCCACCACGCGGCGCTTTGTCAGCGAATCCGAACACGTGGACGAAGGCGTGCTGCACCGCGATTTCGACGTGGTGGGCGGGCGCATCGTGCGCCTGACCTTCCTCGGCGGTGACACCTACGAGCCGTTGCTGGGCCGCGTGGCCCGCGAGACCGGCATCGACTACAACATCCTGTCCGGCCGTATCGACCGGATCAAGGACACCCCGTATGGCCAGCTGGTGGTCGCCCTGGTGGGCGGCGACCAGTCCGCCGCGCAGGCCGCGTTCGTGGCCGCCGGCGTGCACGTTGAGGAACTGCGCCGATGATCGTCGCCACTGCTGAAGGTTTCTTCCGCCACCTGGATGCTGACAAATGGGTGGATATCGGCAAGGCCACCATCGAGACGCTGCTGATGATGGCCGGCTCGCTGCCGCTCACCCTGGCCATCGGCCTGCCGATGGGCGTGCTGCTGTATGTGTTCGGTGCGCCGCAGATGAAGCGCCGGCCGCTGGCCTATGGCGTGCTGGCGATCGTGGTGAACCTGCTGCGTTCGGTGCCCTTCATCATCCTGATGGTGGTGCTGATTCCGGTGTCGCTGTGGCTGATGGGCCAGTCGATCGGCGTGCTCGGCACGCTGCCGGCACTGGTGATCGGCGCGGCGCCGTTCTATGCGCGCCTGGTTGAAACCGCCCTGCGCGAAGTGGACCGTGGCGTAGTCGAGGCGGCGCAGTCGATGGGCGCCACCACCTGGCAGCTGGTCACCCGGGTGCTGCTGCCCGAAGCCCGGCCGGGCCTGATTGCGGCCGCCACGGTCACTACGGTCGCGCTGGTCGGCTTCACCGCCATGGGCGGTGCGATCGGCTCCGGTGGCCTGGGCGACCTGGCGCTGCGCGAAGGCTACCAGCGCAACCGCACCGACGTGGCCCTGGTCACCGTGGTGGTGCTGCTGATTCTGGTGCAGCTGCTGCAGATGCTCGGCGACCGCCTGGTCGCGCACTACACCCGCAAATAGCACGATGCCGGGCATCGCCCGGCATCGTTCGGGTAGCGCCGGGCCATGCCCGGCGGGCGCCCTGTCAGCGCACGTTCGGCACTTCGTAGCCCAGCTTGCCTACCTGTTCGGCGTGCTGCGGCACGCGCTTGAGCTTGTCGGTGTTCACGCCGTACTCGTCACGCAGGCGCTCGGCCAGCTCCTTGTACAGCGCCTTGTCCATGTCCGGCTGGCGGGCAAAGATCCAGGCCATTTCACGGCCGGGATAGCCGATCAGCGCCCAGGAATAGTCCGGCGCCACTTCCAGCACCCGCGAATGGGTCGGCACCACCCGGTAGAACCAGGTGCGCCAGGCATGGTTGCCACTGTCCGCATCGACGCTGGCGCGGGCCCGCACTTCCTGCAGCGGCTGGCCGAAGCCATCGCGGTAACGGTAGGTGATGGCGACCTTGTGGTCGTCGCGCAGTTCGTACTGGTTGACGCTGGCCACGTGGCCACGTTCGATGAAATTCGGCACGCGGCCGATCACATACCAGGTGCCCATGAAGCGCTGCAGGTCGACCGGTGCATCCGGATCGACGGCCGCACGGTCAGGCAGCGCGCTGCGCGACGCCGGCGGATCTTCGGCAGCCAGCGCGGCGCCTCCCAGTGACAGGGCCAACACCATGGCGCAGAACGGGCGGATCGGGGACATGCGGGAGCGGGCTCCAGTGGGCTTGCCCGCGCATGGTCACTGGGTGCAGCCGATCCGTCAATGGTGTCGCAGCCCGTGAGAAGCGTTGCCGCCACGCTGTGCGCCATCGATCACCGGAGAACGACCATGAACGCACGCACCGCGCATCGCCCGTCAGCTGAACGCCTCAGGCAGCGTCCCGATCCGCGTGTGCTGCGGCTGGTGCAGCAGCTGGCCCTGGCAGGCGTGGCGCTGGTGCTGGTGTGGCCGGCTGCACGCGGCCATCACGCCTGGCTGGGCTGGGCACCGCTGTGGTTGGTCGGCATGCCGCTGGTGGCGTGGTGGGCCCTGCTGGGCTGCCCGTTGCCCGTGCGGGCAGCCCTGCGGCGGTTGCGCGGTCCGCAGCAGCAGGCACGGCGGCGTCCGTCGCGCCGGCAGCGGCGCGCACGCGGGCAGGCGGCCACAGCCTGACCTTCGACACGGGGGCGGCCGTCCGAACCGTGCTAGCGTTCCACGGCTAATGACTGCCTGGAGCTGCAATGTCGCGATTCGCTTCCGCCTGCCTGTTGGCCGGCATGATGACCGGCGCCTCGGTGGGGACCGCCGTGGCCGCTGAAGACACCGACCGTTACGCTTGGCTGGAGGACGTGACCGGCGACAAGCCGCTGTCCTGGGTGAAGGAACAGAACGCCAAGTCCGAGGCGCGCCTGGCGCAGACCCCGGCGTTCAAGCAGATGGAAGCAAGCATCCGCGAGGTGCTGGATTCGGACGCCAAGATTCCCGGCGTGCAGAAGATTGGCGAGTACTACTACAACTTCTGGAAGGACAAGCAGCACGAGCGCGGCCTGTGGCGCCGCACCACGCTGGCCGAGTACCGCAAGGCCTCGCCGCAGTGGGAAACCGTGCTGGACCTGGACGCGCTGAACAAGGCCGAGGGCGAGAACTGGGTCTGGCACGGCGCCGACTGCCTGCGCCCGGACTACAGCCGCTGCCTGATCGCGCTGTCGCGCGGTGGCGCCGACGCCGATGTCACCCGCGAATTCGACCTGGCCAACAAGGCCTGGATCAAGGATGGCTTCTTCCGTCCCGAATCGAAGGGCGGCCTGGGCTGGATCGACCGCGACACGGTGTTCGTCTACACCGATTTCGGCGCCGGCTCGATGACCACCTCCGGCTACCCGCGCGTGGCCAAGCTGTGGAAGCGTGGCACGCCGATGGCCTCGGCCAGCGTGGTCTACGAAGGCAAGCCGGAAGACATGTACATCGCGGCCATGCACGATGACACCCCCGGTTTCGAGCGCAACCTGGTCAGCCGCACGCTGGCCTTCTACAACAACGAGATCTACCTGCGCAGCGACACCGGTGCGCTGACCAAGATCGACGCGCCGAACTCGGCCGAGAAGGGCCTGCACAAGCAGTGGCTGACTCTGGAACTGCGTGATCCGTGGACCGTGGGCGGCAAGACCTACGCCTCCGGTTCGCTGCTGGCGACCAAGCTGGACGACTTCCTGGCCGGCAAGCGCGACTTCGAGGTGCTGTTCGCGCCGACCGCCACCACCTCGCTGGCCAGTGCCTCGTGGACGAAGAACCACCTGGTGCTGAACGTGCTGGATGACGTCAAGAACCGCCTGTCGGTACTGACGCCGAGCGCGAAGGGCTGGCAGAAGAGCGACTTCGTCGGCGCGCCGGCGTTCGGCACGCTGGGCGTCAGTGCGGTCGACAGCAACGACAGCGACGCGGTCTGGCTGACCGCCACCGACTACCTGACCCCGACCACCCTGGCCATTGCCGACATCGGCAAGGCGCCGGAAGTGCTGAAGACCATGCCGGCCTTCTTCGATGCCGACGGCAAGGTGATCGAACAGCACTTCGCCACCAGCAAGGACGGCACCCGCGTGCCGTACTTCGTGGTGCATGACAAGGCGATGAAGCTGGACGGTTCCAACCCGACCCTGCTGTACGGCTACGGTGGCTTCGAAATCTCGCTCACCCCGGCCTATTCCGGCGGCATGGGCCGCGCGTGGCTGGAAAAGGGCGGCGTGTACGTGGTCGCCAACATCCGTGGCGGTGGCGAGTACGGCCCGCGCTGGCACCAGGCGGCGCTGAAGCAGAAACGTCACAAGGCCTATGAAGACATGGCCGCAGTTGCCCAGGATCTGGTTACCCGCAAGATCACCAGCGCCAAGCACCTGGGTGTGCAGGGCGGCAGCAACGGTGGCCTGCTGACCGGCAACATGCTCACCCAGTACCCGGAGTTGTTCGGTGCGGTGGTGGTGCAGGTGCCGCTGCTGGACATGAAGCGCTACAGCCACCTGCTGGCCGGGGCTTCGTGGATGGCCGAGTACGGCAACCCGGACACCAGCGACTGGGAGTTCATCAAGACCTTCTCGCCGTACCACCTGTTCGACGCGAAGAAGAACTACCCGCCGGTGCTGTTCACCACGTCCACCCGCGATGACCGCGTGCATCCGGGCCACGCCCGCAAGATGGCGGCCAAGATGATCGACGCCGGCAAGGACGTGACCTACTACGAGAACATCGAAGGCGGTCATGGCGGTGCAGCCAACAACGCGCAGGCCGCGCATATGTCCGCGCTGGCCTACAGCTTCCTGTGGGAGCGCTTGGGCGGCAAGTGATGGAATGAAAAACGCCGCCCTCGGGCGGCGTTTTTCGTTGGGGCCCACGTATCCACGCATGGCGTGGATCTACCGGTGCGTCGCGCGCTCGCCGGGCATGGCCCGGCGCTACCGGAACCGCTGCAACCCGCGCGCGATCCGCGCCACCGCCTCCTGCAACCGCGGCACTTCCTGGGTGTAGGCCAACCGCACGTGCTGGTTGGCGCGGTGGAAGCCAAAGTCCAGGCCCGGCGTGAACGCCACGTGCTCGGTTTCCAGGAAGTGCGCGCAGAATGCCTGCGCGTCGTCGGTGAATGCGCTGACATCGGCGTACAGGTAGAACGCGCCCTGCGGTTCCACTTCGATGCGGAAACCCAAGTCGCGCAGCGCAGGCAGCAGGAAATCACGGCGCTGCTGGAACGCCTGTCGGCGCTGCTCGAAGATCGCCATCGCCTCCTCGCTGAAGCACGCCAGCGCAGCGTGCTGGGCGATGCTCGAGGCGCTGATGTACAGGTTCTGCGCCAGTTTTTCCAACTCGGGCACCGCAGCCGGCGGCGCCACCAGCCAGCCCAGCCGCCAGCCGGTCATGCCGAAGTACTTGGAGAAGCTGTTCAGCACGAACGCGCTGTCATCCACCTGCAGCACGCTGGGCGCGTCCAGGCCATACGTGAGGCCGTGGTAGATCTCGTCCACCACCAGGTGGCCGCCGCGCGCATGCAGCGACCTCGACAAGGCGGCCAGTTCATCGGCCGACAGCACCGTGCCGGTCGGGTTGGCCGGCGATGCCACCAGCGCACCCACGCTGTCGCTGTTCCAGTGCTGTTCCACCAGTGCAGGGGTCAGCTGGTAGGCGGTGTCCGGGCCGACCGGCACCAGCTGCGCGCCACCTTCCACCAGCCGCAGGAAGTGGCGATTGCACGGATAGCCCGGGTCGGCCAGCAGCCAGTGCCGGCCCGGATCAACCAGCAGGCTGCTGGCCAGCAGCAGCGCGCCCGAACCACCGGGGGTGACCAGGATGCGCTCGGGATCGATGTCCAGCCGGTGATGGCTGGCATAGAAACCGCTGATGGCCTGGCGCAGCGCCGGCAGCCCGCGCGCGGCGGTGTAGCGGGTGTGGCCGGCGGCCAGCGCGGCCTGGCCGGCGCGCACGATGGGGTCGGCGGTGGTGAAGTCCGGCTCGCCGATCTCCAGGTGGATCACATCGTGGCCGGCCTGTTCCAGCGCCTGTGCGCGGGCCAGCAGGGACATCACGTGGAACGGGGCGATTTCATGGCTGCGCCGGCTGTAGCCCGGCGTGTGGGGCAGGGTGCTCATACGCCCATGGTACGCCGCACGCCGGGGGGACGCTGCAGCGGTGGTAGAGTCGAGCTTGCTCGACTGCTGTTGCGGTCAGCCGAGCAAGCCCGACCCGACCTACGCCACGGACGCCATTGCGTAACCGCACCAGGACCCTTATTTCATGAAATCCACCCTCTGCCTGTTGCTTGCCAGCCTGATGACCAGCACCGCTACCGCCGCCACCCCGCCCGTTCCGCCGGATGCCCAGAAGCACCCGCACGAGGTCAAGGCGCCGTTCGGCGCGACCCGCAACGATGACTATTACTGGCTGCGCGACGACACGCGCGAAAACAAGGACATGCTGGCCTACCTGCAGGCCGAGAATGCCTACGCCGACCAGCTGCTGGCGCCGTTGAAGCCTCTGGAAGACACGCTGTACAACGAGATCGTCGGCCGCATCAAGCAGGACGACGCCAGCGTGCCGGCGCGCGAGCGCGGCTACTGGTACTACAGCCGCTTCGAGACCGGCCAGGATTACCCCATCCACGCGCGCCGAAAGGGCAGCATGGAGGCGCCGGAAGAAGTGCTGTTGGACGTGAACACGATGGCCGCCGGCAAGGGCTACTTCAATGTCGGCTCGATGGAAGTCAGCCAGGACAACCAGCTGCTGGCCTGGGCCGACGACGATGTGGGCCGTCGCCAGTACACCATCCGCTTCAAGGACCTGCGCAGCGGCCAGGTGCTGCCCGATGTGATCACCGGTAGTTCCGGCGATCTGGTCTGGGCCGATGACAACCGCACCGTGCTGTACGTGGAAAACGACCCGGAAACTCTGCTGACCGTGCGAGTGAAGAAGCACGTGCTGGGCACCCCGGCCAGCGCCGATACCGTGGTCTACGAAGAAAAGGACGATAGCTTCTACATGGGCATCGGCCGCACCCGCGACGATCGCTTCATCACCATCGGCGTGCACAGCACCGTGTCTTCGGAAGAGCGCTATGCCCCGGCCAGCGACCCGACCACGTTCACTGTGCTGGCCCCGCGCCAGCGCGATGTGGAGTACGACGCCGACCACTACGATGGCCGCTGGGTGATCCGCACCAACGACGGGGCGAAGAACTTCAAGCTGGTCACCGCGCCCACCGATGCCACCTCGCGCGCGCAGTGGAAGGACTGGATCGCCCACGACGATGCGGTGTTCATCGAAGGCTTCGAGTTGTTTGACAGCTACACCGCCATTGCCGAACGTTCCGAAGGCCTGGAGCGTGTGCGCCTGTTGTTCAAGGACGGCCGCACCGACTACGTGAAGGCTGATGAGCCGGCGTACTCGATGGGCCTGGGTGACAACACCGAGGCCGATACGCCGTGGCTGCGTTACGTCTACACCTCGATGACCACCCCGACCACGGTGTTCGAACTGAACACCGCCACCGGCGAGCGCCGCCAGCTGAAGGTGCAGCCGGTGATCGGCTACGACGCCAGCAAGTACGAAACCGACCGGGTGTGGGTGACCGCGCGCGACGGCGTGAAGGTGCCGGTGTCGCTGGTCTACCGCAAGGGCTACCAGAAGGACGGCAAGGGCGCGCTGTTCCAGTACGCCTATGGCAGCTACGGCATGTCGATGGACCCGTATTTCAACCAGACCGCGGTCAGCCTGCTCGACCGGGGCGTGGTGTATGCCATCGCCCATATCCGCGGTGGCCAGGAAATGGGCCGCGACTGGTATGAGAACGGCAAGCTGCTGCACAAGCAGAACACCTTCAACGACTTCATCGACGTGACCCGCGCGCTGGTGGCGCAGGGCTGGGCGGCGAAGGACCGGGTGGCCGCCTCCGGTGGCAGCGCCGGTGGCCTGCTGATGGGCGCGGTGGCCAACCAGGCGCCGCAGGATTACCGGGTGATGGTGGCGCAGGTGCCGTTCGTGGACGTGGTCACCACCATGCTCGACCCGACCATTCCGCTGACCACCAACGAGTACGACGAGTGGGGCAACCCGGAACAGAAGCCGTACTACGACTACATGCTGTCCTACTCGCCCTACGACAACGTAAAGAAGCAGGCCTACCCGGCGCTGTTCGTGGGCACCGGCCTGTGGGATTCGCAGGTGCAGTACTGGGAACCGGCCAAGTGGGTGGCCAAGCTGCGCGATGACAACACGGGGTCGTTGCCGATCCTGTTCCGCACCAACATGCAAGCCGGCCACGGTGGCAAGTCCGGGCGTTTCCAGCGCTACCGCGAGCTGTCCGAGTCGTATGCGTTCGTGCTGCAGCAGCTGGGCATCGCCCAGCCGTAAGCGGGGTGGGGTGCCGGGCACTGCCTGGCACCCTGAACCGGTATTCTTGCTGCCATGACCCTGCCCGAACCGCCCCCGGCCCGCGATGATGCTCCGCCCCCGCGCGTGGTGCGTTTCCGCTGGGCCTGGTGGCTGCTGGCCTACGTCAGCCTGGGCACCGGCATCGTCGGCATCTTCGTGCCGGGCCTGCCCACCACCGTATTCATCCTGATTTCCGCCTGGGCCGCCTCGCGCGGTTCCGAGCGCCTGCACACCTGGCTGCTGCAGCATCCCCGTTTCGGCCCGGCCATCGCCAACTGGCAGGCCCACGGCGCGGTCAGCCGCTATGGCAAATGGATGGCCACGATCACCATGGCCGTGTGCGCCGGCATCATGCTGTGGTGCGTGCCGATTGCCTGGGTGAAGTGGTTCTCCATCGGCAGCATGACCGTGGTGGCGATCTGGCTGTGGACGCGGCCGCTGCCGCCGCCGGAAGGCTGAACATGGCCTGCTGTGGGCGGCCCGTGGCGGGTGGTCAGGGGGTAGAGTCGACTGTTAGTCGACTGCTCTTGCAACGGCCGTGAAAAACCCGCGCTGCGCGCGATAGTCGACCAACGGTCGACTCTACCTACCGCTCAGCCACCAATGGCTATACTCGGGGGCATGAAGATTCCCCATCGCAATGCCATTCTGATTCCGTTGGCAGCGGCCTCGCTGCTGTTCCTGTCCGCCTGCGGCAACAAGGGCCCGCTGGTACTGCCGCAGAAGCCGGTGCCGGTGGAAGAAGTGGTTGAGCCGGCCGCCGATGCCGAGGCGACGCCGCCGGCCACCCAGCCGACCAGCGACGGCAGTCCGTCCACCACCCCCGACCCGATCAAGCCGGTGGACGACGGGAATGAGTAAGGCCGGCAACAACGCGCTGCGCTTCAGCAAGATGCACGGCGCAGGCAACGACTTCGTGGTGATCGACCTGCGCGACGGCACCCCGCCGCCGACGCCGGAACTGGCCGCGCGCCTGGCCGACCGCCACACCGGCGTGGGCTGCGACCAGATCCTGACCATCGAGCCGCCGCGTGCGGACGGCTCGGTGGCCTCGTACCGCATCTGGAATGCCGACGGTTCCAATTCCGAGCAGTGCGGCAACGGCGCGCGCTGCATCGCCGCCTGGCTGGTGCGCGAGGGCAGTGCGCAGGGCGCGCAGTTCGTCATCGACAGCCCGCTGGCCAGCCATGCCGTGCAGGTGCTGGGCGATGGCCGCTACTCGGTGGCCATGGGCGTGCCAGCCTTCGAACCGGCGCAGGTGCCGCTGGTGGGCTTTGCCCATCCGCGTGAGGAATACCTGCTGCCGCTGCAGGGGGAGAGCGTGCGTTTCGCCGCCGTGTCGATGGGCAACCCGCACGCCGTGATCGAAGTGGGCCTGGTGGACGCCGCGCCGGTGGAGCGCGTGGGCGGCCTGCTGCAGCAGCATGCTTCGTTCCCCAACTCGGTGAACGTGGGCTTCGCCCAGGTGATGGCGCCCGACCATGCGCGCCTGCGCGTGTTCGAGCGTGGCGTGGGCGAGACCCTGGCCTGCGGCAGCGGTGCCTGTGCCGCAGCGGTCACCCTGATGCAGCGCGGGCGCCTGCAGCGCGATGCCCGCATCAGTCTGCCCGGCGGTGAACTGCGCATCCAGTGGCCCGGTGAAGGCCAGCCGGTGGTGATGGCCGGCCCGACCGCATTCGTCTTCGAAGGGGAGTGGAGTGCATGACTGAGACCGCCGACAAGCTCGGGGCCCACGAAGTCGCCAGCTGGCTGCGGCGGCATCCGGGCTTCCTCAAGCAGTTTCCCGACCTGGCCCTGACCCTGGTGGTGCCGCGCGACGACGGCCCCACCGCGTCGCTGGCCAGCTACCAGCTGGAAGTGCTGCGCGAGAAGAACCGCGAGCTGGCGCGGCGGCTGGCCGACCTGGGCGCCACCGCCCAGGTGAACGAGCGGCTGGCGGTGCGTACCCACCAGCTGACCCTGGCGCTGATGAAGCAGGACAACGCCGCCGACACGCTGCGCGCGATGGCGGCCTCGCTGCAGGAAGACTTCGCCGGCGATCTGGTGCGGCTGGTGGTGCATGCGCCGGTGGCCGGGCTGGAACAGGCCGACTGGCTGCAGGTGATCGCCGCCGATGACCCGCAGCTGGGCCCGTTCCGTGACTGCCTGAAAGATGGCGAGCCGATCTGCGGCCGCCTGCAGGCCGACAAGAACACCGTGCTGTACGGCGTGCGCAGCGAGGAAGTGCAGACCACCGCCTTGCTGCCGCTGCCGGGCGTTGGCCTGATTGCCGTGGGCAGCCACGACCCGAATCGCTTCTACCCGGGCATGGGCACGCTGTTCCTGCGCATGATGGGCGATGCCCTGGCCACCGGCCTGAAGCGATTCCACGACTGAACGGAGCGCTGCCTCAATGAGCGCGGTACAGCAGTTCCTGCAGCACCTGCAGGTGGAGCGGCGGATGTCGGCGCACACGCTCGACGCCTACCGTCGCGACCTGGATGCGCTGTCGGTCTGGGCCGAACCGCGCGGTGTGGCGGTGGAGGCGCTGGACGTGGATGCGGTGCGCCAGTTCGTGGCCGACGAACACCGTCGCGGCCTGTCGGCCAAGAGCCTGCAGCGCCGCCTGTCGGCCTGCCGCAGTTTCTATGCCTGGCTGCTGCGCCATGGCCGCATCGAGGCCAGCCCGGCGGCCACCCTGAAGGCACCGCGCGCGCCGCGGCGCCTGCCGCAGGTACTGGATGCCGATGAAGCGGTACAGCTGGTCGAGCTGGAGCCGGAAGGCGAGCTGGGCCGCCGCGACCGCGCGCTGCTGGAACTGTTCTATTCGTCCGGGCTGCGCCTGAGCGAAGTGTGTGCGCTGACCTGGCGCGACCTGGATTTCGCCAGCGGCCTGGTGAACGTGATGGGCAAGGGCAACCGCCAGCGCCGGGTGCCGTTCGGGCGGCCGGCGCGCGAGGCGTTGCTGGCCTGGCGCAGTGAAAGTGGCGGACTGCCGGCCCTGCCGGTGTTTCCCGGCCGCAACGGGCCGATCAGCCAGCGCGCGGTGCAGGTGCGCATCCGCCAGCTGGCGCAGCGGCAGGGTCTGTTCAAGCACGTGCACCCGCACATGCTGCGGCATAGCTTCGCCAGCCATATCCTGGAATCGTCGGGCGATCTGCGTGGCGTGCAGGAACTGCTGGGCCATGCCGACATCGCCACCACCCAGATCTACACCCATCTGGATTTCCAGCACCTGGCCAAGGTCTACGACGCGTCCCACCCGCGCGCCAAGCGCAAACCGACCGGGTAGCGCCGGGCCATGCCCGGCGAGCGCAGCGCCGCCGCTGAACGGCAGCCATCCACGCAGGCTTGATCGCCCCCGTCGCTGTCCCCATGTCCGGTGAACAGCTATCGGAGGCCGCATGGACCCCAGTCAGAATCCCAACGTTTTCCACGCCACCACCATCGTCTGCGTCCGCCGCGGCGAGCACGTGGCCATTGCCGGTGATGGCCAGGTCACGCTGGGCCACACGGTGATGAAGGGCAATGCACGCAAGGTCCGCCGGCTCGGCCGCGACGGCCAGGTGCTGGCCGGTTTCGCCGGCGCCGCCGCCGATGCGTTCACCCTGTTCGAACTGTTCGAAGCCAAGCTGGAAAAGCATGGCCAGCTGCAGCGCGCCGCCGTCGAGCTGGCCAAGGATTGGCGCACCGAGCGTCGCCTGGGCAAGCTGGAAGCCCTGCTGGCCGTGGCCGACAAGGAAACCTCGTTGATCATCAGCGGCACCGGCGATGTGATCGAGCCGGAGGACGGCATCATCGCCATCGGTTCCGGCGGTTCCTATGCCCTGTCGGCCGCACGCGCGCTGATGGCGCACACCGAACTGGATGCACGCACGATTGCCAGCGAAGCCATCGGCATTGCCGGCGACATCTGCATCTACACCAACCGCAACGTGGTGGTCGAGGAGCTGTAAGGCTCCCCGATCCGCCGGGCGTGGCCCGGCGCTACCGACAACGCATTCGTGAGCACATCCATGTCGAAGATCGAAGTTTCCTCTGCCACCATGACCCCGCGCGAGATCGTGCAGGAACTGGACCGGCATATCGTGGGCCAGCACGACGCCAAGCGCGCGGTGGCCATCGCCCTGCGCAACCGCTGGCGCCGCATGCAGCTGGTGCCTGAGCTGCGCAACGAAGTGATGCCGAAGAACATCCTGATGATCGGCCCTACCGGCGTGGGCAAGACCGAGATCGCACGCCGCCTGGCTACCCTGGCCAACGCGCCGTTCGTGAAGGTCGAAGCGACGCGCTTCACCGAAGTGGGCTACGTCGGCAAGGACGTCGAGCAGATCATCCGTGACCTGGCCGATACCGCAGTCAAGCTGTATCGCGAGCAGGCCAAGGTGCGCGTGCGCACGCAGGCCGAAGAACGCGCCGAAGACCGCATCCTGGATGCGCTGCTGCCGCGTCGCAGCGGCGGCATCGGTTTCGATCCGGAAGCGGCGCGCAACGAGTCGTCGGCGCAGGACAACGAAACCCGCATCAAGTTCCGCAAGATGCTGCGCAGCGGCGAGCTGGACGAACGCGAGATCGAGCTCGACCTGGCCGCCAATGTCAGCATGGACATCATGACCCCGCCGGGCATGGAAGAAATGGGCCAGCAGCTGAAGTCGATGTTCGCCAACCTGGGCGGTGGCGCCAAGGCGCACAAGCGCACGCTGACCATCAAGGCCGCACGCCCGCTGCTGGTGGAAGAAGAAGCCGGCAAGCTGGTCAACGAGGATGACATCCGCACAGCCGCCATCGAAGCCTGCGAACAGCACGGCATCGTCTTCATCGACGAGATCGACAAGGTGGCCAAGCGCGGAGATGCAGGCTCATCTGGCGGCGATGTGTCGCGCGAAGGCGTGCAGCGCGACCTGCTGCCGCTGGTGGAAGGTTCCAACGTGTCCACCAAGTACGGCACGATCAAGACCGACCACATCCTGTTCATTGCCTCCGGTGCGTTCCACCTGGCCAAGCCCAGCGATCTGATTCCGGAACTGCAGGGTCGTTTCCCGATCCGCGTGGAACTGGGCGCGCTCAGCAAAAACGATTTCGTGCGCATCCTGACCGAGCCCAAGGCCGCGCTGACCAAGCAGTACGAAGCGCTGCTGGCTACCGAGGGCGTCAAGGTCAGCTTCACCGCCGATGCCATCGACCGCCTGGCCGAGATCGCTTTCCAAGTGAACGAGCGCCAGGAGAACATCGGTGCGCGGCGCCTGCATACCGTGCTGGAACGTCTGCTGGATTCGCTCAGCTACGAAGCGCCGGACCGTGATGGTGAAACCCTGGCCATCGACAGTGCCTATGTCGATGCCCACCTGGGTGAACTGGTGCAGGACCCGGACCTGAGCCGCTACATCCTGTAATGCCAGGCGGGGTCGGATCCCTCGCGCCAGCGAGGGCTCTGCCCCCCGGCCCGTAATGCATGAGGCCGCCGAAAGGCGGCCTTTTTCATGGGGTCGGATCCCTCGCATCGCGAGGGCTCTGACCCCCGGATATCTGCGCAGGGTCAGAGCCCTCTCCTGCGGAGAGGGATCCGACCCTACGGCAACGGCTCGGGAATCGATCCCGGCACGAACACGCCGTCCTTCACGTAGGCGGCCAGGGTCATGTCCAGCGCCAGCATGCCGTCGCGCTTGAGGTCCATCAGTTCCGGTTCCACCATCGCCCCATGCAGTACGCCCAGCACGGTGGCGTGCAGCATGCGCGCGGCAATCCTGGGGTCGGCCCCGTCGCGCAGCTGGCCCAGGTCCTGCGCCCGGCGCAGTGCACGTTCCATCCGGTCCAGCGCATCGCGGAAACCGGACTGCTGCAGTTCGGCCAGCGCCCGGCTTTCCGACGAGGCATCGCTGCGCAGCATGATTTCCATGGTCTTGCGCAGGCGTTCGTCCTCCGAAAGCTCGATGAACGAGTAGATCATCACCGCACGCAGGTCGAGGATCGGCGTCTGCCGTTCGTCGCTGGAGGTGCGCTCCAGTTCCTGCATGAAGGGCAGGTGCACCCGCTGGATGATCGCGGCCAGCACCTCGGTCTTGTTCTTGAAGTGCCAGTACACCGCGCCGCGGGTATAGCCGGCGCGCGCGCCGATCATCTCCAGCGTGGTCCGGGCCACCCCGTGTTCATGGAAGCAGGCCTCGGCCGCATCAAGGATGCCTTCGCGGGTGGCCTGGGTGTCCTCTTTGGTCTTGCGCGCCATGGGTCAGGTGAGTGGGTACGAGTGCCGGTGAAACCTGGCTGAATTGTACCGCTTTACAAACAAACAAGCATGTATGTATATTTCGTATCCACGCTCCCCGCCGTGTATGTGCGTCAGCCCATGCCCGGGGAGGGCTCCCTTCGCGACCACCCAGCCCGCCTCCTGGCGCCCGGCAGTCGTATCAGGGCGCCCTGAGAATTCCCCCTTGTCGCGAGCCCCCAGCCCCATGCACCTGACCCGAATCCGTCCTTTCCTGCTGTCGCTGGCCATCGCCGCGACCGTGGCCGCCTGCGGTGGCCAACCCGAACAGCCCCAGCAAGGCCCCGGCCAGGTGACCGTGGTCACCCTGAAGTCGGAAAGCGTGGGCCTGACCCGCGAGCTGCCCGGCCGCACCAATGCCTTCCTGGTGGCCGAAGTGCGCCCGCAGGTCAGCGGCATCGTGGCCAAGCGCCTGTTCGCCGAAGGCGGCCTGGTGAAGGAAGGGCAGGCGCTGTATCAGATTGAAGACGCCAGCTACCGCGCCCAGGCCAACAGCGCCCGCGCGCAGCTGGCCCGCGCCGAAGCCACCGCCAATGCCGCGCGGCTGAGCGCCAAGCGCATCACCGAGCTGGCCAAGGTCGATGCGGTCAGCCAGCAGGATCTGGAAAACGCCGTGGCCGCGCAGAAGCAGGCCGAGGCCGATGTCGGCGCCGCCAAGGCCTCGCTGGATGCGGCCAACGTCACCCTCGGCTATGCCCGCATCACCGCGCCCATCAGCGGCCGCATCGGCAAGTCCAGCGTCACCCAGGGTGCGCTGGTCAGCGCCGGCCAGGCCGATGCGCTGGCCACCGTGCAGCAGCTCAGCCCGATCTACGTCGATCTGACCCAGTCCTCGGCCGAGCTGCTGCAGCTGCGCCGTGAACTGGCCGCCGGCCGCCTGCAGGACAACCAGACCCTGCCGGTCACCATCCTGCTGGAAGACGGCAGCGAGTTCCCGCACAAGGGTGCGCTGGAGTTCTCCGAAGTGAGCGTGGACCCGACCACCGGCAGCTACGCGCTGCGGGTGAAGGTGGACAACCCCGACGGCCTGCTGATGCCGGGCATGTACGTGCGCGCGGTGATCGGCGGCGGCGTGCGCGCCGATGCGGTGCTGGTGCCGATGCAGGGCATCGCCCGCGACGCCAAGGGCGAAACCAGCGCCATGGTGGTGGGCAAGGACAACAAGGTGGAAGTGCGTCCGGTGAAGGTCAGCCGCGCGATCGCCGACAAGTGGCTGGTCGAGGACGGCCTGCAGCCGGGTGACAAGGTCATCGTTGAAGGCCTGCAGAAGATCGGCCCCGGCATGCCCGTGCAGGCCACCGAGAAGGGCGCTGCTCCGGCCAAGCCGGACGCCGCCCCGCAGCCTGCCGCGCAGCCGGCCGGCGAAGCGAAGTAAGCGGAGAATTCCATGGCACGTTTCTTTATTGATCGACCCATCTTTGCGTGGGTGATCGCGATCATCATCATGCTGGCCGGTGCGCTGGCCGTGCTGAAGCTGCCGGTGTCGATGTATCCCGAAGTGGCCCCGCCGGCCGTCGAGATCAGCGCCACCTACCCGGGTGCATCGGCCAAGGTGGTCGAGGACTCGGTCACGCAGATCATCGAGCAGAACATGAAGGGCCTGGATGGCCTGATCTACTTCTCGTCCAACAGCTCGGCCAACGGCCAGGCCACCATCACCCTCACCTTCGAAGCCGGCACCAACCCGGACATCGCCCAGGTGCAGGTGCAGAACAAGCTGCAGTTGGCCATGCCGCTGCTGCCGCAGGAAGTACAGCGGCAGGGCATCAACGTGGCCAAGTCCAGCAGCGGCTTCCTGCAGGTGCTGGGCTTTGTGTCCAACGACGGCAGCATGGATGCCAACGACATCGCCGACTACGTGGGCTCCAACATCGTCGACACGCTCAGCCGCGTGCCGGGCGTGGGCAACATCCAGGTGTTCGGTGGCAAGTACGCCATGCGCATCTGGCTGGACCCGAACAAGCTGCACACCTACAAGCTGTCGGTCGATGAAGTGACCGCGGCGATCACCGCACAGAACGCACAGGTGGCCATCGGCCAGCTGGGCGGCGCACCGTCGGTGAAGGGCCAGCAGCTCAACGCCACCATCAACGCGCAGGACCGCCTGCAGACCCCGGAACAGTTCCGCAACATCCTGGTGCGCGGTGGCACCGATGGCAGCGAACTGCGCCTGGGCGACGTTGCCCGCGTGGAACTGGGCGCGGAAAGCTACGACTTCGTCACCCGCTACAACGGCAAGCCGTCCACCGGTATCGCCATCACCCTGGCCACCGGCGCCAACGCGCTGGATACCGCCGAAGGCGTGCGCGCGGCACTGGAAGACATGAAGGCCAGCTTCCCGGCCGGTCTGGAAACGGTCATCCCGTACGACACCACCCCGTTCGTGAAGGTATCGATCAAGGGCGTCATCAAGACCCTGATCGAAGCGATCGTGCTGGTGTTCGTGGTGATGTACCTGTTCCTGCAGAACTTCCGCGCCACCCTCATCCCCACCATCGCGGTGCCGGTGGTGCTGCTGGGTACCTTCGGCGTGCTGGCTGCGCTGGGCTTCTCGGTGAACATGCTGACCATGTTCGCCATGGTGCTGGCCATCGGCCTGCTGGTGGACGATGCCATCGTGGTGGTGGAGAACGTCGAACGCATCATGTCCGAAGAGGGTCTGTCGCCGCTGGAGGCCACCCGCAAGTCGATGAGCCAGATCACCGGCGCGCTGGTGGGCATCGGCCTGGTGCTGTCGGCGGTGTTCGTGCCGATGGCCTTCATGAGCGGCTCCACCGGCATCATCTATCGGCAGTTCTCGGCCACCATTGTTTCGGCCATGGCGCTGTCGGTGCTGGTGGCGATCGTGCTGACCCCGGCGCTGTGCGCCACCATGCTCAAGCCGCTGAAGAAGGGCGAGCACCACGTGGCCCACCGCGGCCTGGCCGGGAAGTTCTTCAACGGCTTCAACCGCGGCTTCGACCGTTCCAGCGAAACCTACCAGCGCGGCGTGAAGGGCATCATCCATCGCCCGTGGCGTTTCATGGGCATCTTCCTGGCGCTGGCCGTGGTGACGGGCGTGCTGTTCGCGCGTCTGCCCAGCTCGTTCCTGCCCAATGAAGACCAGGGCATCATGATGGCGCTGGTGCAGACCCCGGTCGGCGCCACCCAGGAACGCACCCTGGAAGCGATGGCCAAGCTGGAAGACCACTTCCTGAAGAACGAGGCCGACGCGGTCGAGTCGATCTTCGCGGTGCAGGGCTTCAGCTTCGCCGGCATGGGCCAGAACGCGGGCATGGCGTTCGTCAAGCTGAAGGACTGGAGCGAGCGTGATGCCGACCAGAGCGTGGGCGCGATCACCGGGCGTGCGATGGGTGCGCTGGGCCAGATCAAGGATGCCTTCATCTTCGCCTTCCCGCCGCCGGCCATGCCGGAGCTGGGCATCGGTTCGGGTTATACGTTCTTCCTGAAGGACACCAGCGGCAAGGGCCATGACGCCCTGCTGGCCGCGCGCAACCAGCTGCTGGGTGCGGCGGGGCAGAGCAAGCTGCTGGCCAACGTGCGCCCCAACGGCCAGGAAGATACGCCGCAGCTGCGCATCGACGTGGACGTGGAAAAGGCCAACGCGCTGGGTCTGTCGATCAGCTCGATCAACAACACCCTGGCCGCGGCCTGGGGCAGCAGCTACATCGATGACTTCATCGATCGTGGCCGGGTCAAGCGTGTGTACGTGATGGCCGATGCACCGTTCCGCATGAACCCGGACGACTTCAACGTATGGTCGGTGAAGAACGGGCAGGGCGAGATGGTGCCGTTCAGTGCCTTCGCCACCAAGCGCTGGGATTACGGTTCGCCGCGCCTGGAACGCTACAACGGCGTGTCGGCGATGGAAATCCAGGGTGAGCCGGCCTCCGGTGTTGCCTCGGGTGATGCCATGGCCGAGATCGAGCGCATCGCCAAGGATTTGCCGCCGGGCTTCGAGATCGAATGGACGGCGCTGTCCTACCAGGAACGCCAGGCCGGTTCGCAGACCCCGCTGCTGTACACGCTGTCGCTGATGATCGTGTTCCTGTGCCTGGCCGCGCTGTATGAAAGCTGGAGCGTGCCGACTTCGGTGCTGCTGGTGGCGCCGCTGGGCATCCTGGGTGCCGTGCTGGCCAACACCTTCCGTGGCATGGAGCGCGACATCTACTTCCAGGTGGCGATGCTGACCACGGTGGGCCTGACCAGCAAGAACGCGATCCTGATCGTGGAGTTCGCCAAGGAAAACCTGGAGAAGGGCGTTGGCCTGATCGAAGCGACGATGCACGCCGTGCGTGACCGTCTGCGCCCGATCATCATGACCTCGCTGGCGTTCGGCCTGGGCGTGCTGCCGCTGGCCATCGCCTCCGGCGCCGGTTCCGGTGCGCAGCGTGCCATCGGCACCGGCGTGCTGGGCGGCATGCTGGTCGGCACCGTGCTGGGCGTGTTCTTCATTCCGTTGTTCTTCGTGGTCGTGCAGCGCGTGTTCAAGCGCAAGACCGCGGCGTAACCCTGCCGGCGGCGCCGGGCCCTGTCCGGCGCCGCCATCGTGACCCCAAGGTGTCGCCATGAAATTCCATACCCTTGTTCTTTCTGCCGCCGTGGCCCTTGTGCTGGGCGGCTGTTCCACCCTGGTGCCGAAGAACACCGCCGTCGCTCCGGGCATTCCCGCGCAGTGGCCGGCGGAAGCCACCGAAGGTGAAGTGGCCGATGCGGCCGCCGTCGGCTGGCGCGACTTCTTCACCGATGCGCGTCTGCAGGAGGTGATCGACCAGGCGCTGGCCAACAACCGCGACCTGCGCGTGGCCGTACTGAACGTGGAAAAGGCGCGCGGCCAGTACCGCGTGCAGCGCGCCGACCGCGTGCCTGCGCTGGCCGCGCAGGGGCAGATGCAGCGCAGCGGCGGTGATGTGCCGGTCAGCGAACAGTTCAGCGCCAACCTGGGCGTGGCCGAGTTCGAGCTGGACCTGTTCGGCCGTGTGCGCAACCTGAGCGAAGCGGCGCTGCAGCAGTACTTCGCCGTGGCGGCCAACCGCCGCAACGCGCAGCTGAGCCTGGTGGCCGAGACCGCCACCGCATGGCTGACCTACGGTGCCGACCAGCAGCAGCTGAAGATTGCCGAAGCCACCCTGAAGACCTACGAGGATTCGCTGCGCCTGGCCGAAGCGCGCCACGAGCGTGGTGGCAGTTCGGGCCTGGAGCTGAGCCAGACCCGCACGCTGGTGGAAACCGCACGCACCGACGCCGCGCGCCTGCGGGGTCAGCTGGCGCAGGACCGCAATGCCCTGGCGCTGCTGGCCGGTGGGCAGATCGATCCGGCGCTGCTGCCGGACAGCATCGCACCGCAGGTGCTGGCCCTGGCGCCGCCGCCGGCGGGGCTGCCCAGCGACGTGTTGCTGCAGCGCCCGGACATCATGGCCGCCGAACACCAGCTGCTGGCCGCCAATGCCAACATCGGTGCTGCGCGCGCCGCGTTCTTCCCCAGCATCCAGCTGACCGGCAGCGTTGGCAGCAGTTCCGGTGAGCTGTCCGGGCTGTTCGACAGTGGCACCCGGGTGTGGAGCTTCCTGCCGACCATCACCCTGCCGATCTTCCAGGGCGGCAAGCTGCGCGCGAACCTGGCCGTGGCCAATGCCGAGCGCGATATCGCTTTGGCCGAGTATGAGAAGTCGATCCAGACCGGCTTCCGCGAAACCGCCGATGCGCTGGCGCTGAACGTCAGCCTGGACGAGCAGGTCGCCTCGCAGCAGCGCCTGGTGGAAGCGGCTGAGTTGGCCAACCGCCTGTCGCAGGCGCGCTACGACGCCGGCTTGGACAGCTTCGTGACCCTGCTGGATGCGCGCCGTACCGCCTACAGCGCACAGCAGACCCAGCTGCAGGCGCAGCTGGCACAGCAGGCCAACCGCATCACCCTGTACAAGGTGCTGGGCGGCGGCTGGCGCGAGCGCAGCTGAGCCGCGCCCCCGGCACGGCCCAGCGCCTTGGTAGGTGCCAACCTTGGTTGGCACAACGCAGGGGCTGCGCGGGGTTGCCTTGGCTCTGGTAGGTGCCAACCTTGGTTGGCACAACGCGGGCGCGCGCGTTGAAAAGCATGCCAACCAAGGTTGGCATCTACCAGAGCAGGATCGCAGGCGCGGGCGTTACACGGCTTCGTCATCGCGCGGCGGAACGCGGCACGCGCGTACCCGCGCCAGCGCGTCACCCGCCTCGCGGGCCATGCGCTCGTATTCGGCGCGGATCTCCTCCAGCCGTTCCTCGTCCATCTCCTCCAGATCCAGCAACTCGTTGTTGGCATCGGCGGTGGCACGGATCAGCTCGTCCAGCTTGATCTGCATCGCCGCGGTATCCGAGTTCTGCGTGTGCTGGATCAGGAACACCATCAGGAACGTGATGATGGTGGTGCCGGTGTTGATGACCAGCTGCCAGGTGTCGTTGAAACCGAACACCGGGCCGCTGATGCCCCACAGCACCACGATGCTGATCGCTGCCAGGAAGGTCCACGGCGAGCCCGCCGCGGCGGAGGCCTTCTTGGCCAGGGTGTTGAACAGGTTGCGTGCGCTCATCGGGGTCGTTCCAGGGGAATGACGCGGATGATCGGCACTGGCCCGTGCACGGGCCGTGCAGCGGCGCGCCTCAGGCGCGCAGGCGCGGCGCCTGCTGGCTGCGCACCGGGCTGCTCTGGTAGACGTGCTGCCAGCAGCGTTCGACGAACTCACGGGCCTGCGCCTCGGTCAGGCGCGGCATGATCTGCAGGGCGTACTGGGTCTGGAACATCTCATCGCGCTGCGCATCGCTGGCACGCGGCTGGGTGATCAGCGAATCGCAGGCGAACTTGACCCACGGCACATACGAACCGAACGAGTTGTGGGCAAGCGCGCCATCGGCATGCTGGCGGCGCCAATGGTCCAGCTCGGCGTCGACATTGATGACCGGGGGAATGGTGGGGACTTCAGCGTGCATGACGATCCAATGGGCAGAAGGTGAAAGGGAGTGGGGGCTGATGCCGAGTGTCGTGGGTTGGCGGTGCATGCAGTGTCAGTGCGGCGTGCATCCGGTGTGCGTGTCCAACAGTTGCGCATGCTCCACGGCACCCAGCGCTTCGGCCATGTCGGCCATGGCATTGCACAGTTGCAGCTGGTCGCGCGGGTGCTCGCGCATGACTTCCAGCTGCAGGCCCTGGTAGGCGGCCCAGAACGGAGCGCCACGGCGATGCAGCACGAACTGCTGGCGCAGACGTTCGCGGATGCCGGCAAGGGCCGGGTGGTCGGGCAGGGAAGGTGTGGCGTGCGCGCTCATCGGCTGGCTCCGCCGGAGCAACAGGCCCCGGTGCGTTCCACCGTAGGCCCCTTGCGTGCACGCGATGTTAGTGGCGTGTATGCAACTGACGTGGCTGACTGTGCGCCAGTGCGCACTCGCCGCTGCAGACGCAACCGGCACAAGGCTGGGCCGGCGCTGAAGAATTCATAAAGCGCGTGGCGCCTTCACGGCGCGGCGGCTTACTCGCCGATGTCTTCGTTCCAGATCTCCGGATGCTGCGCAATGAAACCGCCCAGCAGGTCCACGCATTCCTGGCTGTCCAGGTCGATCACGTTCACGCCGTTCTCGCGCAGCCAGTCGATGCCGCCCTGGAAGGTACGCGATTCGCCCACCACCACGGTGCCGATGTTGAACTGGCGCACCAGCCCGGAGCAGTACCAGCACGGGGCCAGGGTGGTCACCATGATGGTGTCCTGGTAACGGCGCTGGCGGCCGGCCTTGCGGAAGGCATCGGTTTCGCCGTGCACCGACGGGTCACCTTCCTGCACGCGGCGGTTGTGGCCGCAGCCCAGCAGGCGGCCATCGTTGTGGTACAGCGCCGCGCCGATCGGCACGCCGCCTTCGGCCAGGCCCTGGCGGGCTTCGGCAATGGCGGTCTGCAGCAGGGCCTGGTAGTCGGGCGTGGTGATCATGCGGGGCTCCGGTGGGTCATGGCCGGCCATGATACGGCGCTGTTGCCCCGCAGCGGCCCCAGCGGTGCGATAATCAGGGGCATGAGCGAATCCCCCTACAAATCCGGTACCACCCACTTCGGGTTCCGCGACGTCGACGCCAAGGACAAGCAGGAGCTGGTCGGGCAGGTGTTCACTTCGGTCGCGCGCAACTACGACCTGATGAACGACCTGATGAGCCTGGGCGTGCACCGGGCCTGGAAGCGCTACTACGTCGCCACCGCGCAGGTGAAGCCGGGCGACCGCGTGCTCGACCTGGCCGGTGGCACCGGCGACATCGCCGCCCTGCTGAAGGAGCGCGTGGGCGCCGAGGGCTCGGTGGTGCTGGGCGACATCAACGCGGGCATGCTGTCGGTCGGCCGCGACCGCCTGACCAACCGCGGCCTGGTGCTGGGCCTGGACTACGTGCAGTGCAACGCCGAAGCCCTGCCGTTCCCGGACAACAGCTTCGATCTGGTCACCATCGCCTTCGGTCTGCGCAACGTGACCGACAAGGATGCCGGCCTGCGTGAGATGTACCGCGTGCTGAAGGTGGGCGGCCAGGCCCGCGTGCTGGAGTTCTCTGAAGTCACCGCCGACTGGTTCAAGCCGATCTACGACTTCCACTCGTTCAGGATCCTGCCGAAGCTGGGCAAGCTGTTCGCCAACGATTCGGACAGCTACCAATACCTGGCCGAGAGCATCCGCAAGCATCCGCCGCAGGAAGAGCTGAAGGCGATGATGGGGCAGGCCGGCTTCGAGCGCTGCCACTACAAGAACCTGACCGGCGGCATCGTTTCGATCCATTCCGGCTACAAGCTGTAAGCCACGCCCTGGTAGGTGCCGACCTTGGTCGGCACGGGGCCCGCCCCGGGCGCTGACACACCGTGCCAACCAAGGTTGGCACCTACCAACGACGTGGGGCCTGTCGTACGCGTGGACGGATCCGTGCCAACCAAGGTTGGCACCCACCAACGCCGCAGGGCGGGCCCCCCGGCCGGCCTTACCCCGCATCGCGCAACGCCTGCGGGGCCGGAGGGAGGTACCATTGGGGTTTGATCCCCGTAACGGTCCCGATTCATGCGTAATCCGCTGATGCTCCTTCCGCTGGCCGTGGCTCTGGCCGCCGGCTGCTCCCAGGAGGCGGCCGCGCCCGCCGCCGCCCCGACTGCCGAAAAGGCCCCCGCCGCCCCCGTGAACGCCGAAAACCGCAGCCACGACGAAAGCTCCTATGCCGAGCCGGACAAGGTCGTCATCAAGGACATCGCGCTGGATCTGAAGCTGGACTTCGACCAGAAGCAGATCGGCGGCACCGCCACCTACACCCTGGAATGGAAGCAGAAGGACGCCCAGCAGCTGGTGCTGGACACCCGTGAGCTGAGCGTTTCCAAGGTCGAGGCCATCGCCGCCGACGGCGCGCGCAGCCCGCTGAAGTTCGAACTGGCCCCGGTCGACAAGGTGTTCGGCAGCAAGCTGACCATCGAAGCCCCGGCGCAGCCGGCCAAGGTGGAAGTGAGCTACCACACCGCCCCGACCGCCTCGGGCCTGCAGTGGCTGGAGCCGTCGATGACCGAGGGCAAGAAGCTGCCCTTCATGTTCAGCCAGTCGCAGGCCATCCACGCCCGTTCCTGGGTGCCGCTGCAGGACACCCCCAGCGTGCGCTTCACCTACAGCGCGCACGTGGTCTCGCGCCCGGACGTGATGGTGCTGATGAGCGCCGACAACGATCCCAAGGCCGCGCGTGATGGTGATTACACCTTCAAGATGCCGCAGCCGATTCCGTCCTACCTGCTGGCCATCGCCGCCGGTGACCTGGTGTTCGAACCGATTTCCGGCCGTTCCGGTGTCTGGGCCGAGCCGACCATGGTGAACAAGGCTGCCAAGGAATTCGAAGACACCGAGAAGATGATCGGTGCCGCCGAAAAGCTGTACGGCGAATACCGCTGGGGCCGCTATGACATGCTGGTGCTGCCGCCGTCGTTCCCGTTCGGCGGCATGGAAAACCCGCGCCTGACCTTCGCCACCCCGACCGTGATCGTCGGCGACAAGTCGCTGGTTTCGCTGGTGGCCCACGAACTGGCGCACAGCTGGTCGGGCAACCTGGTCACCAATGCCAGCTGGAAGGACATCTGGTTGAACGAAGGCTTCACCACCTACGTGCAGGGGCGCATCACCGAAGCCCTGTACGGCAAGGAAATGGCCGAAATGGAAAAGCAGATCGACCAGACCGATCTGCTGGCCGAAGTGAAGGACATGAGCCCGGCCGACCAGGCCCTGGCACTGCCGCCGCTGAACGAGCGTGACCCCGACGAAGCCCTGAGCCAGGTCGCCTACGTGAAGGGCTCCTGGTTCCTGGAGTTCCTGGAACAGCGCTTCGGCCGCGAAACCTTCGATCCGTTCCTGCGCGGCTGGTTCGATGACCACGCCTTCCAGAGCGCCAACACCGACCAGTTCGTCGAGTACCTGAAGAAGAACCTGCTGCCGAAGAATCCGACGGCGGTGAGCGAAGCCGAACTGAAGGCATGGCTGGACGAGCCGGGCATCCCGGCGTTCGCGGCCAAGGCGCAGTCGCGCAACTTCAGCAGCGTGGATGCCGCGCGCATCGCGTTCTCCGGCGCCGGCAGCCTGCCGGGCAGCCAGGTCACCGCCGAATGGGGTACCCAGGAATGGGTGCGCTTCATCGACGGCCTGGGCACCACCCTGCCGCTGGACAAGCTGGCCGCGCTGGACAAGGCCTACCACTTCACCGGCACCCCGAACGGCGAAATCGCCATGCGCTGGTACCCGCTGACCATCCGCAGCGGCTACACCCAGGCCAACGAAGCGGCCGGTGCGTTCATCGAACGCGTGGGCCGTCGCAAGCTGATCATGCCGATCTACGCCGAACTGGTGAAAACGCCGGAGGGCCTGGCGTTCGCCAAGCAGGCCTTCGAGAAGGCCAAGCCGGGTTACCACCCGATCACCACCGCCTCGGTGCAGGACATGCTGGCCAAGGCCGAAGCCAAGTAAGCAGAAGCGCCGGGCACCCCCCGGCGCTTTTTTTGTAGAGTCGAGCCATGCTCGACTGCTGTTGCTCTACGCTTCGGTAGAGTCGAGCTTGCTCGACTGGCTTTTCAACAGCAGTCGAGCAAGCTCGACTCTACATATCTGCGCACACACGAAGGACCTCCGCATGAAACGTCTGTTCCTGATCGCCGCCTGCACCCTGGCCCTGGCCGCCTGCAGCAACCCTGAAGAAGAGCGCAAGGCGCAGGAAGCGGCGGCCGCAGCTGCGCAGGCGCAGAAGGAAGCCAAGGCCGAGGACGTGGCCAAGCAATACGACACCGCCGTGGCGGCGCAGGACTGGGAGCGCGCACGCATGCATGGCGGTTCGCTGCTGGACCAGTACAAGGACACCGCCGCCGCCGAGCGCATTGCCGCCGGCTTCGATGAAGTGAAGGCCAAGGCCGATGCCGCGCGCAACCTGCGCCGCATGCAGGCGCTGTGGCAGTACAACGAGATTCCGGTCGGCAGCAAGGGCGTGCAGCGTTCGGCGTCGATCTACAGCAAGGAACGCGTGGACGTGGATGGCAGCGGCGCCAAGCCGGTGCAGCTGGTGTTCCGCGACCATCCCGAATGGAAGCGGCACGCCTACCTGGTGCTGCAGGCCGGCGATTTCCGCTGCCCGCAGTGCACGGTGAAGGTGACCGTGGACGACGGCAAGCCGGTGTCGATGGCCGCGTGGCGGCCGAAGACCGACGAGGCCATCGCGATGTTCATCACCGACCAGAAGGCGCTGTGGAAGCTGGCGCAGAAGGGCCAGTCGATCAGCATCGAGTTCCCGGTGAAGGCCGGCGGCACCCGTACCGCGGTGTTCGAGACCGGCGGCGTGGACAGCAGCCGCATGCCGTCGTGGTGGAAGTAACGCCCCGCGCGACGGTGGCACCGGCGCTGTCGGCCGTGCGCCACTGGGTATTCGACATGGATGGCACGCTGACTGTGGCCATGCATGATTTCGACGGTATCAAGCGCGCGCTGGGCATCCCACCCAGTGCGGACATCCTGGCGCACCTGGCCGGCCTGCCAGCGGCGGAGGCGGCGCAGAAGCACGCCTGGCTGCTGGACCACGAGCGGGCGCTGGCCACAGACGCACTGCCGGCACCGGGGGCGGTGGCGCTGCTGCGCGCGCTGGCCGCGGCCGGCTGCCCGCTCGGCATCCTGACCCGCAACGACCATGCGCTGGCCAAGCTGACGCTGGATTCGATCGGGGTAGGGGATCTGTTCGAAGATGGCGCCATCATCGGCCGCGATGAAGCGGTGCCCAAGCCCTCGCCCGATGGCGTGCAGCAGCACCTGCGGCGCTGGGGTGCCAGCGCCGGGGCGGCGGTGATGGTGGGCGACCACGCCTACGATCTGGACTGCGGCCGCGCCGCGGGTGCGCGCACCGTGCTGGTCAACCTGCCGGACAACCCGTGGCCGGGCCGCGCGGACTGGCATTTTGCCGATTGCCGCGCGTTGCACGCGGCCTGGCAGGGGTGATCATTCCGCCGTGCCGGGCCATGCCCGGTGTGTCGACCAAGGTCGACACCTACCAAGCGCGTGTCGACCAAGGTCGACACCTACCCAGGGCATTGCCGTTCGGTTACGCGTTCAGCGCGTAGCCAAATTGCTGCTTGAACTGCTCGTTGAACTCATCGAAGGTGAAGCGCTGGTTCTGGGTGCCCGGGTGCTCGACCTTCAGCGCGCCCATCAGGTTGCCCATGCGGCCGATGGTCAGCCAGTCGTAGCCCTTCTGGATGCCGTAGATCAGGCCGGCGCGGAAGGCGTCGCCACAGCCGGTCGGGTCGACCACGCGGCGCTCGTGCGCCGGCGGAATGTCGTAGCTCTTTTCCGGGGTGTGGATCACCGCGCCCTTCGGGCCGCGGGTGGTGATGTAGGCCTTCACCCGGCTCACGATCTCCTTCTCGTCCCAGCCGGTGCGTTCCTGCAGCAGGTTCGACTCGTAGTCGTTCACCACCACGTAGTCGGCCTGCTCGATGAAGGCGCGCAGCTCGGGGCCGTTGAATAGCGGCATGGCCTGGCCCGGGTCGAAGATGAACGGGATGCCGTCTTCGTGGAATTCCTGCGCGTTCTGGATCATGCCTTCGCGGCCGTCCGGGCCGACCAGGCCCAGGGTCACGCCCGGCACGCCGCGCACGTGGTTTTCGTAGGAACGCATCATCGCGCCCGGGTGGAAGGCGGTGATCTGGTTGTTGTCGTGGTCGGTGGTGATGAACGCCTGCGGGGTGAACAGCTCATCGATCACGCGCACGCGCGACAGGTCGATGCCCAGGCCTTCGAAGTATTCGCGGTAGGGGCCGAAATCCGAACCCACGGTGCCCATCGGGATCGGCTCGCCGCCCAGTAGGTGCAGGTTGTAGGCGATGTTGCCGGCGCAGCCGCCGAACTCGCGGCGCATGCGCGGCACCAGGAAGGACACGTTCAGGATGTGCACCTTGTCCGGCAGGATGTGATTCTTGAACTGGTCCGGGAACACCATGATGGTGTCGAAGGCAAGAGAACCACAGATCAGAGCGGACATCGATGTAAGCCTATGCGGTGAATTTTGGGGTGGGCCGGCCCGCTTCGGCGGGCAAGCAAACGGCGCCCATGGGCGCCCGACGGCGCAAAGGTTACCCGCTGGTGCCGCTCAGGGCCAGAACCGGGTGATGCCCGATCAGGCCGAAAGCCTGTGAAGACGCGGGTTCAGCTAGTTTTTTCCTTGCTCGGCGGCAGGCGGGTTGCTAGGCTTGTCGGCCTCGATTTCTGCCCATTTTTTCGCCATCCCGCGGCGGGCACGACACCCCTCAGGACTCCTTCCTCAGATGTTCAAGAAACTCCGTGGCATGTTCTCCAACGACCTGTCCATCGACCTGGGCACGGCCAACACCCTCATCTACGTGCGCGGGCAGGGGATCGTGCTGAACGAGCCGTCGGTCGTGGCCGTGCGCCAGGACCGTGCCATCGGTGGCACCCGCTCGGTGGCAGCCGTAGGCGCCGAAGCCAAGCAGATGCTGGGCCGTACCCCGGGCCACATCACCACCATCCGCCCGATGAAGGACGGCGTCATCGCCGACTTCACCTACACCGAGGCGATGCTCAAGCACTTCATCAAGAAGGTGCACAAGTCCCGCGTGCTGCGCCCCAGCCCGCGCGTGCTGGTCTGCGTGCCGGCCGGTTCGACCCAGGTCGAGCGCCGCGCCATCAAGGAATCGGCCGAGGAAGCCGGTGCCCGCGATGTGTTCCTGATCGAAGAGCCGATGGCCGCTGCGATCGGCGCCGGCATGCCGGTCACCGAAGCCCGCGGCTCGATGGTCATCGATATCGGCGGCGGCACCACCGAAGTGGCGGTGATCTCGCTGAACGGCATCGTCTATTCGGCCTCGGTGCGCATTGGCGGCGACCGCTTCGACGAGTCGATCACCAACTACGTGCGCCGCAACCACGGCATGCTGATCGGTGAAGCCACCGCTGAACGCATCAAGGTGGAACTGGGCTGCGCCTACCCGCAGGCGGAAGTGATCGAGATGGAAATCTCCGGTCGCAACCTGGCCGAGGGCGTGCCGAAGATGATCAAGATCAGCTCCAACGAGGTGCTGGAAGCCCTGCACGAGCCGCTGTCGGGCATCGTCAGCGCGGTCAAGCTGGCGCTGGAACAGACCCCGCCGGAACTGTGCGCCGACGTGGCCGAGCGCGGCATCGTGCTGACCGGTGGCGGCGCGCTGCTGCGCGACCTGGACCGCCTGATTTCCGAGGAAACCGGCCTGCACGTGCAGGTGGCCGACGATCCGCTGACCTGCGTGGCCCGCGGTGGCGGTCGTGCGCTGGAACTGGTGGACATGCACGGCAACGAGTTCTTTGCGCCGGAATAAGCCGTCCCGGCTGCTCCCGCCCGCAGCGCCCCTCCGGGGTGCGGCCTGCCCGCATGGGTCGGCCCGCACCGGCGGGGCGCCCGCATGTTTCCCTTCCGCCTCCTGCCAGTTGAATCGTTGACGTGCCGCCCTACGCCGGACCCCCCGTCGCTTCCCGTTCCGGTGATGCCGCCAGCCCGCTGCGGCTGCTGGCCTACCTGGCGCTGGCCATCACCCTGATCGTGCTGGATGACCAGGCCGGTTGGCTGGCGCGCCTGCGCGAACAGGCCAACAGCCTGGTGCAGCCGGTGTGGTCGCTGGCCGGCCTGCCCGGCAAGCTGGGCAGCCAGGTGAAGGACAGCGCGGCCAGCCATGGCCAGCTGGTGGCCGAGAACCGCGAACTGCGCAACCAGCTGCTGCTGGCCAATGCGCGCCTGACCCGCCTGCAGACCGCCGCACTGGACAACGCCCAGCTGCGCGAACTGCTGAACGTGGCCGAGCGCAGCGGGCTGGACGTGCAGCTGGCGCCGATCCTGGATATCGACCTGGACCCGGTGAAGCAGCGCCTGGTGCTTGATGCCGGCAGCCGCGAAGGCGTGCACGTGGGCCAGGCGGTGATCGACGCCGGTGGCCTGATGGGGCAGGTGATCAGCACCACCGGTGGCACCTCCACCGTGCTGCTGCTGACCGACCCCGACCATGCCGTGCCGGTCACCGTGGCCCGCAACGGCGTGCGGCTGATCGTCTATGGCCGCGGCGATACACTGGAACTGCGTGACATTCCGCTCAGCGCGGGCGTGGAAGTGGGCGATGAGATCGTCACCTCCGGCCTGGGCGGGCGTTTCCCGGCCGGCTTCCCGGTCGGCACCATCACCGGCCTGCGCCCGGACGATACCCACGCCTTCCTGGTGGGCGAACTGAAGCCGGCGGCGCAGCTGGATCGCGGTCGCGACGTGCTGCTCCTGCGCCCGGGTGCGGCGATTCGCTTGCCTGCGGCCAGCGAACCGCCACAGCCAAGTTTGCCTTCGGCAAACCAGGCTGCCGGGGGGGCATCCCACCTTAACCCCGCGCCGTCGGCGCGCCCCCTTCAACAAGAAGGGGGCTCTCCCCCAGCCGGCTCTACGGTGGCGCCAACGTCGGCGCCAGCATCCGCTCCGCCTGCAGCAACGCCCACCGCGCCCACCACGCAGGAACCCGCACGATGAGCCGCCTGCGCGACAACCCGTGGGTGCTGCCGGCCAGCCTGGTGGTGGCACTGCTGCTGGGCCTGCTGCCGTTGCCGGCGCTGCTGCAGCCGCTGCGTCCCTATTGGCTGGCGCTGGTGCTGGCCTACTGGGTGATCGAAGCCCCTGAACGCGTGGGCCTGGGCATCGCCTTCGCCAGCGGCGTGGTGGCCGACCTGCTGTACGGCGGGGTGCTGGGCGAACAGGCCCTGCGCCTGGTCATGCTGGCCTTCATCCTGCAGCGCTTCCGCGCCCGCATCCGTTTCTTCCCGATGTCGCAGCAGATGCTGGCCATCGGCGGCCTGCTGTTCAACGACCGCATCGTCAGTGCGCTGGTGCACATCGTGGTGGACGAGCCGACCCTGCCGTGGTCCTACTGGTGGGCACCGCTGCTGGGCATGGGCCTGTGGCCGCTGGTGTTCGTGCTGCTGGATGCGGTGCGCTTCGGCAAGCGTGGGCGCTGAGCCATGATCCCGCGCCGGCAGGTGAAGAACCCGCACGCTGAAGCCGAACAGTTCCGCCGCCGCGCGGCGCTGGGCTTCCTGGGCGTGCTGGTCTGTCTGCTCGGCCTGGGCGGCTGGTACTTCAAGCTGCAGGTGCTGGACCACGACATCTACGCCACGCGTTCGGAAGCCAACCGCATCAAACCGCGGCCGGTGGTGCCCGGGCGCGGCATGATCTACGACCGCAATGGCCGCCTGCTGGCCGAGAACGTGCCGGCCTTCCGCCTGGACGTGACCCCGGACAAGGTGAAGGACATGGACGCCACCCTGGAAGGGTTGGCGAAGATCATCAGCATCAGCCCGGAAGAGCTGGAAGCGTTCAACAAGTCGCGCAAGGCGCGCCGCAAGTTCCTGCCGGTCACCCTGAAGTTGCGCATGACCGACGAGGAAATGGCGCGGTTCGCCGTGGACCGCTGGCGCTTCCCCGGCGTGGAACTGGAACCCTACCTGACCCGCCGCTACCCCTATGGCGACCTGTTCGCGCACATCATCGGCTACGTCGGCCGGGTGGACGACAAGGATCTGGAAATGCTGGGCGAGGGCAATGCGGCCCTGACCCACATCGGCAAGTCCGGCCTGGAGCGCTATTACGAGCACGAGCTGCGCGGCAAGGTCGGCTACGAGCAGGTGGAAACCAACGTGCAGGGGCGGGCCATCCGCACCATCGGCCGGGTGGCCGCGCAGTCCGGTGCCGATCTGCGCCTGTCCATCGATGCCGACCTGCAGCGCGCCATGGTCGCCGCCTTCGGCGATCAGGAAGGCTCGGCCGTGGCGATGGACCCGCGCACCGGTGAAGTGCTGGCGATGGTCAGCCTGCCGTCGTACGACCCGAACCTGTTCGTCAACGGCATTTCCCATGCCGACTTCAAGGCGCTGAACGAGAACCCGTCGCGGCCGCAGTTCAACCGCCTGGTGCTGGGCGGCGTGGCCCCCGGTTCCACCCTGAAGCCGTTGATCGGCCTGGCCGGCCTGGATTCGGGCGTGCGCCGGCCGGAAGACAAGGTGCTGTCCACCGGCATGTTCTACCTGCCCGGCACCAGCCGTGGCTGGGGCGATTCGCATCGTGGCGGCCATGGCTGGACCGACCTGCGCAAGTCGATCGCGCAGTCGGTGAACACCTATTACTACAAGCTGGCGCTGGACCTGGGCATCGAGCGCTTCGACCATTACATGGAGTACTACGGCTTCGGCGCGCCGACCGGCATCGACCTGACCGGCGAAATCGGCGGCATCCTGCCGTCGCCGGCCTACAAGGCCAAGAGCCGCAAGGAACGCTGGTACCCCGGCGATACGGTCAACATCAGCATCGGCCAGGGCGACTGGAAGGTCACCCCGCTGCAGCTGGCGCGCGGCGTCAGTGCGCTGGCCGATGGCCAACTGCGCACCCCGCACCTGGTCATGCAGCAGCGCGCCGGGTTTGACAACGACTGGGTGTCCACCGAAGCCGGGCCGAGCAAGCCGGTCAGCCCCAATCCGAACAACGTGCAGGCCGTGCGTGAAGGCATGATGGCCACCATGCAGCCCGGCGGCAGCGGCGCGCGGGTGGCCGCCGGTGCGCCGTACACCATGGCCGGCAAGACCGGCACCGCGCAGGTGATCAGCCGCAAGGGCACCGCGGCGGTGAACCCCAAGAGCCTGCCCATGCACCTGCGCCACCGCGCGCTGTTCGTGGGCTTCGCGCCGGCCGAACAGCCGGTGATCGCGCTGGCCATTGCCGTGGAAGGCGGCGGCTACGGTGGTTCGGCCGCGGCGCCGATCGCGCGCAAGATCTTCGATGCCTGGCTGCTGGGCAAGATGCCCGAAGGCATGCAGCCGCTGGACAGCGAGCGTGGCACCACCGCCATCGGCACCACCGCTTTCGACAATGAAGACGTGAACGCGCGCCCGGCCGGCGATGCCGCCGCCGCGCTGCTGGCCGAACTGCCGGTGCTGGTGGGCGTGCCTGCGCCCGAGCCCGCGCCCGCGCCGGTACCGCCTGCACCGGCGGCGGCCGCCCCCAGCGCGCCGCGCCCCCCTGCCGCCGAGGCTTCGCGATGAGAGTGTTCCTGCGCTGGGCCGGCGACATGCTGCGCCGCTTCTTCAGCACCCTGGACTGGGTGCTGTGCCTGGCCCTGGGTGCGTTGATGGCAATTGGCCTGGCCACCCTGAAAAGTGCCGGCGGCGACACCCTGGTGATGGCGCAGGGTGCCCGCTTCATTGTCGGCCTGGCCGCGCTGTGGGCCATTTCGCGCGTGCCCATCCTGCGCATCCGCTCGGCCACACCGATGATCTATGCGATCTCGATGATTCCGCTGCTGGCGGTGTTCGTGCTGGGCACCGGCAAGTACGGGCGGCAGTGGCTGGACCTGAAATTCTTCTACCTGCAGCCGGCCGAACTGCTGAAGGTCAGCCTGCCGATGATGGTGGCCTGGTACCTGCACAAGATGCCGTTGCCGCCGCGTTTCAACACGGTGTTGATGGCGCTGGTGATCATCGGCGTGCCTACCGGCCTGGTGATGCTGCAGCCCGACTTCGGCACCGGCGTGCTGATCGCGGCCAGTGGCGTGTTCGTGCTGCTGCTGGCCGGCCTGCCGTGGTGGTGGGTGGGGCTGGGCGTGGGCGGCGTGGCCGCGGTGGCCCCGGTGGCCTGGTTCTGGCTGCTGCGGCCGTACCAGAAGGACCGCATCATGATGTTCCTGGACCCGGAAATGGACGCCCTGGGTGCCGGCTGGAACATCATCCAGTCGAAGATCGCGATCGGTTCGGGCGGCTTCGACGGCAAGGGCTGGGGCGAGGGCTCGCAGTCGCACCTGAACTTCATTCCCGAACAGACCACCGACTTCGCGTTCTCGGTGTTGAGCGAAGAATTCGGCTGGATCGGCGTGGCCACGGTGCTGGCGCTGTATTTGGTAGTGATCGGGCGCTGCCTGTGGATCGCCAGCCAGTCGCGCGATTCCTATTCGCGCCTGCTGGCCGGCGCTACGGGCCTGGCCTTCTTCGTCTACGTGCTGGTGAACGGCGGCATGATTTCCGGCCTGCTGCCGGTGGTGGGCGTCCCGATGCCGCTGATCAGCTACGGCGGCACCTCCGCCGTATCGCTGCTGGCCGGCTTCGGCCTGGTGATGGCCGTGCGCAGCCACAACCCCGTGCACGGCGGCTACGGCTGACACCCCTGGGGCCGGATCCCCCTCTACGGGGGACGGGATCTGACCCCGTTGCGTGGCTCCCGCGCACGACTGCGCTTTGGCCCTCGTCGTGTACCGATGATGGTGCTCGACTTCGCTTTTGGCCGCGTCGCGTATCGTCGACCGTGCTCGGCTGCGCTTTGGCCCTCGACGCGTACCGTCGATGGTGCTCGACTGCGCTGTTGCCCTCGTCGCGTACCGTCGAGGGTGCTCGACTACGCTTTGGTCCTCGTCGCGTACCGGTGATGGTGCTCGACTTCGCTTTGGCCCTTGTAGAGTCGAGCTTGCTCGACTGCTTTTCGCGCAAAGCAGTCGAGCAAGCTCGACTCTACGAACAGCCAACAGCCAACAGCCAACAGCCAATAGCCAATAGCCAACAGCCAATAGCCAATACGCGTTTCGCTCACGCCACGCGCAACTGCACATCCACGTATTCGGACAACCCCCGGCAGGCCAGCAGCAAGCCCTCGCGGGCGTCGTCTCCCAGTTGCTGGGCCTCGTTGCCGTCCACCCGCACGCGTTCGGCGGCATGCAGCAGTTCCAGCAGGAAGGTCAGGCCGCTGTTGGCGCGGTCGATGCGCGCCAGCGCCATGCGCTGCCCCGGCGTGTGCTGCCGCCCTTGCCAGGCCTGCCCGTCGGCGGCATCCACCTGGCGGATGCGCCGCAGGGCGCCCAGCAGGGTGATGCCGTCTTCGCTATTGGCCGCCTGGTGGGCGGTCAGTGTGGTTTCCAGGGCGCGGGCGATGTCGGCCGGAAGTTGATGGGCGGCATCGCCGAGGGTGGCGAACAGGTACGGGTACGGCGATAGCGTCATGGCAGGATCCTCGCGCGGCGGGTAGACCCACCACCCGCAGGGCGAGGGTGGCAGGCGATGCGTGGTTGCAATACCGGGGACCAACGGCGAAGAACCGGCGGGCATGAAGCCCCCACGCACCGCCCGCCAAAGACGCACGGACGGATTGCCAGCCGGCGTCGCCCACACGGAAAAGACGACACCGACTGGCAAGCGTAAACAACGCGTTGGTCCTACGGGATTGCAAGCCCGTGCCACCCGTTGTCGGTGGCCCCGCATGTTTCGCACGCCGCGCCCGCCGCACCAATGAGGAAAGTTTGAAAGTCGAATTCGTCAGAAGGGCGGCGCACGATGCACCCAAAGTGGCGATAGCGACACGATGCGCCGCTCGAAACCGCCGTCATTCCCCGGCGTTCGCCGCCTGAATCTGCGCATATGCGTTTCTGTAAGCGTTTGCGTAACCCCGGATGAACACCCGCTCGCTGACGAAGTTCCAATAAAAGTGCGCGACCAATCACACTTTGACGCGATGTTGATCTCGATCAATAGACTTGTCGCAATCGGCCTGCACAATGGCGGCCCGTTCGGCACGGCGCGCCATCATCGATGCAGCGCGAGGGGCGCCGGGCGGGAAAGCAGTACTGATCCAACGGGTACAGGGAGCGCGGAGCACTGCCACTGGGGAGCGGCAGCCGCGCAGGTACCGACCGGATCCGGTCGCCGGTTGCGTCTGCGGGGATGGGGACGCAACCGGCCACCTCTGTTTCTGAATGCGGTAGGTCACTCACACCGTTTTCACAAAAGCGTCTGCCTGCAGGCAAATCGTTGTGATTCATGGTGTTAGGGGTTTTAATTCATCCATGACCTGCTAACCTGCGGTGATGATTCGACGCACTCTGGCCTGCATGCTCACCCTCGGCCTGGTCGCCTGCGCGACCCAGCCGACGTCCCCACCGTCGTCTCCGCAGGCCAGCAGTTCACCGCGCCACCCGGCGAGCAAGCCGCAGGGCCCGGCCGAGGCCGCGCCGGAAGCTGCCGCCAGTACCGCACCGCCGGTGGACCTGACCCCGGTGCCGTTCGAAACCGCGCGCGCCAATTTCATTGCCGATACCGCCAAGCGTTACGGCCTGGCACCGCAGCAGATCAGCGCCGTGCTGGACCAGGCGCAGGTGCGCCAGCCCATCATTGCCGCCATGGCCCGCCCGGCCGAACGGGTGAAGCCGTGGAACGAGTACCGGCCGATGTTCATCAGCAAGGCGCGCATTGATGGCGGCCGCGCGTTCCTGGCCGAGCACCGTGCCGAGCTGGACCGCGTGCAGCAGCGCACCGGCGTGCCGGCCGAAGTGATCGTGGCGATCATTGGCGTGGAAACCAGCTACGGCAAGAACGCCGGCAACCATCGCGTGCTGGATGCGCTGTACACCCTGGCGTTCTATTACCCGCGCAGCGGCGATCCGGCCAAGCTGGAACGCGAAGTGCGCCGCGAACTGTTCTTCCGCGATGAACTGGCCAAGCTGTTCGAGCTGGGCCGCGAGGAAAAGCTGGACATCACCACGCTCAAGGGCAGCTACGCCGGGGCGATGGGCATGGGCCAGTTCATGCCGTCCAGCTATCTGGATTACGCCGTGGACGGCAACGGCGATGGCCGCCGTGATCTGTTCACCAGCTACGACGATGTGTTTTCGTCCATCGCCAACTACTTCGTGAAGAAGGGCGGCTGGGTGCGCGGTGGCCCGGTGGTCGTACCGGCCACGCTGGCGCCGGGTCGCGAGGAGTTCAATCCCACCGAGTGGATGCCGACCTGGTCGCTGGCTGACCTGGCCCAGCGCGGTTACCAGCCCAGCGCGCCGGTCCCGGCGGGCGCCACCGCCACGCCGATCACGCTGGAAGGCAGCACCGGCAAGCAGTACTGGCTGGGCTTCCAGAACTACTACGCCATTACCCGCTACAACCTTTCGAAGATGTACGCGATGGCCGTGCACCAGTTGTCGCAGGCCATTGCCGGACAGGAGCTGCCCCCGGCATGAACATCAGATGGCTGGTTCCCGCACTGGCAGTACTCGCACTGGCGGCGTGCAGCAGTGCGCCGAACAAGCCCAGCGCCGGCCACGGTGGCAAGGTGCCGGGCACGGTGGTGCAGGGCAAGGGCAGTCGCCCGGCGCACTGCCCGGACGGTTCGCCCTATGCGGCGGCCACCGAAGATCTGAGCACGCGCGGCAACTACACCGCCGGTGGCCTGTACAAGCCCGGGGTGAAAGACAGCACGCCCAGCTACGTGCCGAACGTGGCCTGCATTCCCGAGCCGGAAGTGACCGCGGTCGAGCGCTCGACCATCGGCAACAAATCGCCCTACGTGGTGCTGGGCAAGTCGTACAAAGTGCTGGACGACACCCATGACTATGTCGAGCGCGGTACCGCGTCGTACTACGGCGCCAAGTTCCATGGCCGCCTGACCTCCAACCGCGAGGTCTATGACATGTACCAGTTCACCGCCGCGCACAAGACGCTGCCGCTGCCCAGCTTCGCCCGCGTGACCAACCTGGACAACGGCGAATCGGTGATCGTGCGCGTCAACGATCGCGGCCCGTTCCACGATGGCCGCGTGGTGGACCTGAGCTATGCCGCCGCCGTGCGCCTGGGCATCACCCAGCGCGGCACCGGCAATGTGGAAGTGCGCGCGCTGCAGCCGGGCGAAGGCAACCTGCTGGCGCAGAAGCCGTCGCGCCGCGAGCGCCGGGCGGCCGAAGCCGCGGCTGCCAGTGCGGTGGCGTCGGCACGCCCGAGTGCCACGCCGCGTGCGGCCGCGCCCAGCGACATCGACCGCCTGGTGCAACGCCTGCCCAGCGATGCCACGCCCGCGCGTGGCCAACCTGCCACCACCCAGGCGGCCAGCAGCACCCTGCCGGATGTAGCGGTCAGTGCCTTGCCGCCCAGCGCGCCGGCGCCGCGTGCGCCGGTGGCCGTGGCCGCCGCCGCCCCGCGCGCCGCTGCCGCACCGGTTCGCAGCGCGCCGACCCCGGCGCCCACGCTGTCCCAGCAGGTGGTGGGCGCAGTGATGGTGCAGGTGGCCAGCTTCTCCAGCCGCGACAACGCAACCCGCGCCATGGGCCAGTTGAACGCGGCCGGCATTGTCGGCGCCACCATCAGCGACATTGCCGCCGGTGGCCGCACCTTGTTCCGCCTGCGCGTTCCCGCCAGCGACCATGCCAGCGCCGCGGAACTTGTCGGCCGCATTGCGGGTCTGGGCCTGGGCTCGCCGCAGATCGTCAAAGACTGATTCGCCCAAGGCCGGTGCTGCCGGCCTCCGCCCCGTCGGCCTTACAATGGCCGCTTCGTACCACCCTCCATCCTGGCCGTCCCTGGAGCCTGCTGTCCCATGAATTTCCGTTCCGCCGCCACCGCCCTGGCCGCCACCCTGGTGGTGGGTCTGGCCTCCGCCCAGACCCCTCTGCCGACCCCGGCCGCGCCGGCACCTGCCGCCGCCGCTGCGCCGGTCACCGTGGCCACGCCACCGGCCCCGGTGCCGACCGTTTCCAAGGCGTGGGTCCTGATGGATTACGCCACCGGCCAGGTGCTGGCCGGCGAGAACGTGCACGAAGAGCTGGCCCCGGCCAGCATCACCAAGGTCATGACCTCCTATGTCATCGCCGCCGAGGTCAAGAATGGCAAGGTCCGTGCGGATGACCAGGTGATGATGAGCGAGCGCGCCTGGCGCGAAGGCGGCGCGGGCACCGACGGCAGCTACAGCGGCTTCCCGGTGAACCAGACCGCGCGTCTGGAAGACATGGAAAAGGGCATGGCGATCCAGTCGGGCAACGACGCCGCCATCGCCCTGGCCGAACACGTGGCCGGCAGCGAGGAAGCCTTTGCTTCGCTGATGAACAGCTACGCCGCCAAGATCGGCATGAAGAACTCGCACTTCGTGAACGCCCACGGCCTGAGTGCCGAAGGCCATCACAGCACCGCCTACGACCTGGCCCTGCTGGGCCGGGCGATGGTGCGTGACTACCCGGAAACCTACGCCTACAACAAGGTGAAGGAATTCCAGGTCGGCAACATCAAGCAGCCCAACCGCAACCTGCTGCTGTGGCGCGATGGCAGCGTGGACGGCATCAAGACCGGCCACACTTCCGAAGCCGGCTACTGCCTGATGAGCTCGGCGCAGCGCGGCGACCAGCGCCTGATCGCGGTGGTGCTGGGCGGTGCTTCGGAAAAGCAGCGTGCCGATGACAGCCTGGCCCTGCTGAACTGGGGCTTCCGCTTCTTCGAAACCCACCGCCTGTACGAGCCGGGCAAGGCCGTGGCCGAGCACAAGGTCTGGAAGGGCACCACCGACAAGGTGCAGCTGGGCGTGGCCCAGCCGATGCTGGTGAGCGTGCCGCGCGGCCGCTACAACGACCTGAAGCCGAGCATCGACGTGCCCAAGACCCTGGAAGCACCGTTCACCGCTGGCCAGCAGATCGGCACCGTGAAGGTCACCCTGGACGGCAAGGTGGTGGCGGAAGCCCCGCTGGTGGCCGTGGCCGCCGTTGAACAGGCCGGCTTCTTCAAGCGCCTGTGGGACAGCTTCTGGATGTGGTGGGAATCGGAATGATCCACGCCTTGGCGTGGTGAATGAAAAGGCCGGCGAAAGCCGGCCTTTTTCGTTCTGTAGAGTCGAGCCATGCTCGACTGATGGTGAATGCAGTCGAGCATGGCTCGACTCTACAACCCCGGTTACAGCGAGTGTGCCGACCAACGGTCGGCAGCTACCCGCTTCACCATCAGCCGCTCGCCTACAGCGAGCGGCTGATGGTGAAGCTGCCGAACACCGGCGCTTCGCGCTGGCCGTCGAATTCGCGGGTGCTGTGGTAACGGGCCAGGGCGAACTTCCAGCGCCCCTTCATCACCGCCAGGCCGTAGCCGCCCAGCGCCACGAAGTTGCGCTTGTCCACGCTGTGGCTGTTGCGGAAGGTGTTGCCGTCCAGGGTGATATCGCGGATCACCCACGACGCGTCGGTGGTGGCGAACAGGTGCCACGACCAGCCGGCCGGGCGGCCGCCGCGGGTCGGGGCGGTGTTTTCGCCGGCCGGGCGCAGCGGGGTGCTGCCGAAGTCATCCGGCAGCTTCCAGCCGAAGCGCACTTCGGCGCCGGCATTGGCGTGGGTGGCCAGGTTGCCGATGGCGCCGCCGTAATGGGTGATCGCATCCCAGCCCCAGCCGGCCGCGTTTTCCGTGGCATCGCCCGGCCAGCGGCGCATGCGCTCGTGGGTCAGCATGAACACCGGCTCGTTGTGCAGCTGGTTGTCCCAGCCCTGGAATTTTTCATCGCCCAGCACATCGTGCACCGCGTTCTGCACCTGCTTGCCCTGCGCCCACGGCCCCACCACGCCCAGCGCCAGCTGGGTGGTCTGCAGGCGGTCGCCGCGGCGGGCGTTGTAGCCGAAGCTGGCAATCAGCACGCCGGCATAGGGGCGGTCGTCCTCGATCAGGTCCTTCCGGGTGAAATCGGTGGGGGTGAAGATGCCCTGGGCCAGGCTGAAGATCATGTTCTGCTGCTCGAACTCACCCGGGTGCAGGCGCTCCAGGTGGCGGTTCACCCAGCGCGCCAGCTTCGGCAGGCAGGGGTCGTCGGTGTAGTCCACCAGGTTGGGTGACACCAGGGTGAGCTGGGCGCCGTTGGTGTAGCCCTGGTCCTGGTCCTTGCCGCCGAACAGATCGTTGTCGACGCGGAAGTTCACCTGCGGCGGGTGGTCGCGCATGGCATCCGGGCCGCACTGTTCGGCGGCCTGGGCGGCAAGGGGGAGGGTGGCAGCGAGCAGACCCGACAGCCCGAGGGCTGCGAGGCGGTGTTGGGAAGGGGAGCTCATCGGGTGCGGGTTCTTTTGTCGTTTTATGCCGCGACACGGTACATCCAGGCAGCGACGGAAACGACCACATGACGCTCACATGTCTGTTCCGAAAACAACGTTGTCCTACTGACGGAGTCATACGGGGCCGGGGCGCGGCCCGGACTGCGACGCTGCGGGAGGGGGATCGCACGCGTGTCGTCATCGGCGTTGGCGGTCAGCTGCGGTTGTGGCCTGCCACGGGGGCATGCCATATCTCGTGCGTCGACGCCTGAGGGGGGCGTCGCCACGGATGCGGGTCCTGGACCCTTTCTCAACCCATGGATTGTGCTTCGCCGTCGGCGAAGTGCTGGATGACGCAAATGAAGAAATTGCATTCGCTCCCCCCTGCGTTGGCGTGTGTGCTGCTGGGCACTGCGCTGGTGGCGGTCAGTGCCCCGGCGTCGGCCGGCCTGCGCGACAGCTTCGCCAAAGGTCGTACCTCCTCCGCCCAGCAGCAGAGCAGGAAGGGCCAAGCCGAGATTCCGGTCTGCACCAAGCCGCTGGGTTCCATCTCGGTGATCGAATCGGAAGACGCGGTGAACTGGTGGACTGGCCAGCAGCTGCCGGCGCCTTCGAAGCTGATCAAAGTGTTCATCAGCAAATCCAAGTGCTTCACACTGGTCGACCGTGGCGTCGGCATGGCCGCGGCCCAGGCCGAGCGCGCGCTGGCCAGCCAGGGCCAGCTGCGCGGTCGCTCCAACATGGGCAAGGGCCAGATCCGTGCCGCCGACTATGTTCTGGTGCCCGACCTGATCTCGCAGAACAGCAACGCGGGTGGCACTGCCATCGGTGGCCTGGTGGGCGGCCTGATCGGCGGCAAGGGCGGCTCGGTCGTCAGCGGCCTGAACTTCCGCAGGAAGACCGCCAATGTGACCCTGACCCTGACCGATGTGCGCTCTTCCGAGCAGGTCGCGGTCGTTGAAGGCAATTCCAGAAAGACCGACCTCGGCTGGGGTGCAGGTGGCGGCCTGTTCGGCGGCGGAGGGATCGGCGCGATGGGCGTGGGCGGCTACGCCAACACCGAAATCGGCCAGGTGATCACCCTGGCGTACCTGCAGGCCTACACCCACATGGTCACCGAGCTGGGTGGCCTGCCGGCCAACGCCGCGGCCGCCAATGCCGGGCAGGCCGTGACCCTGCTCAAGGCGGGCCGCCTGCTGGCCAACGCCAAGGGCACCGGGACGCCGGTGCGCGCGCTGCAACCGGGCATGCTGCTGTACCCCACCGGCGTGAAGGACGGCACCATGTGGGAAGTGGAAGATGAACTGGGCAACAAGGGGTGGATCAATTCCACCCTGACGGAAACGGCCAAGTAGGCCGCTCGCGTGCCGGCTTCGTGCCGGCACGCGTCGCCTGCCGGGGTCGGCCCGGCAGGCTGGCCCTGTCCAGTGCATGCGCCTGCCGCAACGCAGCGGCTCGCCGGTGCCGCTTTCGACTTTGATGAATACTCTTGGGTTTGTTGCCTTCCGGCCCGATAATGGGCCCATGGAAATCAAGTCCGACAACCCCGACCACGGCTTCCAGTTCCCCGGTCAGTTCGAGCTCAGTGCCATGGGCGCCGCCAACCGCGGCCTCGAGCACGAGCTCCCGCGCCTGTTGCAGGCCGCGGGCATCACCGTGGTGAACGAGCGCATCAGCTGGAAGCATTCGACCAACGGCAAGTATGTTTCGGTCCGCCTGGTGTTCCAGGCCGAGACCCGTGAACAGTACGACGTGGCCCATGAGGCGCTGCGTGGCCACCCGGAAGTGAAGTGGACGGTGTAGCCGCCAGCTGCCCGGCCGACGCCGCCCCCGAACACCGCCCGGCCCGTCCGGCGGTGGTCCGCGACCTGGGCCGCCAGCCCTATGAACCGGTCTGGCGGGCCATGCAGCGCTTCACCGACCAGCGTACCGACGACGACGCCGACGAACTGTGGGTGGTCGAACACGATCCGGTGTTCACCCTGGGCCAGGCCGGCAAGGACGAGCACGTGCTGGCCCCGGGCGATATTCCGGTGCTGCACGTGGACCGTGGCGGCCAGGTGACCTACCACGGCCCCGGCCAGATCGTGGTCTACCCGCTGCTGCGCCTGCCGCGGCTGGGCATCGGCGTGCGCGACTACGTGTGCCGCATTGAACAGGCCATCATCGACACCCTGGCCGATTGGAACATCGGCGCCGAGCGCCGTGAAGGCGCCCCCGGCGTGTACGTGGGGGCGGCCAAGATCGCCGCGCTGGGCATCCGCGTGCGCCGCGGCTGCACGTTCCACGGCCTGGCCTTCAATGTGTCGATGGACCTGGAACCCTTCCACCGCATCAATCCCTGTGGCTACCAGGGGCTGCAGGTGACCTCGGTGGTAGACTTGGGCGGTCCGTCCGGGATGGACGCCGTCAAGCCGGTGCTGCTGGACAACCTGGCCCGCCAGTTTGGCCTGCTGCTGCAGCCCACGCCCGAACTGCCCGATCTTTCTGCGGCCGCCTGACCGCCCCCCGGAACTGCCATGACTGAGACCACCGCCCGCACCATTCCCCTGCAGATCGTGCAGGCCGACCTGCCGACCGCCGCACCGTTGCAGGTGGGCGTGAAGCAGATGGGCGGGGACAAGATCAACCGCTCGCCGGTGCAGTTCGCCGACGCCCCGGTGCTGCGCAAGCCGTCGTGGATCCGCGTGCGCATTCCCTCGGGCAACGCCGTGCAGAACCTGAAGGCCAAGCTGCGCGAGAACCGTCTGGTGACGGTGTGCGAAGAAGCCAGTTGCCCGAACATCCATGAATGCTTCGGCCACGGCACCGCCACCTTCATGATCCTGGGCGAAGTCTGCACCCGTCGCTGCTCGTTCTGCGACGTGGCCCACGGCCGCCCCAAGCCGCCCGATGCCAACGAACCGGCCAGCCTGGGCCAGACCGTGGCCGACATGGGCCTGAAGTACGTGGTGGTCACCAGCGTTGATCGCGATGACCTGCGCGACGGCGGTGCCCAGCACTTCGTCGACTGCATCACCGCCATCCGCGAGAAGTCGCCGGGCACCCGCATCGAAGTGCTGACCCCGGACTTCCGTGGCAAGGGCCGCATGGAGCGCGCGCTGGAGATCCTGGCGCAGAACCCGCCGGACGTGTTCAACCACAACATCGAAACCGTGCCGGACCTGTACCGCAACGTGCGCCCCGGTGCCGATTACCAGTGGTCGCTGAACCTGCTGAAGAACTTCAAGGCGCAGCACCCGTCGGTGCCGACCAAGAGCGGCATCATGCTGGGCCTGGGCGAGGAATTCGAGCAGATCAAGGCCACCATGCGTGACCTGCGCGCCCACGACGTGGACATGATCACCATCGGCCAGTACCTGCAGCCGACCGCGCACCACCACCCGGTGCTGAAGTACTGGACGCCGGAAGACTACAAGGCGCTGGAAGACTACGGCTACGAACTGGGCTTCAGCCACGTGGCCTCCGGCCCGATGGTGCGCTCGTCGTACCACGCCGACGTGCAGGCCAAGGGCGCCGGCGTCCGGTAAGCGGTTGCGCGATGCGCGCTACCGCTTACCACGATGCGCTGCGCACATCGTGGGCCCCGGCTTACCACCACCCACACCCCCACCGCTTCGCGGCCGCCCCCTGACTCAGGGGGCTCTCCACCCGACGCCATCGGCAATCTGACGGTCGGCGTTCCGGGGGGCGCTTCCCAGCCATTCACAATTTGCTACACCGGCCCGGCTAGGCTGGATTTCCACCGATCGTGGGCGGATGACAAATCCGGCAACTTTCGGCACTGTCGTGGTGTCTGAGCACCGCGCAGTCTCCCCCTTGGCAAGCCGCCCTTGAGCACGTTCATGAAATTCAAAGCCCCCGCATTCCTGATGGCCCTGGCGCTGGTAGCGCCGCTGGCGCTGGCGGCCAAGACCGATTCGCCGGCCTTGCCGGCCGCGGCGACCGCCGACCAGGTGACCACCTCCAAGCTGGTCTACGGCCTGCTGTCCGACAGCCGCTACGCCTACCGGCCGCGCGCGCTGGACGAAGCCACCGCCAAGGACGTGTTCAAGCGCTACCTGGACACCCTCGATGGCGGCAAGCAGTACTTCACCCAGGCCGACGTGACCCGGTTCGCGCCGTTCGAGGCCAACATCGCCAACGCCATCCGTGGCGGCGAGATGGAGCCGGCCTTCCAGGTGTTCGCCGTGTACAAGCAGCGCGTGGGCGAGCGCGTGGCCTATGCGCGCAAGCTGCTGAAGCAGGAACCGGATTTCACCACCGACGAGCGGTTCGAGTACGACCGCAAGGACGTGCCGTGGGCCGCCAGCAACGCCGAACTGGACGAGCTGTGGCGCAAGTCGGTCAAGAATGACTGGCTGCGACTGAAGCTGGCCGGCAAGAAGTCCGACGACATCCGCAAGACGCTGGACAAGCGTTACGCCACGATGGAAAAGTCGGTGAACGAGCTGAAGGGCGAAGACGTCTTCCAGTTCTTCATGAACGCCTACACCAGCGCGGTCGATCCGCACACCGATTACTTCACCCCGCGCACGGCCGAGAACTTCAACCAGGCCATGTCGCTGTCGCTGGAAGGCATTGGTGCCCAGCTGCAGCGCCAGGACGACGTGGTGGTGATCCGCGAGATCATCGCCGGCGGCCCCGCGGCCGTGGACGGCACGCTGAAGCCGGGCGACCGCATCGTGGGCGTGGGCCAGGGCAAGTCGGGCACCATCGAAGATGTGATCGGCTGGCGCATCGACGATGTGGTGGCCAAGATCCGTGGCGCCAAGGACACCCAGGTCAAGCTGGAATTCATTCCCGCCGAAGAAGGCGCTGACGGCAAGCACCACACCCTGGTGCTGACCCGGCAGAAGGTGCGCCTGGCCGAACAGGCCGCCAAGGGCGAGACGATGACCATTCCGGGCAAGGACGGCGAGCCCGAGCGCAAGGTCGGCGTGATCAAGCTGCCGACGTTCTACCAGGACTTTGAAGGCCGCCGCCGCAACGCCACCGATTACGCCTCGGCGACCCGCGATGTGGCCAAGCTGCTGGCCGGTTTCAAGAACGACAAGCTGGACGGTGTGGTGCTGGACCTGCGCAACAACGGTGGCGGTTCGCTGGACGAAGCCATTGAACTGACCGGTCTGTTCATCGAACAGGGCCCGGTGGTGCAGGTGCGCGAATCCGGCGGCCGGGTCACGGTGAACAACGATCGCAACCAGGGCGTGGCCTGGGACGGTCCGCTGGCCGTGCTGATCAACCGCGGTTCGGCCTCGGCCTCGGAAATCTTCGCCGGCGCCATCCAGGATTACGGTCGTGGCCTGGTGATCGGTGAGACCACCTTCGGCAAGGGCACGGTGCAGAACATCGTCGACCTGGACCGTTGGCCGAGCGGCGAAACCCAGCGCTTCGGCCAGGTGAAGCTGACCATTGCCCAGTTCTTCCGCATCAGCGGCAGCAGCACCCAGCACAAGGGCGTGGTGCCCGACCTGGCCTTCCCGGCCAGCGTGGATGCCACCGAGTTCGGTGAAAGCACCTACGACAATGCGTTGCCGTGGACCCGCATCGCCGCCGTGCCGCATACCCAGTACGGCAACTTCGCACCGCTGCTGCCGAAGCTGGAAACCCGCCACGACACCCGTATTGCCACTGACAAGGAATTCCAGTGGTGGAACGAGGACGTGCAGCAGTTCCGCGCCGAGGCAGAGAAGAAGTATGTGTCGCTGAACGAGGCCACCCGCCGTGCCGAGCGCGAACGCCAGGACACCCAGCGCAAGGAGCGCCAGGTGATCCGCAAGGAACTGGGCCTGGCCCTGGATCCGCTGGCCGATGACAGCAGCGATGACGGCCTGACCGGCAACGAGCGCGACATCGTGAAGGATGCCGCCCGCGAAAAGGCTGCCGAGAAGCGTCCGGACCCGCTGCTGCGGGAATCGGCGGCGATCCTGGCCGATGCGGTGAACCTGCTGGAAACCGACCGCCCGCTGTCGGCGCAGGTGCTGCCGCAGTCCACCGGCGTGGGCCGCTGGGCTGACTGATCGCACAGCTGCGTGATACGCGACGGGGTCGGCATTGCCGGCCCCGTTTGCGTTTGGCGGTCGCGCGTCGGCGCCCTGACGGTAGCGCCGGGCCATGCCCGGCGAGCGCAGCGGCCTGCCGATCGACGCATGAACCGGCAGCAACGGGCCGCCCGCCCTCGACCCGCTCCACACGGCCCCGGGTCTACCCTTGGGACTTCTGTTCTCGCAGGAGCACCCATGCGGGCCTCGCGCTTTCGTTTTCCCCTGCTGGCCGTGGCTGGCACGCTGGCCCTGGCGGGCTGTGGCGGTCGCGCCGCCGACAATGCCCTGCTGCGCGAATCCTTCGATTCGGGCGATACCTTCTCGCGCACCGTCGATGGCCGCCCGGCCGAAGCCTGCGAAGCCGCCCGCCGCACCCTGCTCAGTCAGGGCTACGCGATTGCCCGGGCCGATGATGGCCAGGTGGAAGGCAACAAGAACTTCCAGCCGCGCGAAGACGACCATGAACAGTTGGTGCTGCGTATTTCCTGTGCCCCGCGCGGCGCCGACCAGGCGCTGGTGTTTGTCAGCGCCGTGCAGGACCGCTACGCGCTGAAGAAGAGCCCGACCTCGGCCAGCGTGGGCGTGGGCGCGCTGGGCTCGGTGTCGCTGCCGTTCGGCAGCAATGACGATTCGCTGGTGAAAGTGGCCAGCAGCACGATCACCGATGCCGATTTCTACCGGCGCTTCTTCCAGCGCCTGCAGCAGTACCTGCCGATGGCTGCGGCGAAACCGACGCCGCCGGCGGCCAGCGCGCCGGAGCCGGCGCCTGTGCCCGCCCCGGTGCCAGCTGCCCAGCCTGCGCCGCCCGAACCTATCCCGGCCGATGTGCCGGCGCCGGCGGCGGCCCAGGGCTGACGGTGCACGGGCGGGCGCTGGTACTGGGCCTGCTGCTGGGCGGGCCGCTGGGCAGCCATGCAGCCCCTTCCGTGGACTGCACGCAGGGCCTGCTGCAACGGTTGGGCTGGCGCTTCGAAACCACCGCGCTGGCAGCGCCGGACATTCACGGCGGGCCGGTGTGCCAGCGCGCCTCGCTGGCCGATGCGCAGGCCGCCGGCGACCTGCGTGTGCGCTGGCCCGCGGATCTGCCCGAGGCCGCGCGGCAGGCGCTGCTGCAGCAGCTGCTGGACGACCCCGCCACGGTGTGTGCGTACAGCTTCCTGCTGGGTGCGGCCACCCGCAGTGCCACCCAGGCGCTGCAGGACAATCCCGGCTTTCGCTTCTCCGGCCTGCAACTGGGCTGGATCGGCTTTGGCGCAGGCGGCGCCCCGGCCCAGGGCTGGCAGCGCACCCGCAGCTTCGGCCGAGGCTATGTTCCGCAGGGCAGCAACAGCGCGGCCCTGCAGGCCTTCCAGAGCGGCCGGGTGCGCGCCGAATGCGGGGTGGGCCGGCAGGTGGCACAGCTGGCCAGCCAGCGCGCGCTGTATGGCGATGCGGCCTTCGATGCCGAGTTCAGCCCGGACGAACTGTCCATCGGCACCTTCCTGGGCCTGCATGGCACCGACAGCATCCTGTTGGGGGCACACGCCGGCGACTTCGTGGCCGACGGCAAAGCGGTGCGCGCGTCGGCACGGGGGCGGCAGGCCTTCGTGGGTCTGCCCGGCTTCATTGAACACGTGGGCGACAAGGCGCTGCTGGACGATCTGAACAACCAGGCCGAGAACTTCGTGGTGGTGGATGTGGGCGCCGACGCTGCGCAGGCGCTGGCCGCGCACGGCGGGTTTGCCTGCTACGACCAGCGCAATGCACAGCTGTGGCGGTTGGCGCAGGGCATTCCGCGGGTGGGCCGGCGCTACTTCGAGCGGCTGCTGTACGACCGCGATGCCACGCTGCGCGCGCAGCTGGCACCGCGCTACCGCGCCACCGTGGAACGCATGGACCAGTTGCTGGACGATCCGTTCTACCAGCAGTTCGTGATCTATGTGCACCCACGCGGTATACGTCCCATCGGCTACCACATCGTGCGCCTGCTCGATCGGAACCCGCGCACCGCGTTTTCCATCGACCTGGCGTTGCACAATCTACATACCACGCTCTACCGGCGTTGGCGCCAGGCGCAACTGCGTGCCTGCGCGACGACCGGCCGGCCAGGCAGCCTGACTTCCGACAACAACTGAAGGTGAAACAATGGATATTGCAATGATCGGCCTCGGCCGCATGGGCGCCAACATGGCCCAGCGCTTGCACCGCGGGGGCCACCGCGTGGTCGGCTACGACCCCGGCGAAAGCGCGCGCCAGCGTGCGGCCGAGGCCGGCCTGCAGGTGGTCGATTCGCTGGCCGCTGCGGTGGCCGCGCTGCCGGTGCCGCGCGTGGTATGGCTGATGGTGCCGGCCGGTGAAACCGTGGACCAGACGCTGGGCCTGCTGACCCCGCACCTGGCCGAAGGGGACATCGTGATCGACGGTGGCAATTCGAACTACCAGGACTCGATGCGCCGCGCCAAGGCGCTGGCTGAAGATGACCTGGGCTACGTGGACTGCGGCACCAGCGGCGGGGTCTGGGGCCTGCAGGAAGGCTACAGCCTGATGGTGGGCGGCGACGAGGCGGTGGTCGAGCAGATCGCGCCGCTGCTGCGCACGCTGGCGCCGGCCGAAGACCGTGGCTGGGGCCGTGTCGGTCCGTCCGGTGCCGGCCACTTCACCAAGATGGTCCACAACGGCATCGAATACGGAATGATGCAGGCCTATGCCGAAGGCTTCGCGCTGATGGAGCGCAAGGACGAGCTGCAGCTGGACCTGGCCCAGGTGGCCGAAGTGTGGCGCCACGGCAGCGTGGTGCGTTCGTGGCTGCTGGACCTGAGCACCGAGGCGCTGAAGCGCAATCCGTCGCTGGATGGCATTGCCCCATACGTGGAAGATTCCGGCGAAGGCCGCTGGACCGTTGCCGAAGCGATCGCATTGGACGTGCCGGCGCCGGTGATCACCCTGTCCTTGCTGGAACGCCTGCGCTCGCGCGAATCCAACTCGTTCACCGACCGCCTGCTGTCGGCCATGCGCAACGAATTCGGCGGCCACGCCATCAAGAAGTCGTAAGCCATCGGGGTCGGATCCCTTTCCGCAGGAAAGGGCTCTGACCCCATGGTGCAAAAGCCAGTCGAGCATGGCTCGACTCTACAAAAGCGTGTTCCGATTGCTTCCACGTCATCCACGCATGGCGTGCAGGCGTCGGGGTCGGATCCCTTTCCGCAGGAAAGGGCTCTGACCCCATGGTGCAAAAGCCAGTCGAGCATGGCTCGACTCTACAAAGGCGTGTTCCGATTGCTTCCACGTCATCCACGCATGGCGTGGATCTACGGTCAGATCGCCTCCCGCCATCCCACGGAATGCCCGCTTTTGACGTTGCTTCAGTCGAGCATGGCTCGACTCTACAGGGGTGCAGGGCGCAGCCCTGCCGGTCACCCCAGTTCGATCCGCCGCCCTTGCTGGGCGCTGTCCATGCCCGCCTGCAGCAACTGCATCACCTGCAGCGCCTGCGCCAGGCTGACCGTCGGTTCGCCATCGCCGTGCAGCGCGGCGGCGAACTGCGCATACAGGTGCCGATAGTCGCCGGGCAGGTTGTCCACGGTGCTGCGCTGCACGCTGTCGTCGGCCTCGCAGCGCAGCAGTTCGCCATGCCGCGGGTCGATGCCCCAGCCCGGCGCGCCCGGCGCCACGCCACGGCGCAACTGCGCTTCCTGCACATCCAACCCGTATTTCACCCAGCTGGCCTGTTCACCGTGCACGGCAAAACGCGGCGTCGGCGCGGCGACCAGCGAACCGGCATGCACGATGGCGCGATGGCGCGGGTAGTGCAGCACCGCGTGGAAATAATCCACGCCGCTGCCACCGCTGCGTTGCACGGCCAGGTCGGCATCGATCGCCTGCGGCCAGCCGAACAGCACCAGCATCTGGTCCAGCAGGTGCGGCCCCAGGTCGTACCACAGGCCGCTGCCGGGCCCGTCCTGCTCGCGCCAGCGATCGCGCACCTGCGGCCGGTAGCGGTCGAAGTGCGCATGGCATTCGGCCACGTCGCCCAGCGTGCCCTGCGCCAGCAACGCCTGCAGGGTGAGGAAATCGGCATCGAAGCGCCGGTTCTGGAACACGCTGACGATGCGCCCGGCATCGTGCGCCGCAGCCGCCACGGCGTTGGCCTCGGCCATGTCCAGCGCGAACGGTTTGTCCACCAGCACGTGCTTGCCCGCCGCCAGCGCCGCGATCGCCAGCGGCGCATGCTGCGCATTGGGCGTAGCAATCACCACCGCATCCACGGCGGGGTCATCGAACACCTGCTGCGGCGTATCGCGGATGTGCACATCGCTGAAGCTGCGCAGCAACGTGTCGCGCTGCGAACTGACGATGCTGTGCAGGGCCACGCCCGGCGTGTGCTGGATCAGCGGTGCATGGAATACACGGCCGGCCAGGCCGTAGCCGATCAGGGCCAGTTGCAGGTCCGGGCGCATGGCACGACTCCGTTGGGGGCGGGAAGGGCAGGGTAAACGAGCACGCGCGCTGCGCAAAACTGAACGGTTTGCCGTGGAAATGCGCTGATTCACGGCGGCATGACCGTGGCGCCACGCCTGCCACACATTGCCCTGCGCACACTGGCGCCACACACAGAAGGAGCACCGCACGATGAGCACCCTGACCCGCACGATGATTGCTTCGGCCCTCACCCTGGGCCTGGCCCTGTCCTCCTCCGCTGCCTTCGCCAAGGACCCGACCGCGAAGAATCCGCCGAAGGCCGACCATTCGGCGATGACCCATGCTGATCGCCACGATTCCAATGAGCCGGTGACCGACAGCTGGATCACCACCAAGGTGAAGGCCGATCTGCTGGCCAGCAGGAATGTGCCGGGCACCGAAGTGAAAGTGGAAACGGTGAACGGCGTGGTCAGCCTGAGCGGCACCGTGGCCACCCAGGCCGAGCATGACAAGGCGGTGACCACCGCCAAGGGCATCAAGGGCGTGACCCGCGTGGATGCGGCGGCGCTGAAGGTGAATGCCGCAGCCAAGCGCTGATTCCAGCGCCAGACCCTGCAACACGACGGGGGCGTCCAGGGGGCGCCCCCGTTTTTTGCCGGGTGCGCCGAACCCTGTGACCGTCTGCGCTATATTGCCGGTTCCGCTGCGGTGCTGACGAGGGGCTATGGCGCTGGTGTTCAGTGATGATGTCTGGGACCGCTGGCGACTGCCGGCGCTGGCCCTGGCGGCGGCCGCGATCATCGTGGTGCCGTGGCTGACCCTGCGCAAACTGCAGCAGGACAACGAGGCGGCGATGGCCTGGGTGACCCATACCCAGGCCGTGGGCGTGGCCCTGCAGCAGCTGCAGGCCGATGTGCGCGACGTGGAATCGGCCGCGCTGACCCTGTCCAAGGGCGTGGATGCGCCGGGCCTGCGCGAGCGCATGGCCAAGGCGCAGGATATCCCCGGCCGCCTGGCCGAACTGGGCCGCTTGACCCGCGACAACCCCGAACAGCTGATCCGCATCGGCCGCATCGAATCGATGCTGGACGGGCGCATGGCGCTGGCCCGCGAACTGGCCCGTGCCGAACCCAATACCGACCAGCGCGAGCTGGTGCAGGACATGAGCACCCGCTACCCGATCCGTGGCCTGGTGGAGGAACTGCAGGCCAGCGAGCAGAAGCTGCTGGCCCAGCGTGCCGAGCAGGCCAACCGCCAGCGCCGGCAGACCGAATTCGTTTCCTGGAGTGCGCTGGCCGTGCAGCTGGGCCTGCTGGGCCTGGTGCTGTGGCTGCTGCAACGGCAGATCGGGCGCCGCCTGCAGGCCGAGCGGCAGTCGCTGCGCGCGGCCGGGCGTGCGGCGTCGGTGCTGCAGACCGTGCGTGAACCGATCGTGCTGCTGGATCGCGAACTGCGCGTGCAGCTGCACAACCCGGCCTTTTCCGAGTTGTATGACCTGCAGGATGAGCGCGCCGACGGCACGCTGCTGGGTGATGTAGGCGATGGGGCATGGAAGGATCCCGTGGTGCGCCAGCGCCTGGCCGACGTGCTGCTGCGCGGACGCGAGCTGTGGGATTTCGAGCACGAGCAGCGCACTGCCGATGGCATGGTGCGCTACATGCTGCTGAACGCGCGGCGCATGCCGCTGCCTGACAGCGATGATGAAGTCGTGCTGCTGACCATCAGCGATGTGACCGTGCAGCGTGCCGTGCAGTGGCGCGTGGAAGAGCTGAACCGGCAGCTGGAAGGCAAGGTTGCGCAGGTGTCCGAGGTCAACCGCGAACTGGAAGCCTTCAGCTATTCGGTATCGCACGACCTGCGTGCACCCCTGCGCCACGTGGCCGGTTTCTCGGACAAGCTGACGCGGCATCTGGGCGAGGATGCGGACGAGAAGAGCCGCCATTACCTGGACGTCATTTCCAGTTCGGCACGGCGCATGGCCGCGCTGATCGACGATCTGCTGGTCTATTCGCGGCTGGGCCGCGCGGCCATGCGCCAGCAGGCCGTGGACATGCAGTCGCTGGTGGCCGATACCCGCGCCATGCTCGACGCCAACCTGAAGACCGATGCCGAAGCGGGAGCGCCCGCCCACAGCGTGGAATGGTCCATCGCGCCGCTGCCGATCGTGGTGGCCGATGAAAACATGATGCGCCAGGTGTGGCTGAACCTGCTGGGCAACGCGGTGAAGTACTCGGGCAACCGTGAACCGGCGAAGATCCGCGTGGACTACCAGGCGCAGCCCGATGGCGGTCATCAGTTCACAGTCAGCGACAATGGTGCAGGCTTCGACATGGCCTACGCGGCCAAGCTGTTCGGCGTATTCCAGCGCCTGCACAAGGCCAGCGACTACCCGGGCACCGGTATCGGCCTGGCCAGCGTGCGCCGGGTGCTGACCCGTCATGGTGGCCGCATCTGGGCCGAAGCCGAGCCCGATGCCGGCGCCACCTTCCACTTCTACCTGCCTCCCGCGCTGGACGCGGTCAACCAAGGGCCTTCCGCATGACCACACTGCGTACCATCCTGCTGGCCGAAGACAGCCCGGCCGATGCTGAAATGGCCATCGATGCGCTGCAGGAAGCGCGCCTGGCCAACCCCATCGTGCACGTGGAAGACGGGGTGGAAGTGATGGATTACCTGCTGCGCCGTGGCGCCTTCGCCGACCGCGAGGAAGGCTTGCCGGCGGTGCTGCTGCTGGATATCAAGATGCCGCGCATGGACGGCCTGGAAGTGCTGCGGCAGATCCGCGAACACGAAGAGCTCAAGCGCCTGCCGGTGGTCATCCTGTCCTCCTCGCGCGAGGAAAGCGATCTGGCGCGCAGCTGGGACATGGGCGTGAATGCCTACGTGGTGAAGCCGGTGGACGTGGACCAGTTCTTCGGTGCCGTGCAGACCCTGGGCAAGTTCTGGGCGCTGATCAACCAGGCGCCGGAGCGCGAGTAACGCCATGGTCCTGACCGCGCACGCGCTCGGCCCCCTGCGCATCCTGCTGGTGGAAGATTCGCCGGAAGATGCCGAGCTGATGTCCGAGCAGATTCTGGACGCGGGCCTGGAGGCCCGTTTCGAACGCGTGGAAAGCGCGGGCGAGCTGCGCCAGGCGCTGGCCGGATTCCTGCCCGACATCGTGCTGTCGGACCTGAGCATGCCCGGCTTTTCCGGCGATGAAGCGCTGCGCATCGTGCGCGAGCGCGCGCCGGATGTTCCCTTCATCTTCGTGTCCGGCACGATGGGCGAAGACAATGCGGTGGAGGCGCTGCAGAAGGGCGCCAACGATTACATCATCAAGCACCAGCCGGCGCGCCTGCCGTCGGCGGTGGCGCGCGCGGTGCGCGAAGCGCGCAGTGCGGTGGAACGGATGCGCGTGGAAACCGAACTGATGCGCGCGCAGCGTCTGGAAAGCCTGTCGCTGCTGGCGGCCGGCCTGAGCCATGACCTGCGCAACATCCTGCAGCCGCTGTTGATCATGCCGGACCTGTTGAAGGCACGCACGCAGGACCCGCAGCTGCATCACCTGGCTGATGTGATTGCCGAGTGCGGGCGCCGTGGCCACGAGATGGCCGAATCGATGCTGTCGTTCGTGCGCGGTTCGCGCAAGCCGAGCGAGCACATCCGCATCGACGACCTGTTCCAGGCGGTGGCGCTGCTGTTGCGCAGCAGCGTGCCCGACGCGGTGATGCTGGACGTGCAGGTGCAGGACGACGGGCTGGCGGTGGATGCCAATTCCACCGAGCTGCAGCAGGTGCTGCTCAATCTGGCGCTGAACGCGATCCAGGCCATGCCCGACGGCGGCCGCCTCAGCCTGACCGCGCGCCATGATGGCCCGCGCGACGGCGTGGACTGGATGCGCATTGCCGTGACCGACGAAGGCATCGGCATGGACGCCGATACGCTGTCGCACCTGTTCAATCCCTTCTTCACCACCAAGGCCGAAGGCACCGGTCTGGGCTTGATGTCGTGCAAGCGCATCGTGGAAGGCGCTGGCGGCAGCATCCAGGTCAGCAGCCAGCCGGGGCAGGGCAGTTGTTTCGAACTGCACCTGCCGATGCACGACCGTGCCGAACGCAGCGAGCCGGTGGAACAGTTGGTGGCGCTGGGCAGTGGCCAGTCCATCCTGGTGGTGGATGGCGAAGCCACGCGGCTGTCGCTGCTGGGCAATGCGTTGTCCAGCCAGGGCTACCAGTTGCAGTTGGCCTCGGACGGTCCGGCGGCGTTGCGCTGGATGCAGCAGGAGGCGATGCCGGCGCTGGTGATTGCCGATGCGGGGTCGCGACTGTTGCCGGCCAGCCAGTTGCTGGGCGAAATGGCGGCGTTGGGCTACCAGGGGCCCGCGCTGGTGCTGGAGGACGCGCAGGTGGAGATGCCTGCCGACGACGTGCCGCAGGGCATCCAGGTGCATGTGCTGCGCAAGCCGCTGCAGATGCAGCAGGTGTTCCGCGCGGTGGCTGAAGCGCTGGCGTGAGCGCAGGTCGCCGGGCCTGGCCCGGCGCTACCCGCCTTCGCCGCGTGAGGTTTCCCACGGGAAGCGCGGCAGGCTCTCCACCGCCTGTTCCAGGCGCCGCGACCAGTTCTGGTGGATGTCGGCATACAGCGCCGAATCGGCGCCCAGCCGCAACTGCTGGCCGACCCGCAGCTCGCCATCGCGGATCAGTGCCAGGTCGATCGGCAGGCCCACCGAAAGATTCGAACGGATGGTGGAATCGAGCGACACGATGGCCGTGCGTGCGGCATCGCCCAGGCGCGTGGCCGGGCTGAGGATGCGGTCCAGGATCGGTTTGCCGTACTTGGATTCGCCGATCTGCAGGTACGGCGTTTCCGGTGAGGCGGCAATCGCGTTGCCCAGCGGATACACCATGTACAGTCCGGGCCGCTCGCCCGCCACCTGGCCGCCGAAGATCAGCGTGGCCTGGGTGTTCACCCCGTCGTGGCCGTGTTCGGTGTGCTGGCACTTCACCTGGCTGTCCACCAGCAGCTGGCCGACGTAGGCTGCGGCCTCGAACAGGTGCGGCATGTCGCGCAGGTTCGGCGTGCGCCGTTCGGCGGCATCGCGGGTCAGGCGCGAGACCAGCAGCTGGGTGGTGGCCAGGTTGCCGGCGGCCATCAGCACGAAGGCGGCCTGGCCGGGGTAGTCGAACACGTGCAGCTTGCGGTGCACGCGCACGTCGTCCAGCGAGGCATTGGTGCGGGTGTCGGCGGCGAAGACCAGGCCTTCATCCACCTCGATTCCAACGCAATAGGTCATGTCGGTGCCCTATCATGTGCGTCCCGGAGTGTAGGCAGGCCGCCGTGATGACGGCATGCCCACGTCCCCCCCAGAACGCCGCCACCGGAACCGCATGACCACCGTGCTCCTGAGCCTGGGCAGCAACGTCCAGCCCCGCCGCTATCTCCACGCCGCGGTGGCGGCCCTTCGCGAGCGTTTCGGCGCCGTGCAGGTGTCGCCGGCCTACCAGACCGCCGCCGTCGGCTTCGATGGCCCGGCCTTCCTCAACAATGCCGTGGCGATCGAGACCGACCTGCCGCTGCAGGAACTGGACGACTGGCTGCATGCGCTGGAAGACGCGCATGGCCGCGATCGCAGCGGGCCACGCTTTTCCGACCGGACGCTGGACATCGACGTGGTGTTCTACGGCGATCTGATCGTGGAAGGCCCCGGCCACCTGCGCATACCGCGTCCGGAGCTGAAGCACGCGTTCGTGTTGAAACCGCTGGCCGACATCGCGCCGGGGTTCATCGATCCGGTCAGTGGCCAGGACCTGGCCACGCTGTGGCGGGCACACCGGCAGCATGGTGAGGCGTTCGAGGTAGTCGATCTCGCGTAAAGGCGGTTCCCGCTGCGCTCGCCGGGCATGGCCCGGCGCTACCCGCCGCCCGCATCGGTAGCGCCGGGCCATGCCCGGCGGAACGCTCAACTGACCGTGCGGCCGCCATCCACGCGCAGCGTGTGGCCGGTCACGAAGTGCGCATCGGCCACCAGCCAGTAGACCGCCTCGGCAATCTCTTCCACGGTGCCGATCCGCGCCAGCGGCGTGCGCGCCAGCAGCGCTTCGCGCGCGAAATCGTCCTTGCCCTGTTCCGGCCACAGGATCGCGCCCGGCGCGACCGCGTTCACCCGCACCTTCGGCGCCAGTTCCAGTGCCAGCGAACGGGTGGCCATTTCCAGCGCGGCCTTGGCCATCGTGTACGCCACATGGTCGCGCATCGGGTCGGTGCCATGCAGATCGGTCAGGTTGACGATGCTGCCCTGCTGGCGGCGCAGGTGCGGCGCTGCGGCCTGGGCCAGCAGCAGCGGGGCGCGTGCGTTCACCGCATACAGTTCGTCCATCGCCTCGGCCGTGACCTGGCCCAGCGGGGTGGCGAAGAAGTTGGAGGCGTTGTTCACCAGCGCATCCAGGCGGCCGAAGTGGGCCACGGCCTGGTCCACCAGGTCGGGCAGGGCGGCGGCGTCGCGCAGGTCGGCCTGCAGGGCCAGCACGCTGCCGGGGCGGACGTTTTCCAGATCGAACGCGGCCTGCTGCAGTTCGGCGCTGGATGTATGGGCGTGCAGCACCACCGACCAGCCACAGGCGTGGAACTGGCGGGCGATGGCCGCACCGATCCGGCGTGCGCTGCCGGTGATCAGGGCCACGGGGGCGGTGTCGCTCATGAGGGTCCTCCAAGGCTCGGCTATCCTGTGCACCATTGTCACCGCATTCGAAGACGCCATGCAGCCCACCTTCCCCCTGCCCGAAGCCGATGCCCTGGCCCACAGCGACCAGCTGGCCGCCGCCCTGCGCGCTGAAATCCTTGCGCAGGGTGGGGCGATGCCGTTCTCCCGCTTCATGGAACTGTGCCTGTATGCGCCGGGCTGGGGCTATTACAGCGCCGGTGCCAGCAAGTTCGGCGGCAGTGGCGATTTCACCACCGCGCCGGAACTGGGCGGCCTGTTCGCCGGCAGCGTGGCCAATGCGCTGGCGCCGGTGTTCGGCCAGCTGGGCGCGCACGCCCGCCTGCTGGAACTGGGCGGTGGCACCGGCGCATTTGCCGAAGCCGTGCTGCTGCGCCTGGCCGAGCTGGACGCCCTGCCGGCGCGCTACGCGATCCTGGAGCCCAGTGCCGACCTGCGCCAGCGCCAGCAGCAGCGCCTGCAACAGAACCTGCCGGCCGAGCTGGCCGCGCGCGTGGAGTGGGTCGATCGCCCGTTCGACGATGACTGGGAAGGCGTGGTGTTCGCCAACGAAGTGATCGACGCGCTGCCCACGCCGCGCTTCCTGGTGAAGGACGGCGAGGTCTACGAAGAAACCGTGGAGCTGGATGGCCAGGGCAACTTCATGCGCGGCGCGCAGCCGGCCGATGTGCTGCTGAACGGCGCGGTGCGCCATATCGAACGCTATCTGGAAAAGCCCTTCGCCGAGGGCTATCGCTCGGAAGTGCTGCCGCAGCTGCCGTACTGGCTGCAGGCGGTGGCCGGTGGCCTGCAGCGTGGCGCGATGTTGTTCGTCGATTACGGCTACAGCCGCGCCGAGTTCTACCAGCACGACCGCGACGACGGCACGGTACGCGCGTTCTACCGCCACCACGTGCACAACGAGGTGTACCGCTGGCCGGGCCTGCAGGACATCACCGCGTCGGTGGATTTCACCGCGATGGCCGAGGCCGGCCTGCATGCGGGCTTCGATCTGGCCGGTTACTGCAGCCAGGCCAGCTTCCTGCTGGGCAACGGCCTGGACCAGGTGCTGGTGCTGGCCGAAGAGCGCACCGATGAGGTGGGCCGCATCCAGCTGCGTGACCAGGTGAAGAAGCTGACCCTGCCCACCGAGATGGGCGAGCGCTTCCAGGTGATCGGCCTGCAGCGCGATGTGGATTTCGAGCCGGCCTTCGAACTGGGTGACCTGAGCTGGCGCCTGTGAGCGCAACGCTGCCGCCGTTCAAGCCGCTGCGCCGGCCACGGCTGTGGGCAGCGTTGTGGGGGCTGGCGGTGCTGCTGGTGATCGTGGTCTGCCTGATCCCGCCGCCGCCGATGGACCTGCCCCAGAACAGCGACAAGGTCGAGCACTTCCTGGCCTATTTCATCCTGGCCGGCAGCGCCGTGCAGCTGTTCCGCCATGGCCGTCCGCTGCTGTGGGCGGGCGTGGGGCTGGTGCTGATGGGCGTGTGCATCGAGTTCGCACAGGGCGCGCTGACCAGCACCCGCAGTGCCGATGCGATGGATGCGATCGCCAACACGATCGGCGTGCTGGCAGGCATGGCCACCGCGTTCACCCCGCTGCGCGACCTGCTGCTGCGCTGGCGCGGGTGAGGGATCCGATCCCGGGGTCGGGCTGGGGGTCAGAGCCCTTTCCTGCGGAAAGGGATCCGACCCCGGGGCCGGGGTTGGCGCTTACCGCAGCGTGGCTTCGTCCAGCACCCACATCGCCGGGCGGGTGTCGCCGGTGAAGTTGATGCACAGATCATCGGTACCGGTGATGCCGGCCGGCAGCGCGGCGTGCAGGGTCACGAAGCCATCGGCATCGGGCTTTTCCGGCAGCGGCACTTCGGCCAGCACCGGACCGCTGCAGTCACCGCGACGGATTCGCATCTCACCGTTCGGGCGTGTGGCCTTTTCGAACTTGCGCGCCGGCTCGTCGTGGGCCAGCTGGAAGTAGTACGGAATGCGCCCGGCACGCACGTCGATGCTGCGGATCCCGGCCAGCTGCGCATTGGCCCAGCGCCAGCACGGCTGGAAGATGTCCACGTTGAACACCGCGCGCTCGCCTTCGCGCGGGCCGTCGTCTTCCAGGCGCAGCACCAGGCCCTTTTCGCCCACGCAGCTGAGCAGCTGCTGGCTGCGGCGGCTGAGCAGCGACTGCGCGCTGTAATCCACCACGGTAGGGGCGGCGGCCAGCATCTGGCCCTGGTAGAACGCGGCCGCCTGCACGCTGGCCGGCAGCGTTTCGGTCAGCGGTCTGGTGTACACCGGCGACTGCGCGGTGACCGGCTTGCCATCGGTGCGGTAACGCACCTCGTAGCCCAGCGGGTTGGACAGGGACACCGTTACCGTGTTGGCGGCGCGGTTGTCGGTCTGGCCCACGGCCACCTGGAACGGCGTCTGCGCGTAGGCCAGGCCCCAGGCGCGGTAGCGCTGCAGCTGCGCCGGCAGGCGGGCCAGGAAGTCGCGGAAGTCACGCTGCGCGACCGGGCTCCAGCCGGTTTCGGCCACCGCTGCCAGGCGCGGGAACAGGTTGTGCTGCAGGCGCGCGTAGCTGCGCGTGTGCTCGGTGAACATGTTCGCCTGCAGGCCCAGGATATGCCCGCGCTTGTCGGCAGCCAGTTCGGCCGGCACCGGCTCGAAGGCGTACAGCTTGGCCAGGTTCACCTGCGCCGGGCGACCCGGCGGTTCGTTCGGCGAAGCGGTCTGCAGGTAGTCCAGGTACAGGTGGGTGACCGGCGACATGATCACGTCGTGGCCAGCGCTGGCCGCGGCCAGGCCGCCTTCGGTACCGCGCCAGGACATCACCGTGGCCTGCGGCGGCAGCCCGCCTTCCAGGATCTCGTCCCAGCCGATCAGGCGGCGGTCGTGTTCTTCCAGGAAGGTTTCCAGGCGCTTGATGATGTGGCTCTGCATGGCCATCTCATCCTTGATGCCCAGCTGGCGCATGCGCTGCTGCACGCGCGCCGAAGCGATCCACTGGTCCTTCACTGCTTCGTCGCCACCCACGTGCACGTAGCGCGCGGGGAACAGCGCGATCACTTCTTCCAGCACGTTTTCCAGGAACTGCACCGTGCTGTCTTCGGTATTGAACAGGTTGGGGAACACCCCCCATTCGCTGATCGGCTGCAGCGGCGTGCTGATCGAGCCCAGCTCGGGATACGCGGCAATGGCGGCGGTGGCATGGCCGGGCACATCGATTTCCGGAATCACCTGGATGTGCAGCTTGGCCGCATAGGCAATCACCTCGCGGATCTGGTCCTGGGTGTAGTAGCCGCAGTACGGGTACTGCTTGCCGCTGACCGGATCGATGCCGCCATCGCCGGCGGGCAGGCGGCAGCTGCCGACGCCGGTCAGCTTCGGGTAGCGCTTGATCTCCATGCGCCAGCCCTGGTCGTCGGTCAGGTGCCAATGGAAGGTGTTGAGCTTGTGCGCGGCCATCGCATCAAGCACGCGCTTGATCTCGTCCAGGCTCTGGAAATGGCGGGCCGAATCGAGCATGAAACCGCGCCAGCTGAAGCGCGGTTCGTCGGCAATCTGCACGGCCGGCAGCACGCCGTTGCTGCCACCGGTGGCCAGCTGGGCCAGGGTGGTGGCGCCGTAGAACAGGCCGGTCTCGTTGCCGGCCTGCACCCGCACGCCCTGTGCGTCGCTTTCCAGCGTGTAGCTTTCGCCGCTGTCGCGGAAGGTCGGCACGATCTGGAACTGGATGCTGCCGTTCTTCGTGGCTGCGCCGTCGCGCGCTGGGGCCAGGCGCGGGCCGCCGCTGCGCGCCAGCAGATCGGCGAACTGTGCGGCCACGCGCTGTGCGGCCTCACCGTCGGCCTGCAGCGGGGTGTCGGCACGCACGGTGATGCCCGCACCGTTGCCGCGCTGTACCCGCGCCGGGGCGGGAATCAGCATCAGGCTGCCAGCGCGCAGTTGCGGGCCGGGGCCCGAATCCAGGGCCGGCGCATCGGCGGCCAGCGCCGGCAGGGCGGCGAACAGGGTGCCCAGCAGCAGCGGGGCAAGCGGGGAAAATCGCATCGTGTCACTCCTGTGGTGGGCGGCCAGCAGTGGCCGCCGCGCAGGCGCCCGTGCAGGCGCCCACCGGTATCCCATCGTACGACGGGCCCGGAAGACCGGGCCCGTCGCGCGTGTTGCACTGCGCTGGCTTAGAACTTGAAGTGCACGGTGGCCATGTAGCGGCGGCCACTCTTGTACTTGCCGGCCAGGTGTTCCTTGTCGCCCAGGTACTGGAAGTAGGTCTCGTCCAGCAGGTTCTGCGCGTCGATGTTCAACGACCAGTTGTCGTTGAAGGTGTAGCCGAAGCTGGCACCCAGTTCAGCGTAGTCGTCCACGCTGGCCGGTGCCGCACCGGCCACGTAGCCACCGGCCAGGTAGCTGTCGCGCCAGTTGTAGGTCAGGCGGGCATTGACCGGGCCCTTTTCGAAGTACGGGCTGAGCGCGATGGCGTTGCGCGACTGGTAGGGCAGCGGATCGCCGGTGTTGTTCTCACCGTTGGCATAGGTGTAGTTGGCGGTCAGGCCGAAGCCGCTTTCACCGAATGGCTGCTGCAGGCTGATGTTGAAGCCCTTCACGTGGCCGCTGCCGGCATTGCGCGGGCGCTGGATGCTGTAATCGCAGTAACCGTCGGCGGTGCAGCCGTTGGTGCCGACGATGTTGGCCCAGGTGGCCGGCGAGGTATCGCGGATCGAGTTGTACTGGCGCTCGATGGTGGCCGAGGTGTCGATGTAGTTGTCGATCTTCTTGTAGAACACCGACCAGGCCACCACCGACTGCGGTGCGTAGTAGTACTCGGCCGATGCGTTGAAGTTCCACGACTCGTACGGCGACAGGTCGGCGTTGCCGCCCGAACCGGTCAGGGTGGTGTCATTGAGGAAGGTGTTGTTGACCATCTGGTTGTACGGCGCCCAGGCGATCACCTTCGCGGCAGCAAAGCGGAACACCCAGTCATTGTCGGTGTCCCAGGCCAGGCTGAGCGAAGGCAGCACGAAGTCTTCCTTCTTGGTGCGGGTCTGCCACTTGCTGTCCAGGTCGGTCAGGGTGGGGGTGCCACCGTAGACGAAGCCGCTGCCTTCGGTCTTGGAATCGACGTAGCGCACGCCCAGATTGCCGCGCAGCGGGCCGTTGGAGAAGTTCAACTGTGCGTAGGCGGCGTTGTTGGTCTGGGTGAGCGCCCAGCTGTTGTTGAGGTAGCTGGCCGGATCGGGGTTGCTGTAGTCGATCGGGCTGTTGCGCACCCAGTTCAGCACGTTGTCACGGCCGGCCTGCACGTGGCGGCCCTGGTCGTCGGTGAAGCCCTGGATATCGGTCAGGCCGATGGTGCCCACGTCGGCCAGGGTGCCCGGGGTCACGCCGCCGTAAACGTTCAGGGTGAAGGCTTCTTCGTGCTTGCCGTGGCGCACGCCGAACTGCAGCTGGTTGAAGATGCTGTCGAACTGCACGTTGAAGTCGAGCTGGGCGTAGGTGTCCTTGCTCTCGGTGGAGAACACGCCGTTGTTGCCGAACCAGCCACCGGCCGAACCCCAGTTGGCCGGATCGCGGGCACCGGCCGGGTCATCGAAGGTGATGCCCTTGTCCATGTTCCAGCTGTAGCCGCCGTTGTAGAACGGTTCGATGAAGTACTGCGCCAGGTCCTTGTTTTCCGACTTGCTCTGGCCGACCTGGCCGCTGACGCCCCACGATTCGCTCTTCCACGCACCGCGCAGGTCCACGCCCTTGGTGGTCACCTCGGACAGGCGCACGTTGTTGTCATAGATCAGCGTGCCGCTGTTGGCCGTGGCGCTGGCATCGGAATGGCCGCTGGTGGCTACGCCGTTGCGCACGGTGCCCAGCTGGTCCACCGCGTTCACGGTACCCGGGTTCCAGGTCAGGAAGGAGTAAAGCGACTGGTTGTAGTTGTCGAACTTTTCCTTGATGTACAGGCCGCTCAGGTTGAACTCGAGTTCGTCGGTCGGCTTGAACTGCAGGTTGACCACGGCGCTGTCGCGCTTGCGTTCCTGCTGGAACCAGGCGGCGTTGAACGAGTTCGGCACGTCCACGTCGGCGGCCACGCCGGTGGCGTTGGCGAAGGTGCTGGCCTTCACGTAGCCGAACACTTCCTTGCCCTGGCGGTCCACGGCTTCTTCATAGTGCTGGGCCGACACGGCCACGCCGAAGGTCTCGGCATCGTTCTTCCAGCTGTACAGCACGGCCGCGTTCGGCTTGCCTTCGCTGGCCTGCTCGCTGTAGCTGTAGCCCACCGAGGCGGCCACTTCGTTCTGCTTCATGTCCAGCGGCTGGCGGGTGTGCATCAGCACGGTGCCGCCCAGGCTGCCTTCGGTCAGGCGCGCTTCGGAGGATTTGATGATCTCGGCGCGGCCCAGGATCTGCGGGGCCAGCAGGGTGTAGTCGAAGCCGCGGTTGGGCTGTTCGCCGTACAGCCAGATGGCCTGTGCCACCGGGTGGTTGTCCAGGAAGGACAGGTTGAGGCTGGGATCGGTGCCGTCGATGCTGACGCGCTCGCCCTGGCCGAAGCGGCGGTCCAGGGTGACGCCCGGAATCTGCGAAAGCGCTTCAGCCACGTTGGTGCTGGGGAACTTGCCGATGTCTTCGGCGGTGATCGCTTCAGACACACCCACGTTGTTGCGCTTGGTGTCCAGCGACTTTTCCAGGCTGGCACGGATACCCACCACCTGCACGGTGTCCAGGTCCTGCGGGGTCGTTTGCTGTGCATGCGCCGAGAAGGCGAGGCAGCCGACGATGGCTGCCGAAAGCAGAGTCTTGCGGGTGTTCATGATGTCTCTCCTCATCACTGGGTTGCGGTGTCGGCGGCGTGCGGTAGGTAGGAACGCGCACGGCTGCCTCTGCAGCAACCTGCGCGGTGGTGCGGATACAACGCGTACTGCGTGTTGCGTACTGCGTATTGCCGATCAGGCGGGGTGGTGCAGCAGGAACCAGCTGGCGGCGCCGATCACGCCCAGCTGTCCATGCTCGACCACCTTCACCGGGATGCGTGCCAACGCTTCGCCCATCGGCCCCTTCTGCAGGTAGCGTTCGACGAAGGTGCTGGCGCGCAGGTATTCGCGGATCTGCGGCAGGATGCCGCCGGCCAGGTAGACGCCACCGTGGGCGCCGTAGAACAGCGCCATGTCACCGATGGTGCTGCCCAGCAGGCCACAGAACACATCCAGCGCCTGCCGTGCGTGCGCATCGCTGCCGGACATGGCCGCCGCGGTGACTGCATCGGGGCTGCCCAGCTGCGGGGCATCGCCCTGCAGGGCGCAGACGGCGCGGTACAGGTTCATCAGGCCGGGGCCGGACAGGGCGTGTTCGATCGACACATGCGCACGCTCGCGCTGCATGTGGCGCACGATGTCCATTTCCAGCGCGGTGCTGGCCGCCAGCGTGGGCTGGCCGGCTTCGGTGGCCAGCACGACCGGACCATTCGGAGTGGGAATCCACAGCGCCGCACCCAGGCCGGTGCCGGGGCCGACCACCAGGGTCGGGCCGCGCGCTGCGGTTTCGGGCCCGCACAGGTGCAGCACGCCGCTGGCATCGACCTGTGCAGCGGCATAGGCCACTGCCTCGAAGTCGTTGACGATGTGCACGCGCTGCACGCCCACCTCGGCTTCGATCTGCCGCGCCGACAACGGCCAGGGCACGTTGGCGGTGATCACCGTGCCGTCTTCGCGGGCGTAGCCGGCGGTGGCCACCACGCAGTGCGAAGGCCGCGCGCTGTCGCCCAGGAAGTCGGAGAGGATGGCGGCCAGGCCGGCATGGTCGGCGTTGCGGTACTTGCGATAGTCCAGCACCTGCACCGGATGGGCGGCATCGCCGCTGGCCTGCACCCGGGCCACGCGCACATGGGTGCCGCCCACGTCAGCGGCCAGGAACGAGGGCGCGTGACGGGAAAGCACATGGGCCGGGGCGGGATGGCTGGCGGTCACGCGGGCTCCTGCTGCAGGTGGGGACCGGGCCCACGAAAGACCCGGCGATGGGGCGGAGTCTGTAACTGCGCTGACAACGATGTCAACGAGTTCGTGACACTTTCGTTGCTGCGGCGCAACGAATCAAGTGCGGCGTAAACGTTTACATCACGTGATGATCTGCTCACCCCGCGCGCCCTTGCGCCACAAGCGTCAAGGCCTGGCGCGCATTCAGCGGTATTGCCCGTCCTGTCATCCCGCAGCGCAGCACCCTGCACACGGGGTGCAGATTGGAAGTTGACAAACCGGCGCCGTCCATCGAAAGAATGTGACAACGTTGTTCCCAGCCACTCTCCGACGCCGTGTTCTGCGGCCGTCGCCGCAGGAGCCTTCCTGATGTCCGCCGTCCCCGCTGCAAGCGCGCGCCCGAACGTGGCCACCTCCATCGCCATCGTCGGCGTGTTGTTCTTCCTGATCGGCTTCTTCACCTGGCTCAACGGCCCGTTGATCACCTTCGTCAAGCTCGCCTTCGAGCTCAGCGAGGTCGGCGCCTTCCTGGTGCTGATGGTGTTCTACCTGTCCTACTTCTTCCTGGCGCTGCCGTCGTCGTGGATCCTGCGCCGCACCGGCATGAAGAAGGGGCTGAGCCTGAGCCTGCTGGTGATGGCTGGTGGCGCGGCGCTGTTCGGCGAGTTCGCCACCCAGCGCTGGTATCCCGGTGCGCTGGGCGGCCTGTTCGTGATCGGCAGTGGCTTGGCCCTGCTGCAGACGGCCATCAACCCGTACATCTCGATCCTGGGGCCGATTGAAACGGCGGCGCGGCGCATCGCGCTGATGGGCATCTGCAACAAGATCGCCGGCATCCTGGCGCCCATCCTGATCGGCACGGTGGTGCTGCATGGCATTGGCGATCTGGACGCGCAGGTGCAGGCGGCCGATGCCGCGACCAAGGCCGTACTGCTGAACCAGTTCGCCGCCAAGATCCACGCCCCGTACCTGGCCATGGCCGGCTTGCTGGTGGTGCTGGCGGTGGCGGTGCTGTTCTCGCCGCTGCCGGAAATCAAATCCTCCGAAGCCAATGCCACGCCGGTGGCTGCCGGTGCGGTCGAGCGCCGCAGCATCTTCCAGTTCCCGCACCTGTGGCTGGGCGTGCTGTGCCTGTTCGTGTACGTGGGCGTGGAAGTGATGGCCGGTGATGCCATCGGCACCTACGGCCACGGCTTCAACCTGCCGCTGGACCAGACCAAGATGTTCACCGCCTTCACCCTGGGCGCGATGCTGGTCGGCTATGTCGTCGGTCTGCTGGTGATTCCGCGGGTGGTCTCGCAGTCGCGCTACCTGACCCTGTCGGCGGTACTGGGCGTGGTGTTCTGCCTGGGCGCCTGGGCCACCCACAGCTATGTGTCGGTGGCCTTCGTGGCCCTGCTGGGCTTCGCCAACGCGATGATGTGGCCGGCCATCTTCCCGCTGGCCATCCGCGGCTTGGGGCGCTTCACCGAAACCGGTTCGGCCCTGCTGGTGATGGGTATTGCTGGTGGCGCGATCATTCCGCAGCTGTTCGCCCTGCTCAAGCAGCACATCGATTTCCAGCTCACCTTCGTGCTGCTGATGGTGCCCTGCTACCTGTACATCCTGTTCTATTCGGTGGTCGGCCACCGCGTGGGCCTGCCGCAGGACCAGGGCTGATCGGCGATGATGGACGGCAGCCAACCCCAGGAAAAACCGATGCGCAGAGCGACCATCAAGGACGTTGCCGAAAAGGCCAAGGTCTCGCTGAAGACGGTGTCGCGGGTGATCAACAACGAGCCCTCGGTGATGCAGGCCACCCGCGCGCGGGTGCTGCGTGCCATCGCCGAGCTGGACTACGAGCCCGATCCGTCCGCGCGCAACCTGCGCAGCGGCACCACCTTCGTGATCGGGCTGGTGTATGACAACCCCAACCCGTACCACATCATCGGCGTGCAGAACGGTGTGCTGGCCGCCTGCCGCGAAACCGGCTTCGGCCTGCAGATCCACCCCTGTGATTCCAGCTCGCCGCTGCTGGCCGACGAACTGGCCGACTGGGTGCAGCGTTCGCGGCTGGCCGGGCTGGTGCTGACCGCCCCCATGTCCGAGCGCCGCGACCTGATCCAGGCGCTGACCGCGCGCGGCATCAAGCTGGTGCGCATCATTGCCGCCACCGAAGACCCGGCCGACGGCGCGTGCGTGTTCGTGGACGACCGCGAAGCCGCCTACGAGATCACCGAACACCTGATCCAGCTCGGCCACCAGCGCATCGGCTTCCTCTGGGGTGGCACTTCGCACCGTTCCTCCGGCGAACGTTACGCCGGTTACGAGGCGGCGCTGAAGGACTACGGCATGACCGTGGACAAGCACCTGGTGGTGCAGGGCGATTACACCTTCGACGACGGTTTCCGTGGTGCGCGCCGCCTGCTGGCGCTGCGCGAACCGCCTACCGCCATCTTCGGTTCCAACGATGAAATCGCCGCCGGCGTGCTGGCTGCGGCCAAGTCGGCCGGCATGAGCGTGCCCTACGATCTGTCCATCGCCGGTTTCGAGGACAGCCCGTTCTCGCGCCAGTCGTGGCCGCCGCTGACCACCGCCAAGCAGGCCACCGAAGACATCGCCCGCCATGCCGCCCGCCTGCTGATCGGCCAGCTGCGCAGCGATGCCTACGATGAAGCGCCCGCACCGCTGCACAACCAGGGCTTCGTGCCGCAGCTGGTGGTGCGCGGTTCCACCGCGCCGATGCGCCCGTCCGGTGCCCGTCCCCTTCCTTCCGAACCCGCCTGAGTCCGCCATGTCGCTGTCAGACCCCACCGCCACCCTGATGTTTGCCGAAGCCGCCGAAGCGGCCGATGTGGTCGCACGCCAGTTCGCCCGCAACCACGCCACCATGGAAACCCTGGCCGCCAGCCTGCACGCGGCGCCGCCGCCGTTCGTGGTGACCTGCGCGCGTGGCAGTTCCGACCATGCCGCGACCTACGGCAAGTACCTGCTGGAAACCCAGCTGGGCCTGGTGGTGGCGTCGGCCTCGCCGTCGGTGGGTTCGGTCTATGCCGCACCGCTGCAGCTGCGCGGTGCGTTGTTCATCGTCATTTCGCAGTCGGGCAAGAGCCCGGACCTGCTGCGCAATGCCGAGGCCGCCAAGGCCGCCGGCGCACGCGTGGTCGCGCTGGTGAACGTGGAAGATTCGCCGCTGGCGCAGCTGGCCGACACGGTCATTCCGCTGCACGCCGGTGCTGAAAAGAGCGTGGCGGCGACCAAGAGCTACCTGGCGTCGCTGGCCGCGCTGCTGCAGCTGGCCGCGTACTGGAAGCAGGACAGCGCGCTGCGCAATGCCCTGGACCTGCTGCCCGATGCGCTGCGCGAGGCATGGCAATGCGACTGGACGGCCCTGACCGAGGGCCTGGTGGATGCGCACAACCTGTTCGTGCTGGGCCGCGGCCTGGGCCTGGGTGCCGCGCAGGAAGCAGCGCTGAAGTTCAAGGAAACCTGCAGCCTGCACGCCGAAGCCTACAGTTCGGCCGAAGTGAAGCATGGCCCGATGGCGCTGGTCGACCGCGGCTTCCCGGTGCTGGCGTTTGCCCAGCCGGATGAAACCGGCGCCGGTACCCGCGCCGTCGTGGATGAGTTCAGCGCACGCGGTGCCCAGGTGTGGCTGGCCGGTGCCGGTGGCAACCTGCCGGTGGCCGCTGCACCGCACCCGCTGTGCGCGCCGCTGCTGACGGTGCAGAGCTTCTACCGCGCGATCAATGCGCTGGCCCTGCGCCGTGGCTTCAACCCGGACCTGCCGCCGCATCTGAACAAGGTTACGGAGACGGTGTGATGGCGGTTGCCCCGCACAAACAGGTGCTGCGCAACGCGCGCATCCTGACCGGTGATGATTTCCGCGACGACCTGGCCGTGGTGATCGAAGACGGACGGATCACCGCGTTGCTGCCCGATGCTGCCCCGCAGCTGGGCGCGGCCGGTGAGCAGGTGGACCTGGGCGGTGGCTGGCTGCTGCCTGGCTTCATCGACGTACAGGTGAACGGCGGTGGCGGTGCGCTGTTCAACAACACGCCCGACGTGGCCGCGCTGCGCACCATCGCGCAGGCGCATCGGCGCTTCGGCACCACCGCGATGCTGCCCACGCTGATCAGCGACGACGTGACCGTGATGCGCGAGGCCATCGCGGCGATGCGCGATGCCATCGCGCAGGGCGTGCCGGGCGTGATCGGTATCCATCTGGAAGGCCCGTACATCGCCCCGGCGCGCAAGGGCACGCACGATGCCAGCAAGTTCCGCGTGCCCGATGCCGAGGAAATCGCGCTGGCCGCCTCGCTGGACAACGGTGTGACCCTGCTGACCCTGGCCCCCGAACGCGTGCCGCTGGAGTCGATCCGCGCGCTGGTGGAACGCGGGGTGATCGTGGCCGCCGGGCACACGGCCGGCAGCTATGAAGAGATCCGCGCCGGCCTGGATGCCGGCGTGCGCGGCTTCACCCATCTGTACAACGCCATGTCGCCGCTGCAGGGGCGCGAGCCCGGTGCGGTGGGTGCGGCGCTGGAAGATCGTGACAGTTGGATCGGCATCATCGTCGATGGCGTGCACGTGCACCCGGCCAGCCTGCGCGTGGCGCTGGCGGCCAAGCCGCGCGGCCGTCTGCTGCTGGTGACCGACGCCATGCCGCCGGTCGGTGCCGACGACCCCAGCTATGTGCTTTACGGCGAAACCATCACCGCCGTGGATGGCGTGGTGCGCAACGCCGCCGGTGCGCTGGCGGGTTCGGCACTGGACATGGCCACCGCCGTGCGCAACACCGTGCAGCTGCTGGGGCAGCCGCTGGCCGAGGCTGCCCGCATGGCCTCCACCTACCCGGCGCAGTTCCTCAACGTGGATGACCGCCTGGGCCACATCGCCGAGGGCTACCAGGCCGACCTGGTGCTGCTGGACGAGGCGCTGCAGGTGCGCGGCACCTGGATTGCCGGCCACTACGAGGCCGCATGATGGGGGCAGCGGCGTCGGTGCGGCTGGGCTCGATCGATGCCCTGCGTGGCCTGACCGTGGCCGGCATGCTGCTGGTCAACAACCCCGGAGATTGGAGCGCGGTGTTCGCACCATTGCGCCATGCCGAATGGCACGGCTGCACGCCCACCGATCTGGTGTTCCCGTTCTTCCTGTTCCTGGTGGGCGTGTCGATGGCCTTCAGCGTGGCCCCACGCGCGCAGGACACCGCAGCGCGCCCGGCCTTGGCCAAGGGCGTGCTGGAGCGCGCGCTGCGCATCGCCATCGCCGGCGTGCTGCTGCACCTGCTGGTGTGGTGGGCGCTGCATACCCATCACTTCCGCATCTGGGGCGTGCTGCAGCGGATTGCACTGTGTGCGGCACTGGTCGGCGTGCTGGCGGTGTACGCGCGGCCGCGCACGCAACTGGCGCTGCTGCTGGGACTGCTGGTGGGTTACACGCTGCTGTTGTTGGGCAACGGCGATCTGGCGCCGTTCACCAACCCGGCCAGCCGTCTGGACACAGCGTGGTTCGCACCGTGGATCTACCAGTGGCAGCCTGAAACCGGCCTGGGGCACGACCCGGAAGGGTTGCTGAGCACCCTGGGTGCGCTGGCCACCACCGTGCTGGGCCTGCTGGCCGGTGGCCTGCTGCGCGCGGGCCGCGCCGCTGCGCTGGCCGGGGCGGGCGTGGGCTGCGCCGTGCTGGGTCTGGTGCTGGCGATCGCGCTGCCGTTGAACAAGCAACTGTGGACGCCCAGCTATGTGCTGTGGACGGGCGGCCTGGCCGCGGTGGCGCTGTGGCTGGGCCACGTGCTGATTGACCGGCGTGGTTGGCCTGCGCTGGGGCGACGCTTCGGGGTGAACGCGATCACGGCCTACCTGGGCGCTTCGGTGATGTCGGTGCTGTTGCTGGCCAGCGGGGCGTGGGGCTGGGTGTGGCAGCAGCTGTCCATGGCGATGCCGGGCGGGCTGGCGTTGGCGTCGCTGCTGCAGGCGGCCGCGTTTGTGGCGCTGTGGTGGGGCGTGGTGTATTGGCTGGACCGGCGTCGCATTTATCTGAAGATTTGAGCGGGGTGGGGTTGGCGGGTGCGGCATCCACGCATGGCGTGGATCTAGGGGTGCCGTCCGGCGAAGGTCACACTTGTTGCGTGATGGAATCTTCACTTCCATGCCCGCAGGCTTCTTTTAGGGTAGGCCCGCCCGTTTCTTGAGCAGTGCCGTACATCGCAGTTCCTGACCCCCGTTCCAGGAGTGCTGTATGTCCCGTTCAGATCCTTGCCGTGTGCGTCGTTCGCCTTTGTTTCTGGCGTCGGCCCTGGCACTGGCAGCGCCACAGGCCTGGGCGGGCTGTGACATCACCACGCCTGCCAGCGGCCAGACGGTCACCTGCACCGCAGAGGCACCCAATCCCAACGAGGTGCTGATCCGGGTGGGGGTTGGGGTCAGCAACGTGACCATCAACCTGCTGCCTGGCGCCATCCAACGCAAGAGCGGCGACAACGGCATCTACTTCGACCCCGGCAGCAGCGGTACGGTGAACAACGCCGGCACCATCGAGGCGCTCAGCGGGCCCTTTGCCGGCGTCAATACCGGCAGCGTGGCAACGCTCAACAACACGGCCAGCGGCATCATCCGGTCGGTGACCAACCGCGCTGTATACATGCGGGCCGGCAGCAGTGTGGTCAACGATGGCCTGATCCAGAGCGGAATGGACTTTGGCATCTACTTCCATGGCGCAGGCGACAGCAGCGTGGTCAACCGGGGCACGATCAGCGCGCCACAGGGAGGTATTTCATTTGGCGATGGCAACGATCGTCTGGACATGCAGGCAGGGCAGGTGGGGTTCGTCCGCCAGCAGGCGGGCAATGATGTACTGCTGCTCAGCGGCGGCACCCTCGATGCCGTTGATCAGGGTGATGGCGAGGATCAGATGAGGGTGAGCGGTGGCACCGTCACCGGCCTGGTCGTGCAGGGCAGTGGCGCGGACGACTTCGTCATGACCGATGGCAGCATCGGTGCGCTGCAGCAGGGCGACAACATCGATACCTTCCGCATGAGCGGTGGCCGCATCGTTGGTGCATTCGAGGACGGCGACCAGGCCTGGATGACCGGCGGCCGCATCGGCCGGGTCAACATGAAACTGGACAGCAATCTGTTCGACATGTCCGGCGGCACCGTGGACGGCAATGTGGTGACCGGGTTCGACACCGACACCGTCATCATTTCCGGCACGGCCTATATCGGCGGCAACATCAGCGTGAGCGGTGGCGCCGACAGCGTGACCCTCACCGACGGCACGGTGCGCGGGCAGATCCTGCTCAGTACCGGCAACGACACCTTCACCTGGAACGGCGGTGGCATCGTCTACGGCGCCATCGATGCTGGTCCCGACAATGACGTGGCCACGCTGGCCAACCTCAACCAGGGCAACCTGGGCGCGGTGCCGCTGTTCGACGGCGGCAGTGGCAACGACCGGCTTGCGCTCAGCAACGTCAAGATGACCGGCGTGGGCCGCCTGCAGAACTGGGAAACCGTTAGCCTGGCCCGCAGCACCGAGCTGACCTTCGATGGCGACCTGCGGCTGGGCGACAGTGCAACCGGCACCGGCACGCTCAGCTTGGATGACACCAGCACGCTGTACGCGGGCAGCGGTTCAAATGCGGTGCGCCCGTTCACTGCCGGCGCGCTGGTGAACGTGGTCAACGCTGGGCGTATCGACCTGACCGGCGTAGGCGCCGGTGATGTATTCACGATCCGCGGCAACTACCGGGGCGAGGGGGGCGGGCTGTACCTGCGCACCGTGCTGGGCGCGGACGATTCCGTTACGGACCGCCTGGTGATCGACGGCGGTGCGGCCAGCGGAACCACCGGCATCGGCGTGCTCAATGCAGGCGGTGGCGGCGCGGCCACGCTGGCCGACGGCATCCTGGTGGTGCAGGCGCTGAACGGCGCGACCACCGCGCCCGGTGCGTTCTCACTGTTTGCCCCGGTATCGGCAGGGGCCTACGAGTATTTCCTGTTCAAGGGTGGGGTGAGTGCGGGCAGCGGTGAGAACTGGTACCTGCGCTCGACCCTGGTTTCCGGCCCGGTGGCGGCGCCTACCGGGTCCGGCATGAGCGCCGAGCCACCACCGCCCACGCCCCCCGTGGCGCCGCCCCCCGCGATTGCAGCGGCGCCACCACCGCCGCCCGAAGGGGCGCTGGACCCGGACCTGACCGCTGCCGAGACCGCGCCACCGGCGCCGCCGCCGCCCCCGGCCGACGTTGCCCCGCCCAGCGACCCGCCGGTGCCCGACGTGCCGGTGGCCGGTGGCGTACTGCCGGGTCTGGGCGCACCGCCCAGCGTTGGTGCGCGGCCCGCGCAGGGCGAGGTGGTGCCGCTGTACCGCCTGGAAACCGCCACGTATGCGGTGGCGCCGCCGCTGCTGCGCGAGGCCTCGCTGGCCAGCCTGGGCACCTTCCACGAACGCCAGGGCGAGCAGCGCCTGCTGTACAACAGAGGTGCCCTGCGTACCGCCTGGGGCCGGCTGGTTGGGCAGAGCAGTGAGATTCACTGGAAGGGCGCTGCCCAGCCCGGCTTCGACGGCGACCTGATGGGCGTGCAGGCCGGCCTGGATGTGTGGGCCGCCGCCGGGGATGCACACCGCAACCAGATCGGCGTGTTCGTCGGCCGCACCCGCGCCGAGGGCCGCGTGACCGGCCTGGCCCTGGGCTGGGAGAACGTGCAGGTCGGCCAGAGCCGCCTGGACGACAAACATGTGGGCCTGTACTGGACACTGACCGGAAGCGAGGGCGGTTATCTGGACGCGGTGGCGATGCAGAGCCGCTACGACGGCCGCCTGCGCTCATCGCGGGGGCTGGGCATCAACGTGCGCGGTGACGGCACCACGCTTTCACTGGAAGCCGGCAGGCCCGTACTGCAGTTCGGGCAATCGGCCTGGTGGTTGGAACCGCAGGTACAGGTGATCTGGCAACGCAGTTCGCTGGACGACCAGCGCGACGCGGTGTCTGCCGTGACGTTCGACAGCGACAACGCCTGGACCGGCCGCGTGGGCCTGCGCCTGGCCGGTGACTATCAGTTGGCCGACAATGGCTGGCAGCCGTATTTCAAACTGAATTACTGGCACGGCCGTGCCGGCGAGGACCGCGTGCAGTTCGACACCGACGTGATTACCAGCGCGCAACGCTCACGCGCGCTGGAAGCCGGCGTGGGCGTGGTCGGTCGCTTCAACCGCACGATCAGCGCGTATGCCGTGGCCGACTACACCCGCGAAATAGGCGGCAATCGCAACGAAGAGCGACGCGTGATCGAAGGCAACATCGGCCTGCGCGCAGACTGGTAGCGCCGGGCCCCGCTCTGGTAGGTGTCGACCTTGGTCGACACCCCATGCCCCGTCGGGAAATCCGCCCGACGTCGTGACCCGCTTCGGTAGGTGTCGACCTTGGTCGACACGCCATGACCCCGTAGCGTCGAGCTTGCTCGACGGCTGTTGAAAAGGCAGTCGAGCAAGCTCGACTCTACCGGGCGTTATCGACAACGTCGTGAACCAGCGCGCCGGCATGCCCGGCCAACACCACCACCGCCTGCAGCAACCCTTCTTCCACCTGCGCCGGGCACTGCACCGCCACATCATCCAGCTCACGCGCCGACTGCGCCGCCAGCAGCACACCACCGCAGGCCGACAACGCCGCCAGACAACGCGTAGCCTCGGCCAGTCCGCGCCCGCGTGCATCGCCAGCCTCATGTGCCACGCCGCGTAGCCGCGCGAAGAATGCCGACGGCGGCGCAGCTTCTTCGGCTTCAATCAACGCATCTTCCAGGGCCTCGGCCACGGCATTGGGCAATGCCAGACCGGGCAGGGCATCGCCCAGCAGCGCATGCAGACGGGGATAGGTGGGGTAGAGCGTGGTCATGGCGGCAACCTCACAAGGCAAGGCCACCTGCAACGTGCAAGGTGGCGGGCGGTGCGGGTTGGCGTGCCGGTCAAAATCCAAGCGAAAAAGCCGACGGATCGCGAGGATCCCCACGCACCGCCCACCATGGGCGAGCCGGTGCATTGTCGTAGCTGCCGGTGAGTCGGCAACCCGATCGCTTGAATGTTTGATTCAGGACGCCAATCCCGGCCAACGCTGGATGCGTTGGCAAAGCCACCTTGGCCGCTTCACTGCGGCATGGCCATGAGCAAAGTTGTAAATCGTTCCTCGGTGCAGTAGTGCGAAACACGACACGTCGCGCGACGTGCAAGGGCGTATCCTCGTGTCATCTTCCGACGAAGGACCGTCGCATGCCCATGGGTTTCCGCACCACGATTCTGGCACTGACCGCCGTAATGGCGGCACCTGCCAACGCCATCGAACTGCCCACACGGCAGGCCCAGATCGAGCTGGTGGACCTGCTTGAGCGCGAGGCGCTCTACCGTGATCGCGTGGAGTGGCCGGAGATCCGCGCACGCATGAGTGCAGCGCAGGGCAACCCGGAAAAGATCCGGGATGTGCTGAAGGAAGCCATTGGCCGCAGCTCGGGTGGGCACGGCGCGTGGCTCAGCCCGACGCGGATGCGCCTGGAAGGACAACGCCAGGGGCGGGCCAACAACCCCAGCTCTGCCAGCGCCACGGGTACGGGATCACCGCCCGCACCTGCCGACCTGCCGCCCGTCGATCCGCGCATCGGCTGGGTCGACATCGGCGCGTTCTCCAACGTTCCCGGCCCGGAAGTGCAGCAGAAGATGCAGCAACGCGCCGCGCGCTGGCAGGCGTCCATCGGCGAACAGGACAACGGCGCCCGCTGCGGCTGGATCGTGGATCTGCGCGGCAACACCGGCGGCAACATGTGGCCCATGTTGCTGGGCGTGGCGCCGCTGCTGCGGACGACCGCAGCCGATGACGAGACCGTGGGCGCGTTCGCCACCACCGATGGCCCTTCCGTCTGGCAGTCCACACCGTCGGCCGTGCGCTTGGGCGCGCGCGCGATTGCCGACCTGGGCGAGCCGGGGTATCAACTGAAGCACCCGGCCGCGCCCGTTGCCGTGCTGACCGGGCCGTACACCGCCAGTGCCGGCGAGGCGACGGCATTGGCGTTCCGTGGCCGCCCGCAGACGCGCAGCTTCGGTGAACCCACCCGCGGCGTGTCCACGGCCAACGTGGTTCGGCCGCTGGTCGATGGCAGTTCGCTGGTGCTCACCACCAGCGTGATGCAGGACCGCGACGGTCGCGGCGATGGGCTGAAGATCAAGCCTGACGAGCAGACCCGCGGCGCTGCAGCCACCGTTGCCGCCGCCCAGGCGTGGCTGCTGGCGCAGCCGGCATGCAGCGGAGGCTGAGTGATGCTGCTGATCGGCCAGCAGGAACGGGTGGTGGTGGTCGGCCCGACCGAGGCACACCATTGCCTGCGCTGCCAGACAGAAACCGACTTCGCCCCACAGCTGCGCTACCGCATGGCGCGCATCGATCTGCTGTTCGGCTTCGTCTACCAGCGCCGCTACGAACTGGCCTGCACCGGCTGCGGCCATGGCTGGGTGCTGGACACCGAGACCCTGGACCAGCAGCTGGGCAGGGTGCCGATTCCGTTCCGGCACCGCTTTGGCCTGCCGCTGATGCTGGTAGTGGTGGCCGGGCTGGCGGTGGCGGGGTGGATGTGGCGGCAAGGCTATCTGGCATGAGGCCCCGGCCTGCTAAAGTGCTACCCAGCAATCACGTACCGGAAGCGACCATGGACCACGACACGCCGTTTGAACCCACCAACGACCTGGAGGTCCGCCTGCTGCAGGCACAGGACGGCACGCTGACCCCCGCCCAGTTCCTGGACGGCCTGCTGACCGCGCCAGTGTTCGTGCTGCTGGACAAAGCCATTGGCGAAGATGGTGCCTGGGACGAGAGCATTTCACCGCTGGTGCTGACCAGCGAAAGCGGCGAGCCGATGTTTGCGGTGTTCACCGCGCCGGAACGTGCCGAGCTCTGGCACGAGCAACTGCCGCAGTTCGCCCATGCCATGCCGATTGCCGTGCACGCGCTGCTGTCGGGCATTGGCGAGGGCGTTGGCCTGGTGCTGAACCCCGGCCTGGACGTGGGCATGGAAATGATTCCCGAAGCCGTGGCCCAGCTGAAGGAACGCGCCGCAGCGATTACCCGCGGCATGGCGCACTGAGGCTGATTGCGGATTCATCGGGCCCTTCGCTGCGCTCCCTGCTGCCAGGAATTGCAAGTCGCTGAGGGCCGGCTGTGGCAATGAGATTTCTCAACCGGTCGCTGCTTGCGTACGAGCTTGGAGTACTTGCTGTATTCACGCTGGTTGCAGGCTTCATCACCTGGTTCAGTCCACTTGAAACCCTGCGGTTGGCCGGCGAGCTGTTCCTCTTGATGCAGCCCATCATGCTGGGTGAGCATGCCGTCGATTATTTCTCTCGCAGGCGCCGACACTAGACAGGCGAACGCGGCGCTGCCGGCCACCGGCCGGCACCGTCGCGCATTTCACCGCGCCGCCGCAATCGCCTTCACCCGCGCCCTGGCCAGCGCCTCGCCAATGGCGGGGCCTTTCAGGTGGGTGGTATCCAGATCGCGCGCCTGCACCGACAGCGCGGCCTGGTGCAGGCGCTTGAGCGTTTCGCCCTGCGGGTAATCGCTGTCTTCGAAACCCAGCCGGCCGCGCTTGTCGGCCTCGCAGCACAGCGCGATGCGCGCCACGCGCTCGGGCCGACGCAGGGCATCGCAGCGGCCCAGCAGCTCCAGCACGGTGGCATCGCGCAGTTCGTCGATGCGGTGCACGTTCAAGTGCTCGCGGCAGACTGCCTCAGCCAGCTGCTGGTGCTCGGTGGGAATCTTCAGCCGGGCGCACAGTTCCTTCAACGGAGCGATACCGCGCTGCTCGTGCATGATGTGGCGCGGCCATTCGTCCTGCGGCGTCAAGCCCTTGCCGAGGTCGTGGGTGAGGGCAGCGAAACCGACCAGATCATCGCCCGGTGCCAGGCGTGCGGCCATGTCGCTGACCATTTCCTGGTGGATGCCGGTGTCGACTTCCGGATGGAACTCCGCGCGCTGTGGCACGCCGTACAGCGCTTCCAGTTCGGGCAGGATCGGGCCGAGCGCATGCGCGTCGTGCAGCGTGCGCAGGAACGCGGACGGGCGTTCGTAGACCAGCGCCTTGCGCAGTTCCTGCCAGACGCGTTCGGGCACCAGCGCATCCAGTTCGCCACTGGCGGCGACCTCGCGCATCAGCGCCATGGTTTCGTCGGCGACGGTAAAGCCCAGCGGCGCGAAGCGCGCCATGAAGCGCGCCGCGCGCAGCACGCGCAGCGGGTCTTCCACGAACGCCGGGCCGACGTGCCGCAGCACGCGCTGCTGCAGATCGCGTGCACCGCCGTAGGGGTCGACCAGGTTGCCGGTGTCTTCGTCGCGGGCAATGGCGTTGATGGTGAAATCGCGGCGCTGCAGATCTTCTTCCAGACTGACCGCCGGATCGGCATCGACCACGAAGCCGCGATAGCCGCGGCCGGATTTGCGTTCGGTGCGCGCCAGTGCGTATTCCTCACCCGTCTTAGGATGCAGGAACACCGGGAAATCGCGGCCCACGGCGGTGTAGCCCTGCGCTTCCATCTGCGCGGGGGTGGCGCCGACCACCACCCAGTCACGGTCACCGGCGGGGCGCTGCAGCAGGCGGTCGCGCACGGCGCCGCCGACAAGATAGATCTTCATGGTGAGGATGATCGCATGGCGGGTCGTGGCATCGGGGGCGCGACATAGTGCTTCGTAGAGTCGAGCTTGCTGGACAGGGCAACGTCGTAGCGTCGAGCTTGCTCGACTGCCTGGATTCAGTCGAGCAAGCTCGACTCTACCAACGGCAGTCGAGCAAGCTCGACTCTACCCTTGCCGGTCGAGCATGCCGGGCGGCACCCACTGCGTGGATCAATCCCCGCCCTGCTCGGCATTGGTGGCGCAGGTGAAGGCCTTGCGCTTGTCCACCAGGCGGCCCATCAGGCGGTCGCTGAGCGGCAGGGCATTGCCGTTGAGGCGCCAGTCGTAGATCACGCTGAAGGCCAGCACGCGGGCTACGTATTCGCGCGTTTCCTTGTAGCTGATGGTCTCGATCCACAGGTCCGGGTCGAAGCCCGGGCGTTGGGTCTGCCAGCGCGCGGTCGGGGTCGGCCCGGCGTTGTAGGCGGCGATGGTCACGTAGGGCAGGCCGTCGTACTTGTTCATCAGCTGGCGCAGGTACGCGGTGCCGATGGCGATGTTGGTGTCCGGGTCGTACAGGCTGTCGGCGCCGCCGTAGCCGGTCAGGCCGATCGACTTGGCCACGCTGGCACCGGTGGTGGGCAGCACCTGCATCAGGCCCATGGCATTGGCAGGCGAGCGCGCGCGGGGGGTGAAGGTGCTCTCGGCGCGGATCTCGGCGGCCACCCAGGCCGGGTCGATGGCGTTGCGCGCCGATTCGCGGCGGATGGTGCTGTCGTGGTGCAGCGGGAAGCGCAGGTCGTACAGGCGCTGCTCCTGCGGTTGTTTGCCCAGCGCGAACACGGCGCGGTCGAACCAGCCGTTGTCCTGCGCCACGCGCACGGCCAGCCGGCGCTGGGTGTCATCGAAGCGCGACAGGGCGCTGTTCCATTCGGCCACGGCCCAGCCGGTGCGGTCGATCTGGTACAGCGCCATGGCGCGCTGGATGGCCGGATCGCGGGCCACGGCGGCCTGCGCCTGGGCGCTGTCGTTGGGCTTCCACGGGCACAGCGTGTACGCCTGCTGCAGCTTGTCGGCGGCCAGGAAGCCGTGGAAGGTGGGTGCGCGCGCGGCGTCGCGGAACAGCGGCTGCGCCTGCTGCACCTGCCCGGTCTTTTCCAGCATGCGCCCTTCGAAATAGGCCCAGCGCGAGTCGCTGCGCTGCTTGCTGCCCATCTTGCGGATCGCGGCCAGCGCGGCCGGCCAATCGCCGCGTGACATCGCCTCGCGGGCGCGCCATTCGTGCAGGCGCTCGTCGTAGGCCGATTCGGGCACGGCATTGAGGCGGCGCGCCGAATCGGGCAGGTACGAAGCCACGGTCCACAGTGCGATCTGGTAGCGCACCTTGCCTTGCTGCTCGGCGCTCAGGCCCAGTGCCTGCGCGTACTGCGGCAGTTGCTGTTCGGTGGCGCCGGGGTCGGCCTTGGCCAGCTTCTCCAGACCGTCGGTGGCGATGCGGCGGCTGCGTTCGGTACGCGGCCAGTTCAGGGCGCTGGCGTTGGGGCGGTCGACAAAGGCGGCGTAGCTGTTGGCCTGGGCCAGCTCGGCGGCCGGCAGACCACGCGCGGCGCTGCGCATCACGGCCGGCTGCTGCGCATCGGCGGCCGCATCGATGCGTTCCCAGCGCAGGGCATCGCTCATGCCGCCCTGGGCCTGCAGCACGGCGAACACGGCATCGCAGGCATCGGGCAGCGACTTGCCGTTCTTGCGCCACAGATCCTGCGCTTCGCTGATCCACTGCGGGTCCACCTTGCCAGTGGCCTGGCGGGCGGTCAGCTGCGCGCAGCGCAGGCCCAGGTTCTCGGTCGGTGCCCAGTTGGCCAGCAGGGTGGGCCAGTCCTGGCGGCGGGCCACCGACGGCAGCCACACGCTGCGGAAGCTGTTGGCCACGGCCTGGCCGTCATAGCGCTTCAGGAAGGCCTGCGCCTGGCCGGTGTCCACACTGTCGATGTTGCGCCGCAGCTGGGCGAACTCGACCCAGCCATAGGCCGGGTGGCGGCTGAGCGCGGCCGCCTGCGACGGCGGAAGCTGGCCGCGTTCGGCGGCGTCCAGTGCGGCCTTCAACTGGCCGCTCTGGGCATCAAGGGACTGGGCACTGGCGCAGCCGATCAGCAGCGTGGTGGCCAGCGGGAACAGGATCAGGGCGGTCGAAGAGCGTCGGGTCATGGCCCCAGCATAGCGGGCGATGGCTGAATTCAGTTTCGCGCAGCGTGCACGTGTGGCGCAGGCAAACGGCGGCTGAACGCCCGCGTGCGCAGCACTGCCAGCGCGGGCAATGGGCCGGGTAAGTTCAGCGACAGGGCAACCGGCCCGGCTGCAGGGAGCGGCACATGGCATTCAGTAGCGCAGGACGAAGCGGACCACTGGCTGAGATCAACGTAACGCCACTGGTGGATGTGATGCTGGTGTTGTTGATCATCTTCATCGTGACCGCACCGATCGTGGCGCGGCCGATCGCGGTGGATCTGCCACAGGCCACCGACCGGGTGGTGCAACGCCCGGATCCGCCGCCGCCGATCGAGCTGCGGCTGGATGCGGCCAGCCAGTTGAGCTGGAACGGGCAGCCGATGGCCATGGGTGATCTGCAGCAGCGCCTGCGTGCGCAGGCTGGCGAGCACGCCGGCAACCTGCCGGAGCTGCGGATCAGCAGCGACCCGTCGGCCGAATACGAAGGCATGGCACGCATTCTGGCCGCGGCCGAGGCCACGGGCATGCAGCGGATCGCGTTCGTACGCTAGTCACGCGCCTTTGCGCCGGGGCTCTCCCCCCGGCGCAAGGGGATCGGGCGGCAATTTGACGCGATCAGCACTCAGATTCGTCAAAAACGCGTGAAAGAGTGTTGTTCATCACGTCGTCATTTTTACAGGTTGTTTACAAAGGAGACGCTGCCGCCATGCAGGAGGGAGCGCGGCAGTCACTGTCCCGACATTCCTTTGGAGAGAGAGCGAATGAAGTACCTGCATCACCGCCCCTTGGCGGTTGCCGTCGCCCTGTGCGTGACGGCTCTGGCACCGATGAGTGCCGCGGCACAATCCACCACCGATCTGGACCGCGTTGAAGTAACCGGCACGCGCATCAAGCGCGCCGAAGTGGAGGGCCAGGTGCCGATCCAGACCCTGACCCGCAGCGAGATCGAACGCACCGGCCTGAACTCCATCGGCGAGGTGCTGCAGCAGCTGACCGGTTCCGGTTCGGCACTGAACGCCAAGTTCAATTCCTCCGGCAACTTCGGCTTCCCACCCGACGGCAGCGGTGTGGGCGCCGGTTCGGCGCAGGTCGATCTGCGCCACCTGGGCGCCAAGCGCGTGCTGGTGCTGGTCGATGGCATCCGCTGGGTCAACGAATCGTCGGCCTCGGGTGTGGGCGCGGCCACCGACCTGAACACCATTCCGCTGGCGATTGTTGAGCGCATCGAAGTGCTGGAAGACGGCGCCTCGTCGCTGTATGGCTCCGATGCGATTGCCGGCGTGGTCAACATCATCACCCGCCGCGATTTCGATGGTGGCCAGGTCACCTTGAACTACGGCGAATACAGCAAGGGCGATGGCACCCAGAAGGGCGTGGACCTGGCCTGGGGGACGCGCGGTGACCGCTACAGCCTGTTCGTGGGCGGCAGCTGGACCAAGCAGGACGCGGTGTATGCGCGCGACCGCGAGCAGTCGCGCTTCCCGGTGCCGGGCACGGGTCTGGCGCTGGGCAGTTCGGCCACGCCCGATGGCCGCTTCATCTTCACCGACCCCAACACCGGCACCACCCACGACCTGACCCCGAACGCCGGCGCGCGGCCCACCTACAACGGCGGCGACGGCTGCGACCGCACCGATGGCTACCACTGCTTCGGCACGGCTGACCGTTTCAACTTCGCCGAATACAACATGGTGCTGACGCCGTCGGAGCGCAAAGGCATCTTTGGTCAGTTCCGCTTCGACTTCAGCGACAACGTGCAGTGGTACGTGAAGGCACTGGGCAACCGCCGCGAATCGACCAACCAGGCCGCGCCGGAGCCGCTGTTCTTCGGCCCCGAAGCCGGCACCGGCAATCCGCTGGCCGACAACATCGTCATTTCCGCGCTGAACCCCTACAACCCGTTCGGCTTCACCCTGGATTCGTCGGACAACCTGATCATGATCGGTCGGCGCCCGCTGGAAGGCGGCGCGCGCGTGTTCGAACAGAAGGTGGACACGCAGTACGTGGCTACCGGCCTGGAAGGCAATTTCCAGGCCGCCGACCGCCAGTGGTACTGGGACGTAAACGGCATGTACAGCAAGAACAAGGCCACCCAGACCAATTACGGCAGCTACAACATCTACAACATCAACCTGGCGCTGGGTGATCCGGCCATCTGCGCGGCCACGCCGGGCTGCGTGCCGCTGGATATCTTCGGTGGCGCCGGCTCGATCACCCCGGCCATGCTGCAGTGGATCCAGCCGGTGGTGCGCGACCGCAGCCAGAACGAGCTGACCCTGTTCACCGCCAACCTGTCCAGCGAACTGTTCAACCTGCCGGCCGGTGCGGTGTCCTTCGCCACCGGTCTGGAACACCGCAAGTACGAAGGCTGGTACCAGCCGGATCCGCTGACGGTGATCGGCCATTACAACGGCGTGCCGTCGCAGCCGACGTCTGGTTCGTACGATGTGAATGAGGCGTACCTGGAATTGAACGTGCCGCTGTTCGCCGCACCGTCCTATGGCGGCAAGCTGGACCTGAGCGTGGCGGGGCGCTACTCGGACTACTCCACCTTCGGCGGCGAGTTCACGCCCAAGTACGGCCTGCGCTGGCAGGTGACCAACGACTTCGTGCTGCGCACCACCTATGCCGAGGGCTTCCGCGCACCGTCCATCGGTGAGCTGTATGGTTCGGCCGCGCGTGCCGACCTGCAGATCTTCGACCCGTGCTCGATTGGTCTGGGCGGCACCGCGCCGCGCGGCAGTGCCGCCAACTGCGCTGCGCTGGGCGTGCCGACCGGCTTCCAGCAGGCCAATTCGCAGATCTCGGTGACCACCGGCGGCAACCGCGAGCTGGACCCGGAACGTTCGCGCAGCTTCAGCGCCGGCTTCGTGTGGAGCCCGTGGTTCGGCAACAACACCACCTGGTCCGAGCGTTTCGACGTGGACGTGACCTTCTACCGGCACACCATCGACGGCGCGATCCAGGCCATCAACGCGCAGACCCAGCTGGACCTGTGCGTGGATACGCTGGACCCGCTGTACTGCAATGGCATCACCCGCGCCAGCACCGGCGGCATCAACGGCTTCAACAACCGCCTGACCAACCTGGGCTCGATCAAGACCGATGGCTGGGACGTGGACCTGCACTGGACGCTGCCGCAGAGCGCGGCCGGCCAGTTCAAGATCGGCTGGCAGAACACCTTCGTGGGCCGTTACGAGGCTACCGGTGCAGCCGGGCAGAAGCAGCCGCAGGGGCCGGGCATCGAAGTGGCCGACAGTTCCATTCCCGAATGGACCAGCAATCTGTCGCTGGGCTGGACGCTGGGCAACTGGAGCGCGAACTGGACGATGCGCCACATTTCCGAACTGACCGAAGACTGCGGCGACGCGGTGGCGTTCGCGGTGTGCAGCGACCAGGTGGCTGGCACCAACAAGCTGGCGGCGACCACCTTCCATGATGCGCAGGTGGGCTACCGGATTGAATGGATGAAGGGGCTGCAGTTGACTGCGGGTCTGAACAACGTGTTCGACAAGGATCCGCCGATCTGCCTGTCGTGCTCGTTGAACGGCTACGACGCCTCGACGTATGACATTCCGCGGGGTCGCTACTGGTACATGCGCGCGGACCTGCGGTTCTGATGGGAGGGCGCCGCGCCGGGATCATCCCGGCGTGGTGCTTGTGGCGCCTGGACGAGCGGGTGGGGTGCTTGCTGTGCTTTGGCCGAACCGGCGGGGGCTTGCTGTGCTTTGGCCGATCGGGCGGGGTGCGTGCTGTGCTTTGGCCGAACCGGCGGGGTGCGTGCTGTGCTTTGGCCGATGGACCGGGGGGCTTGCTGTGCTTTGGCCGATGGGGCGGGGGGCTTGCTGTGCTTTGGCCGATCGGGCGGGGTGCTTGCTGTGCTTTGGCCGAACCGGCGGGGTGCTTGCTGTGCTTTGGTAGAGTCGAGCTTGCTCGACTGCTTTTCGCGGTTCAGTCGAGCAAGCTCGACTCTACAAGAGCGAGGCAGTCGAGCAAGCTCGACTCTACAAGAGCAGGGCAGTCGAGCAAGCTCGACTCTACAAGAGCAGAGCAGTCGAGCAAGCTCGACTCTACAAGAGCAGGGCAGTCGAGCAAGCTCGACTCTACAAGAGCGAGGCAGTCGAGCAAGCTCGACTCTACAAGAGCAGGGCAGTCGAGCAAGCTCGACTCTACAAGAGCAGGGCGGTCGAGCATGGCTCGACGCTGCACGATGGCGGCGCCGGGGTGAGCCGGCGCCGCGTGTGCATCAGAACGACCAGGTGAAGGTGATCGAGCCGTTGCGGCCGTCGCCGTACGCACCGTAGCCGTTGATCTGCGAGAAGTACTTCTTGTCCAGCAGATTGTTCAGGTTGGCCTGAACGCTCCATTCCGGCGACAGGCGGTAACGCACGAAGGCGCTGACCAGGGCGTAGCCGCTCTGTTCGATGCGGCCGTAAGCCGGCACCGCGTAGTAGATGCGGTTCTGCCAGTTGGCACCACCACCGACGGTCAGCTCCTGCAGCGACTGCGGGGTGTAGCTGGTGAACAGCTTCAGCGCGGTCTGCGGCAGGTTGGTGTTGATGTCGGCGTCGTTGATGTCCTTGGCCACGTAGCGCGAAGCACCGAAGGTGGCATTCCAGCCCGGGGCCAGTTCGCCGTTCAGTTCGAACTCGAAGCCACGGCTGACGGTGCCGCGTGCGGCCACGTAGGCCGTTTCGCCGCCGGTGCCGCCGATGACCGGCTCGCCGGTGGACTGGCCGACGTTGTCCTGCTCGATGCGGAACACCGCCACCGAGGCATTCAGTCGGTTGTCGAACCAGGCACCCTTCACGCCCACTTCGTAGCTCTTGCCGTCCACCGGGTCCAGGTAGCTGCCGTTGCGGTCCTTCAGCATCTGCGGCTGGAAGATCTCGGTGTACGAGGCATAGGTGGAGTAGGTGTCGTTGATGTCGAACACCAGGCCCGCATACGGGGTGGTGACCTTGTGCGAACGGTCGGCGCCTTCGCCCTCGCTCTTCCAGTCGGTGTAGCGTGCGCCCACGATCAGCTTCAGCGGATCAGCCAGCGACAGGCGTGCCGCAGCATAGGCCGCCTTCTGGGTGATGGTGCCTTCGCTGGCCAGGGCCAGCGGGTTCCAGTTCGGTTCGCTGATGTTGCCGTTCCAGTTCAGGTAGCTGGAGAAGGGATCCCAGGCGAGGCCGGCGCCGCCGATCTGGTAGTCGCCGTAGTTGGCGTACTCGCGCTTGTTGTAGCTCAGGCCACCCATCACTTCGTGTTTCAGGCCAAACAGCTCGAACGCGCCACTGAAGTAGCCGTCCACCGCATTGACCTTGCGTTCGGTGTTGTAGAAGCCGGCCGACGGCGAAATGCCGGCACCGGTGTTCTTGTCGAAGAACGAAGCGCCGGTGACCCAGTCGTTGTAGGCCGGGTAGAACAGCTTGTCGTCGGCCTTGGTTTCGTCGTGGGTCGCGCCGATGCGGACTTTCCAGTCATCGTTGAAGGCGTGTTCCAACGTGGCGAACGCGCGCTTGCTGGTGGTGTCCCAGTAGGTCCAGTTCGGGCTGGCGTTGAACGATTCGTCGTAGCCGGTGCTGGTGCCATCGGAGAACAGCATCGGGAAACCACCCCAGGTGGCGCCATTGGCGCGCTTCTGCTGGTAGTCGTAGCCCACGCTCAGCTGGGTGTCCGGGGTCAGGTCGGCGTCGATGACGGCGTAGCCCAGCGTCTTGTGCTGGTTGTAGCGGTCCATCTGCGCGTCGGTGTCCAGGTAGCTGCCGATCACGCGGGCGCGCACCGAACCGCTCTTGTTCAGCGGGGTGGTCACGTCCACGGTGCTGCGGGTGCGGCCCCAGCTGCCCACGTTCACCGACACGCTGCCGGTCAGTTCGGCGCTGTCGGCGTGCTTGCGCACCAGGTTCACCGACGCCGACGGGTTGCCGGCACCGGTCAGCAGGCCGGTGGCGCCGCGCACCACTTCCACGCGGTCGTACAGGGCCAGGTCCAGGCCGGAATCGCCGTAGCTCCAGTTCTGCACCATCTGCGTGGGCAGGCCGTCGAACTGGTAGCTGTCGATGTAGAAGCCACGCGAATAGAACTCGGTGCGCTCGGTGTCGGACTGGGTGCTGCTGATGCCGGTGGTGTTGGCCAGCACGTCGATGATGTCATCCAGGTTCTGATCTTCGATGCGCTGGTGGCTGATGATGCTGACCGACTGCGGAATCTCGCGCGGTGCCAGATCGAAGCGGGTACCGGCCGAGGTGCGGCGCACGGAATAGCCTTCGGCGCGCTCGCCCTTCACCACGATCTTGTCCAGGGTGGTGGGGTCGGCAGCGGCGGTCTGGGCGAAGGCGGCCGGGGTGGCGGCCAGGCACAGGGCGGAAAGCACCGCCGCGGACAGGCGATGCGGCAGCAGAGCAGGGGTTGAACGGATCATGGGGGTTCCTGGACGGGCACGTGCGTGCGTCCGACCGGCTTCCCGGATGGTCTGGCGCCGCGGCTGGTGGGGTTCTCACGCCGCTGGCCCGGTCCTGCGGGCAGGGCGGGGGCTGGGCATTGTGATGGTGGACGACCGTCCTGGCCGCCCGGAAAACGCAAATATCGTAATGGGAATTGTTTCTATTTACAAATGGCCCGGTCGTGGCCTTGGCGGGTCGGCAAACGGCAGTCGAGCAAGCTCGACGCTACAAAGGCGGGTCGCGTTCGGCCTGGATCTTCATGTGCGGCCGCTGCCCCTCGATGCCATCGGCATACTCGACGGTGACCCTGACGTCTTCATCGATCATGGGGGCGCCGTACACCCGCACCTTGCCGGTCAGGTACACCGGCGTGCTGCGCCAACGGGCTGCGTGCAGGGCGGTGGGATCCAGGCAGGCCAGCGCGCGGCGGATGTTGGCCGAGGCGTATTCAGTCGATGTGTTCGGGATCAGCCAGCGACAGAACTGCTGGCCCGCTTCGGTGCCATGATCTACGCACCACTTGCTCCATTCAGCCCAGTCGGTGACCAGTTCGATCGACTGTGCGGTTTCCACCTGCGCGCTGTTGGCGAAGGCTGCCAGCTGCCTGCACCACGGGTCGCGGTGAGCCCGCAGGGTGCTGCAGCCGGTCACCAGGGTGAAGATCGCGATCAACAGCGGTGCGGCGCGCAACAGGCCCATCGGTGCTCTCCCTGGCAGTGTGGCGATGATGCGGCTCGCGAGGGGGTACGGGCAACCGCAGTCGAGCAAGCTCGACTCTACAACGGCGGTGCGGGGCGCTGGCGATCAACGCAGCAGCGGCAGCGGGTCGCGCGCGCCGCCGGCGCCATAGATGCCCCAGTGCAGATGCGGCGGGGTGCCCTGGGCGTTGCCGCTGTCACCCACGTGGCCCAGCAGGTCGCCGGCCTGCACGATCTGGCCCCGTGCCAGGCCCTCGGCCCAGCTGTCCAGGTGCGCGTAGTAGTAGCGCTCGCGGGCCGGGCCGATCACCCACACCTGGCGCCCGCCCAGGCCACTTTCACGTACGTCGGCGATTACCCCGGCGGTGACGCTGCGCACCGGCGTGCCGCGCTTGGCGAAGATGTCGATGCCGGCGTGGGTGCGGTCGCGCCCGCGCGGGGCGCCGAAGGTATCGGCAATCTGCCGGGGGCGAACGCCGTCCACGGGTACCGGCAACTGCTGCGCCGGCGGCATGCGCGCCAGTGACCACAGCAGCTTGGGTGCGGCCGCCCACGGGCTGTTCCACAGGGCCAGCGCGGCGATGAGGGCGATCAGCAGCAAGCTGCCGCGCAGCAGCCAGCGGCGCAGGCGTAGTGCAGGGGAAGGCGGAGTGGTCATGCCACCGAGTGTAGAGTCGAGCTTGCTCGACTGCGCTTCGCGGGGCCAATTATTTCGCCAGTCGAGCAAGCTCGACTCTACCGGGGGCGTGCCAAGTGTGTGCCAACCAAGGTTGGCACCTACCGAAAGCCGGTCAGCGCAGGGCGTCGGCCGGCACGTCGATCGCCATGGCCAGGGCCAGGTGATCGGAAAACGCGGCGGGCACGGCTTCCACGCTGCGGGTCTGCAGGTTGCTGCTGACCAGGATGTGGTCGATCGCCCTGTCCGGGCGCCAGCTGGGGAAGGTGGGCACCGCGCAGCCGGGCGGTTGCAGCTGGGTCTTCTGGTACAGCACCTGCATTTCCGGGCGTTCGGCCAGGCAGTTGAAGTCGCCCATCAGCACCGCGTTGGGATGATCGGACAGCAGCTCGGCAATGAAGCCCAGCTGCGACATGCGCGAGCCGGCACCCAGCGACAGGTGGGCCACCGCCACGGCCAAGCCGTCGGCGCCATCGCCGAACTTGGCCAGCAGCACGCCGCGCCCGCCGATGCGGCCGGGCAGGGCGTGGTCCTGTACTTCCACCGGTTCCAGCTTGCTCAGCAGGCCGTTGGCGCTGGACGCCACACCGCCCATGCGCCGGTTCGGCTGGTGGCTCCAGTAATTGAAGCCGGCGCGCTGGGCCAGGTAGTGGGTCTGGTTGGTGAAGCCCGAGCGCAGGCTGCCCGGGTCGGCCTCCTGCAGGCCGACGATGTCATGGTTGCGGGCCAGGGTGGCGATCGCATCCAGGCTGCTGCGCTTGCGCCCCGCCGGCAGCGCATGTGACCAGCTGCGGGTCACATAGTCGCTGTAGCGGCGGGTGCTTGAGCCGGCCTGGATATTGGCCGTCAGCAAGCGCAGGGTCCGTGTGTGGGGGGAAGTCACGGCCGGGGAAACGTCTCTGGAATCAGTGAGCCTGGGCGGCCGCGCGTTCGCGGGCGATCAGGTGGTCGGCAATACGCAGCATGTCCGGGAAGCCCTTGCCCTTCACCAGGTACTTGCCGTTGACGATGATCGACGGGGTGCCGGAGATCTGGCTGCGCTGGGCGAACTGCTTGGCCGAATTGGTCTTGGCGTTCACCGCGAAGCTGCCCATGGTGGCGGCGAACTGCTTCGGGTCCACGCCGTAGGTGCCGTAGAACTTGGCGATGTCTTCCACCGAGTCGGCACCGCGCTCGCCCTTCAGGGTCTTCTGCACGTGGATGGCCTGGTACAGCGCTTCGTGCGACTTCTCCTGCACACCCAGGGTCTGCGCGGCGTAGAAGGCGCGGGCGTAGTTATCCCAGGTGCCGCCGAACATGGCCGGCACGTAGACGAAGTTCACGTCGCTGGGCAGGCCGGCCTTCCACGGGCCGACCAGCGGCTGGAAGGCGGCACAGGCCGGGCAGACGTAGCCGAAGATTTCCACCACTTCCACCTTGCCGGCAGCCGGCTGGAACGGCTGGCCGTTCGGAATCAGCTGGTAGTCGGCGCCTTCCACCGGGGCGGGGCCGGTCAAGGCGGTGGTGGTCGGGGCCGGCGCGGCCGCCGGGGCGGCGTCGGCCGGGGCGGTGCTGCCCTCTGCGGCGGGCGCGGCGCTTTCGCTGCCTGCGGCCGGCTCGGCGGCCGGTGCCGGGGTCTCGGTGGCGGCCGGGGCGGCCGGTTCAGCCGGTGCGGTGGTGTTGGCGGTGCCGTCGTCGGCCTTGCAGGCCGCCAGGATCGGCAGCAGCGCTGCGAGTGCGAGGGCGGCGTAACGGGTCTTCATGGAAACGTCTCCAGCATCTGGAATGGTGGGGCCGACGGCGAACGCCGGCCAGGGGGAAATGATGACACGCGGCGGCGGATGCGCCGTGTGCAGGGTCGGGATTGGTTCAGCGGCCGCGGCTGGCGCGGGCCTGGGCGATCAGCGCCGAGGCAATGCGCAGCTGGTCTTCGAAGCTGTTGCCGCGCACCAGATACTGGCCATTGATGATGATGGCCGGGGTGCCCGGCACCTGGGTGCGCTTGGCGAAGGCGCGGGCGGCGGAGACCTTCTGCTGCACCGCTTCACCGCGCAGGGCCTGCTTGTAGCGGTCCGGGGCCACGCCGTAGGCCTTGTAGAAGGTGGCCAGTTCATCGGCCGACACGTTCTGCATGGGCAGCGAGCCGTCTTCGTGCAGGGCCTTGAACACCGCCGCATGGCTGCGCTTGGCAACGCCTACTTCATCGGCGGCGTAATAGGCCAGGGCCCAGGCATCCCACGCACCACCGAAGGCGGCCGGGACCGGGGTGAAGCGCACGTCGGCCGGCAGCTTGGCGGCCCAGGCGGCCAGTTGCGGTTCGAAGTGGGCACAGTGCGGGCAGGGGTAGCCGAACACTTCCACCACTTCGATCTTGCCGGCCAGCGGCTGGAACGGGCCCGGCTGGGCGATGCGCTCGTAATCTTTGCCTTCCACCAGCGGCGCATTGGCGGGAGTGGCGGCGCAGGCCGCCAGCGGCAGCAGCACCAGCAGGGACAGCAACAGGCGGGACATCAACCTCATCGACGTGCATCTCCATTGAAAATAACAACGCCGGCGCAGCCGCCGGCGTGAAGGAAACATACCGCAGTGGCGGGCCGCCGTGGCGAACCGCGCCGACCAATGGCCGTCAGGGGGCGGCAGCCGGTGGCATGGTGGTGGTCTGCGCGGCCACGTCGTCGGCGCGGTTGTGCAGGCCCTGCAGGTAGCTGGACAGGGCCTGGACTTCCTGTTCGGTCAGCTTCTGGGCAATGGCGGCCATGATCTGGAAGTGCGCCTTGTCGCTTTCATGGGTCTGCCCGGCCTGGTATTCCTGCAGCCGCCGCGCAACGTAGCTGGCGTGCTGGCCGCCGATATGCGGGTAGGCCGGGCCCGGGTTGCCGGCGCCGCTGGGGCCATGGCAGGCCATGCAGGCCGGCAGGCCGCGCTGGGCATCGCCGCCGCGGTACAGCTGCTGGCCGATCTCGTAGAACTTCATGCCCTTGTAGGGACCCTCGGCCACCGGCGTGTCGTCGGCAATGCCGGCGGTGGCTTTCTGGGTCGCGAAGAATGCGCCGATGTCGCGCATGTCCTGCGGGCTGAGGTTCTGCACGAACGGCACCATCGCCACGGCGGCGCCGGAACTGCGCTGGCCATTGGCGATCAGCGCCATCTGCTGGGCCACGTAGCGTTCGCTCTGGCCGGCGATGGAGGGGTACATCTCGACCGTGGAATTGCCATCGGCGCCGTGGCAGGCCGCGCAGGCGGCCGCCTTGTCCTGGCCTTCCTTGGCGTTGCCCCAGGTGGTCTTGCTGAAATCCACCTCGAGCGAGGCGGTCTGGATCGGGCCATTGTCGGGCAGCGGGACCAGGGTGGTCTGCGCGAAGGCAGCGGCGGCAACCACCACGGCCATGGCAAGGGCGGATACGGCAAGAACGCGAGCGTGGCGCATGCTGAAGCTCCGTTTGGACCGGGCCGGGCGGCAGCGACCGGCATCGCCCGGATTATCAACGCCGTTTCCGCGCACGGTCAACGAAGCAGCGCAGCATTTTCCGGACCCATGGCGCCCCGGGGCGGGCGCGCGGCGCCGCAACATGCGATCCTAGGCACATGTCATTGCTCATCGAACGCGCCCGCTACCACCTCTCGGCCCACAACGCGCGGCAGCTGCCGCCCGATGAAGGGGCCGAAGTGGCCTTCGCCGGCCGCTCCAACGCTGGCAAGTCCAGTGCCCTCAACGCGCTGACCCGGCAGAACGCGCTGGCCCGCGTGTCCAAGACGCCGGGCCGCACCCAGCAGCTGGTGTTCTTCCAGGTCACCCCGGAAGCCAGCCTGGTCGATCTGCCCGGTTACGGTTACGCCAAGGTGCCGCTGGAACTGCAGGCGCACTGGCAGGCCTTCATCGACAAGTACTTCCGCACCCGCGAAGCACTGCGCGGCCTGGTGGTGGTGATGGATATCCGCCACCCGCTGAAGGACTACGACCGGCAGATGCTGGCCTATGCCGTGCAGCGTGGCCTGCCCGCGCACGCGCTGCTGACCAAGGCCGACAAGCTCAGCCGCAGCCAGCAGATGCAGACCCTGCAGAAGGTGCGCAAGGAACTGCATTCGGCCTATGGCGATACGGTGAGCGTGCAGGTGTTTTCCGGCGAAGACCGCACCGGCGTGGAAGAAGCGCGCGGCGTGATCGGCGGTTGGCTGGGGCTGGAATAAGCGGCTGTCGTTGCGTTCGCCGGGCATGGCCCGGCGCTACCCGTGGGCGGCACCTGCTGAAGGGTACCGGTTGCGCCGGGCCATGCCCGGCGGCACCTCATTTCAGCGGCGAATACTCCGCCGGCACCCAGGCGTAGGCCTGGCCTTCGCTGCGCACGTGGCCCAGGCCGGGGAACGGCAGGTGCGCACCGGCCACCCACCAGCCCTTGGCGGTGGCCTGCTGCAGCACGCTGCGCCGGCTGGCCGTCGCTGCCGGGCGATCGGCATCGGCTTCGAAGGCGGCCTCCGGGTGCGCGAACTGCACCGCGTGGAAGTGCAGCACATCGCCCCACACCAGCAAGGATTGGCCCTGGCTGTCGAACCGGTAGGAGACATGGCCGGGGGTATGGCCGTGGGTGTCCATCGCCACCGCGCCGCCGGGCAGCGCGTCGCCGGGCTGGAAGGTGCGCAGGCGTCCGGCGGCCTGGTACGGCGCCACCGCGTTGCGGGCCAGCGGGAAGGCGAAGCGCACGCCTTCGGGCGCGCTGGCCGCGCTGGCCGGGTCCAGCCAGTAATCGGCATCGGCCTGGGTCAGCCACACCGTGGCATTGGGATAGGCCGGGTGGCCTTGGGCATCGAGCACGCCGCACATGTGGTCGGGGTGGGCGTGGGTCAGCAGGATGTCATCGACCTGGGCCGGATCAATGCCGGCGGCGCGCAGGTTGGCCAGCACCTGGCCCAGGCCGGGGCCAAAGCACTGCGCGGTGCCGGTATCGACCAGGGTGAGGTGGTTGCCCTGGCGCACCAGGTAGGCGTTCACCGCGGTCTGCAGGCCCTTGCTGTCTTCGGGCACGTAGCGCCCTTCCAGCAGGCGGCTGACCAGGGTGGGCGGCACGTCCACCACTTCCTGCCGCCCCAGCGCCACCACGCCGTCGAACAGGGCGGTGACCTGCAGGTTGCCGATGCGCTGGTGGTAGACGCCGGGCACCTGCTGGGTGCGGGCGGGGGAGGTGGCTTCGGCCAGCGCGGCGGTGGGCAGGCCGCTGATGGCCAGCAGCAGGGCGCCGTGCAGCGGCAGGTGACGCAGGGTCATGGGATGTCCTGGATGAGGCGGAGGATTCCGTCGCTGTGCAGCGTGCCGCGCGGGCGGCGCGCGATGCGCTCAAAGCAGTGCGCGCAATGCTCAGGGTGGGTGTTTGTTTGCAGGGCTTGCAGCCCTGCACCTGCCGTAGAGTCGAGCCATGATCGACTGAAGCAAAAGCGTGCATTCCGTGGGATGGCGGGGTGGGTCCGGTTGCGGGGGACGGCGCAAGTACGTCCATGTAGCCTCGGTCGCGCCATCCATGGCGCTCACGCCCCCGCAACCGGACCCACCCCGCCTTCGACAGAGTTCCGCGCGCTGCTGGAACGGCACGGGGTCGGATCCCGTTGCTGCGCAACGGGCTCTGACCCCAATCTGGAATTCGATATCTGACAGATGTGTCGACCAAGGTCGACACCTACCAACAGCCGCGCGCAACAACAGTCGCAGTTGCCACCAGCCGCAGGAATCTGTCAGAGGTGGGGCGGTGTGGGTGGGCAGGACCGCAGGCGCCATCCATGGCGCTCACGCCTCCGCAACCGGACCCACGCCGCCTTCGACAGATTTCCGC